>NZ_JBVIIE010000008.1:0-107094 GCF_055569945.1 Streptomyces sp. NPDC031340
TGCTTGCGGCCCTGAGCCACTGTCCGCAGCTCCCGAATCTTGAAGTCCATCGCATCCCCTGAGCTGGGGTGTTGCGACGACCACTAGAACGGAAGGGCGGTTTCCAGGGGCCGGGCCTCACCGCGTTCCCGCCCGCCCTTCCGCGCCGGGGCCCGGGCCGGTGCGGGCCGTCCCCGGCCGCCCCTGGCGGCTCCCTCGGCCGCGCGTGACTCCGTAGGCTGTCCCCAGTACCCGGTACGACTGCAGGAGAGCGGCCCCATGTACTTCACCGACCGAGGCATCGAGGAACTGGAGAAGCGGCGCGGCGAGGAGGAGGTCACCTTCGAGTGGCTCGCCGAGCAGCTGCGGACGTTCGTCGATCTCAACCCGGACTTCGAGGTACCGGTGGAGCGGCTGGCGACGTGGCTGGCCCGGCTGGACGACGAGGACGACGAGTAGGCGGGTCGTTCGAGGGCGGGACCGGCGGGACCCTGGCCGATTCCGGAACCGGTGTCGGCCCGGGTGCCGGGGCGGGTGCCGGGGCGCCTGTGAGGCGCGCTTCGTCGCGCCGTGCGGCACTGTGCGCTCTGTACGCCGGATCCGGCTCCGTACGCCGGGTCAGGCTCCGTACGCCGGATCAGTCCCAGGGGCGCATCGGGGCGTAGGCCAGCCCCAGCGCGCCGTGCGCCAGCAGCAGCGCCCCCGCCGCCAGCCAGCCGCCGCTGTGGCGGTACGCGCCCCAGGCCGTGAGGGGCAGCCCGGCAGCGAGCTGGGCCAGTGCCAGCGTCTGTCCCTTCGAGGTGCCCGCCCAGGGCAGCCAGGCGGCGTTCCCGGGACCGGTCCCGACGGCGCCGGGTGCCGGGCGGGACGTCCGTGACCCGCCCGCCGCTTCGGGCGGCCCACCCGCCACTTCCGGCGGCTGGTCCGCCCCTTCGAACCGGCGGGCGGCGGGGGCGACCCGGCCGGTGACCGGGCGGGCGTCCGGCAGGACGCCGGCCGCCTCGCGGAGGCGGTCGGCGGGTTCGCCCGGATCGAGGCCCGGCGGCAGGGCGACGCCGGCGTGCGTGAGCACCGTCAGCAGGCCGCGCAGGCGGGCGCGGGCGTCGGCCCAGCGGTCGGACGCGGTGAGACGGTCGAGCGACGGCAGGTCCGGGCCGAGGCCGAGACGGCCGGCGAAGGTCCGCATCGCCTCGTCCTGGCCGGCGGGGGTGCCGTCGGCCAGCCAGACGTAGCCGACCGGACGGCGGAAACCGGAGACCAGGGTGTAGCCGGCGCGGTCGGCGTCCCACCACAGCGCGAGGACCGGCCAGGGAGCGCCGACGGCCAGGGCGGTGGCCCAGCCGGTCAGGACGTCGTCGACCGTCTCCCCGCCCCCGGACCACGGCCCGCCCCCGGGGACGAGGACGCTCCAGCCGTCACCGGCCCGGGCCAGCGTCATGGTCTCGCCCAGCAGGAGGGCGGTGGGGGCGACGGAGTCGGCGTCGGCCCGGCAGAGCAGGAGGGCGCCGGGAGCGCGGCCGGTGCGTGAGGTTTCCGTCGTCGCCATGGTCACACGCTAGGGCGATTTGCCCCGTTCGGTCACTTTGGCGGTCTGCATACGAGCACCGACGTCCCCGATCGGGTGTCTTGACTTTCCGCGGCCGCGATATATCGTGAAACGAGAGAAGACGCGATATGGCGTGTCACGGCGGGGAGGTCTGCACCATGTCCGAGTGGTCCGTCGGAGAACCCGGGAAACTCACGTTCGACGAGCCCCCGCGGGAGCTCCACGTGCGCATCGTCAACGGCACGTTGAACGTGGTGGGCACGGACGAGGACTCCGCCCGCCTGGAGGTCTCCGAGATAGAGGGGCCCGAACTGCTCGTCACCCTGGAGGGCGGCGCGCTCACCGTGGCGTACGAGGACCTGCCCTGGAAGGGCTTCCTGAAGTGGCTCGACCGCAAGGGGTGGCGGCGCAGCGCCGTGGTCTCCCTCGCCGTGCCGGCCCGCACCCGGGTCGAGGTGGGGGTCGTCGGCGCCTCGGCGGTCGTCTCCGGGCTCGACGAGCGCGTCGAGGTGAAGGGCGTCAATGGGGACACCACCCTGGTGGGGCTCACCGGGCCGGTGCGCGCGGACACCGTCGCGGGCAACGTGGAGGCGCAGGCCCTCAGCGGCGACCTCCGGTTCAACTCGGTCTCCGGCGACCTCACCGTCGTCGAGGCGGGCTCCTCCGTCCGGGCGGACTCGGTGAGCGGCTCGATGATCGTCGACCTCGATGCGACGGGCCGGCCGACCGACGTCACCCTGACGAGCGTCTCGGGCGAGATAGCCATCCGGCTGCCTCATCCGGCGGACGCGGAGGTCGAGGCGAACACCGCCGGCGGCACGGTCTCCAACGCCTTCGAGGACCTGCGGGTCGGCGGGCAGTGGGGCGCCAAGCGGATCACCGGCCGGCTCGGCGCGGGCAACGGCAGGCTGAAGGCGACCACGGTCTCGGGCTCGATCGCCCTGCTGCGCCGGCCCTCGGCCGAGGACGAGCCGTGGGACGCGGCGCCACGGGACAGCGGCCCGGCGGGCGCGGCGGGCGTGGACTCGGGGGAGAATTCCGTTTCCGGCCGGGACGGCGGCGCGACCGGCGCCCCGGCCGACGGCACGACCGACAAGAAGGTGCTCTGACATGCCTCCCGTCTTCGCCCACGGCCGCCTCCGCCTGTACCTGCTGAAGCTGCTGGACGAGGCCCCACGCCACGGTTACGAGGTGATCCGTCTCCTGGAGGAGCGGTTCCAGGGGCTGTACGCGCCGTCGGCGGGCACCGTCTACCCCCGGCTCGCCAAGCTGGAGGCCGAGGGCCTGGTCACGCACACCACCGAGGGCGGCCGCAAGGTGTACGCCATCACCGACGCGGGCCGCGCCGAGCTGGCCGACCGCAGCGGGGAACTGGCCGACCTGGAGCTGGAGATCCGCGAGTCGGTGGCGGAGCTCGCCGCCGAGATCCGGGCCGACGTGCGGGGCGCGGCCGGCGACCTGCGGCGCGAGATGCGCGCGGCGGCCTCCGAGGCCCGCCGCGGCGGCACGGCGCAGGGCCGGCCGGAGGGCCCCTTCGGTGAACACGGGGAGTACGCGGAGTACGGGGACCTCGGCGACAAGGAGGCCTGGCGCGCCGCGAAGGAGGAGATGCGGCGCGTCAAGCAGGAGTGGAAGGAGCAGGCCCGCCGCGCCAAGGACGAGAGCCGCCGGGCCCGCGAGGAGGCCCAGCGGGCCCGGCGCCAGGCCAAGGAGGCGCAGGAGCGGGCGCGGGCCCAGGCCCAGGAGGAGATGCAGCGCATCGCCCGGCACGTGCAGGAGCAGGTGCAGGACCACTTCGCGCGGGGCGACTGGCCGACGGGAGTCCGGGAGGGCCTGACCGAACTGGCCAAGGAGTTCGGCGACTTCGGCAAGAGCTTCGGGACGGGGCTGGGCAAGGACTTCGGCTTTGGACGCGGCGGCACGGGCACCGGTACGGCGGCGTCCGGGCCGGAGTACTCGCAGACGCCGGAGGACTTCCCGGCCGGGTACGAGCCGGCTTGGGCCCATGAGGAGACGACCGGCGACCCGGCGCGCGACCTGGACCGGCTGCTCGACCGCTTCCGCGACGACATCCGCGACGCGGCCCGCGACCACGGCGTCACAGCCGACCAGCTCCGTGACGCCCGCCGCCATCTGTCGACGGCGGCGGCACACATCGGGGCGATACTGCGCACGCCGAAGGTCTGAGCACGCCGACGGCCGGCCCGGAGGAACGGGACGGCCGTCGGCGCGAAAGAGGCCGGCGCAAGCGGCTCTCAGCCGTTGGTGAGCACGATCTTCCCGAACTGGTCGCCGGACTCCAGTCGCTCGAAGCCCTCGCGGGCCCGCTCCATCGGCAGCACCTCGTCGATGACGGGACGTACACCCGTGGCGGCGCAGAAGGAGAGCAGGTCCTCGAGTTCGTCCTTGGTGCCCATCGTGGAGCCGACGACCTTGAGTTCGAGGAAGAAGATGCGGGTCAGCTCGGCGTGCGAGGGGCGGTCGCCGCTGGTGGCGCCGGAGATGACGAGCGTGCCGCCGGGCTTCAGCGACTTCACCGAGTGCGACCAGGTGGCCGCGCCGACGGTCTCGATGACGGCGTCCACCCGCTGCGGCAGCCGCGCACCCGACTCCAGCGCCTCCACGGCGCCCAGTTCCACCGCCCGCTTGCGCTTCGCCTCGTCGCGGCTGGTCGCGAAGACCCGCAGGCCGGCGGCCTTGCCGAGCACGATCGCGGCCGTGGCGACACCGCCGCCCGCGCCCTGGACGAGGACCGAGTCGCCGGGCCGCACCCCGGCGTTGGTGAAGAGCATGCGGTAGGCCGTCAGCCAGGCGGTCGGCAGGCAGGCGGCCTCCTCGAAGGAGAGTTCCCTGGGCTTGGGCAGGACGTTCCAGGTCGGCACGGCGACCTGCTCGGCGAAGGTGCCCTGGTAGCGCTCGGTCAGGATGGAGCGGGGCTCCCGGGGTCCGACACCGTGACCGCTCTGTCCGATCACGGAGTGCAGGACGACCTCGTTGCCGTCCTCGTCGACGCCGGCGGCGTCGCAGCCGAGGATCATCGGCAGTCTGTCCTCGGGCAGGCCCACACCCCGCAGCGACCACAGGTCGTGGTGGTTGAGGGAGGCGGCCTTGACGTTGACGGTGCTCCAGCCGGGACGGGCCTCGGGGGCCGGACGCTCCCCCAGTTCCAGGCCGTTCAGCGGCTGGTCGCGGTCGATTCGGGCGGCGTAGACGGCGAACATGACCTTGACGATAGGCGGCCCCGGCGGCGCGCGGAACCAGGCCGCGCTGTGACACACACCCTCTTGCCACGGCAGGAGTCACCGGGAATCAGCGGGCATCAGTCGCCATCAGTGGCGATCAGCGGGAAGCAGCCGGGATCAGCGGGAAAGGGAACGGCCCCGCCCGTGACGGGCGGGGCCGCTCAGCCGGCACTCACGTCAGCGACGTGCGACGCCCTCGGCCCGCGCCGCGGCCGCGACCGCCGCGGTGACCGCCGGAGCGACCCGCTCGTCGAACGGCGACGGGATGACGTAGTCGGCGGCGAGGTCGTCGCCCACCACTCCGGCCAGCGCCTCGGCCGCCGCGATCTTCATTCCCTCGGTGATCCGGGACGCGCGCACCTGGAGCGCGCCCGCGAAGATGCCGGGGAACGCCAGCACGTTGTTGATCTGGTTCGGGAAGTCCGACCGGCCGGTGGCCACGACCGCCGCGTACTTGTGCGCGACGTCGGGGTGCACCTCGGGGTTCGGGTTGGCCATGGCGAAGACGAACGCGTCCTTGGCCATGGAGGCGACCGCCTCCTCCGCGACCGTACCGCCGGAGACGCCGATGAAGACGTCGGCGCCCTCGAGCGCCGCCTCCAGCGATCCGGTCAGGCCCGCCTTGTTGGTGAACCCGGCGACCTCCCGCTTGACCGGCGTCAGGTCGTCCCGGTCGGCCGAGACCACGCCCTTGCGGTCCGCGACGGCGACGTCGCCGATGCCGGCCTCGATCAGGAACTTCGCGATGGCGATACCGGCCGCGCCGGAGCCCGAGATGACCGCCCGCAGGTCGCCGAGCCCGCGGCCGGTGAGCCGCGCGGCGTTGCGGAGGGCCGCCAGGGTCACGACCGCCGTGCCGTGCTGGTCGTCGTGGAAGACCGGGATGTCGAGCCGCTCCTGGAGCTGCCGCTCGATCTCGAAGCACCGCGGCGCCGAGATGTCCTCCAGGTTGACTCCGCCGAAGGACGGCGCGAGGCGCACCACGGTCTCGACGATCTCGTCGACGCCGGTGCAGTCCAGCGCGATCGGCACCGCGTCCACGCCGCCGAACTGCTTGAACAGGATCGCCTTGCCCTCCATCACCGGGAGGGAGGCCTCGGGCCCGATGTCGCCGAGCCCGAGCACGGCCGTGCCGTCGGTCACCACGGCGACCACGGACGACTTCCACGTGTAGTCGTTGACCAGGTCCGGCTGCTCCGCGATCGCGGTGCACACGCGCGCGACGCCGGGTGTGTACGCGAGGGACAGGTCGTCCTTGTTGCGGACCGGCACGGTGGCCTGCACGGCCATCTTGCCGCCGCGGTGCAGCGCGAACGCCGGGTCGAAGGAATCGAGGGGCTCGGCCCCGCCGTCCTGATCCGTACTGCTGTCGCTGCGAGGATTGACGATCTCCGCTGCCACTTTGTCTTACCCCTTAAGTCTTCATCGGTTGAGGGTGGCCACTCCTGGTGAGGGGTGGGCGGGACCGCGTAAGGCCCGATATCTGTTGATGCGTACGGGTCATACGCGACAGGCGCGCCGCACACGCGCCCGGAGCCCCGGATGAGGGGTGTAAAGAACCTTCTTACCCGACGGACCGCGTCGACGACGAGTCCATTAAGTGCAAGGTCACATCCCGAAACCGTCAGGTCACGCACTGGTGACGAGGATTCTCCCGAAATGGGGGGACAAGTCCTTGACAAGCCCTTGACCAGCCGTCGACCAGTGACCAACGCCTCGGACCGCAGGTCCGCGTCCCGGGATGCGCCGGAGATCTTCCGGCCGGAGGAGAGGATTCCCGCAGATGGTCCGGTCATGATGTCCGTCCTGATGCGGTTCGGGGGTCACCCGTTATCCGATTTTGACATAGCTGGCCCCCTGAACGACGGAGTCCGAATGGCAAGATGCCGTAATCACACGAGGTCGCGACACCCAAAGGTGTGTGTTCTCGTCGGCCCATCGGCATCTTCACCCTTCCGCCGGAGGAAACTCACCATGACCGCAAGCTCCACCCGTCGTACCACCGCCGCGCACAACCGTCTGGCAGCGGTCGGTGCGATCGCGGTCGCAGGCACGCTGCTTCTCACCGGCTGCGGTGACCAGACCAAGGACAAGGACAAGGGCGGCAGCGCGTCGACGAGCGCGGCGCCGCTGGCCGACAAGCTTCCCCAGTCGGTCCGCGACAAGGGTGTCATCAAGGTCGGTTCGGACATCGCCTACGCGCCGGTCGAATTCAAGGACAGCTCCGGCAACACGGTCGGCATCGACCCCGACCTCGCGGCCGCCATGGGCAAGCAGCTCGGCGTGAAGTTCGACTTCGAGAACGGCACCTTCGACACCCTGATCACCGGTCTGCGCTCCAAGCGGTACGACATCGCCATGTCGGCCATGACGGACACCAAGGACCGCCAGGAGGGCATCGACTCCGACACCGGCAAGAAGGTCGGCGAGGGCGTCGACTTCGTCGACTACTTCTCGGCCGGTGTCTCGATCTACACCAAGAAGGGTGACGACCAGGGCATCAAGACCTGGTCCGACCTGTGCGGCAAGAAGATCGCGGTGCAGCGCGGCACGGTCTCCGAGGACCTCGCCAAGTCCGAGGCCAAGAAGTGCCCGAGCGGCAAGAAGCTGGCCATCGAGTCCTTCGACAACGACCAGCAGGCCCAGACCCGGGTCCGCGCGGGCGGCGCCGACGCCGGCTCCTCCGACTTCCCGGTGACCGCGTACGCCGTGAAGACCTCCGGCGGCGGCAAGGACTTCCAGATCGTCGGCGAGCAGGTCGAGGCCGCCCCGTACGGCATCGCGGTCGCCAAGGACAACACCCAGCTCCGCGACGCCCTGAAGGCCGCCCTGGACGCCATCATCAAGAACGGCGAGTACGACAAGATCATCCAGAAGTGGGGCGTCGGCGACGGCGCCGTCAAGGAAGCCACCATCAACGGCGGCAAGTGACCGCGGCCCGCGGCCACCGAAAGGGCAACACCCGTGACTGCTGACATCGGCAAGACAGCACGTCCGGCAGACGCTCCCGCGGCCGGGCCGGAGGCCATCAAGGCCATCCCGGTCCGGCACTACGGGCGGTACGTCTCCGCCGTCATCGCGATCGGGCTCCTCGTCGCGATCATCTACGCGTTCGGCCAGGGCAAGATCAACTGGCACGCCGTTCCGGACTACTTCTTCGACGGCCGCATCATGAAGGGCGTCGGCCAGACGATGCTCCTGACGGTGCTGTCGATGCTCATCGGCATCCTCGGCGGCGTCCTGCTCGCCGTCATGCGCCTGTCGAAGAACCCGGTGACGTCGTCCATCGCCTGGTTCTACATCTGGTTCTTCCGCGGCACCCCGGTCCTGGTCCAGCTGTTCGTCTGGTTCAACCTGGGTCTGGTCTTCGAGTACATCAACCTCGGGCCGATCTACAAGAACTACTGGTCGGACTTCATGACGCCGTTCCTGACGGCGCTGCTCGGCCTGGGCCTCAACGAGGCCGCGTACATGGCGGAGATCTGCCGCGCCGGCCTGCTCTCGGTCGACGAGGGGCAGACCGAGGCGGCCCACGCCCTCGGCATGAGCCACGGCAAGACCCTGCGGCGGATCGTCATCCCGCAGGCCATGCGCGTGATCGTGCCGCCCACGGGCAACGAGGTCATCAACATGCTGAAGACCACCTCGCTGGTCTCGGCGGTGCAGTACTACGAGCTCCTGCGCTACGCCCAGGACATCGGCCAGACCTCCGGCGCCCCGGTGGAGATGCTGTTCCTGGCCGCCGCCTGGTACCTGATCCTCACCTCGGTGCTCAGCGTCGGGCAGTACTACATCGAGCGGTACTACGCCCGCGGCTCCAGCCGGAGCCTGCCGCCCACCCCGTGGCAGCGGGTCAGGAAGAACCTGGCTCCCCTGTTCAGCCGGAAGGGGGTCACGGCATGACCGACAAGCTCAGCAAGGCGGACGAGCCCGTGCGCGACTCCAGCGTCCCGATGGTCAAGGCCGAGGGCGTCCACAAGTCCTTCGGCCAGGTGGAGGTCCTCAAGGGCATCGACCTGGAGGTGAAGTCCGGCGAGGTGTTCTGCCTCATCGGCCCGTCCGGCTCCGGCAAGTCGACCTTCCTGCGGTGCATCAACCACCTGGAGAAGGTCAACGCCGGGCGGCTGTACGTCGACGGGGAGCTGGTCGGCTACCGGCAGCGGGGCGACAAGCTGTACGAGCTCAAGGACAGCGAGGTCGCGCTCAAGCGCCGGGACATCGGCATGGTCTTCCAGCGCTTCAACCTCTTCCCGCACATGACCGCGCTGGAGAACGTCATCGAGGCGCCGGTGCAGGTCAAGGGGCAGAACAAGGCCGAGGCCAGGGAGCGGGCACGGCAGCTGCTGGAGCGGGTCGGCCTCGGCGACAAGGCCGGCAACTACCCCTCGCAGCTCTCCGGCGGCCAGCAGCAGCGCGTGGCGATCGCCCGGGCCCTCGCCATGGACCCGAAGCTGATGCTGTTCGACGAGCCGACCTCGGCCCTCGACCCGGAGCTGGTCGGCGACGTCCTCGACGTCATGCGCGACCTGGCCGAGTCGGGCATGACGATGGTCGTGGTCACCCACGAGATGGGCTTCGCCCGCGAGGTCGGCGACAGCCTCGTCTTCATGGACGGCGGCGTCGTGGTCGAGTCCGGCCACCCGCGCGACGTGCTGACCGACCCCCAGCACGAGCGGACGAAGTCCTTCCTGTCCAAGGTGCTGTGAGCCGTCCGGCTACCGGAGCGGCGACGAGGGGCGGTACGGGATCTCCGTACCGCCCCTCGCGCGTGCGCTCCCTCGGCGGCCCTACCTGAGCGCCAGCAGCAGCGTGTCCGACGGCGAGCACCACACCGCGCGGGCCTCCTCGAAGCCCTGCTCGCGCAGGACGCGCGCGTGCCAGGCAGCGGACGGCATGTCGCCGTCCGCGTGGTCGCCGTAGATCTCGAAGCGGCGGGCGGTGGGGGCGGCGAGCACGGGGTCCTCGGCGGCCAGGGCCCACCATTCGGCCCAGTCCAGGGCGCCGTCCTTCAGGGCCCGGTCCATGCGACGGTGCCGCTGGGCGCTCTCGGCCGCGTTGATGCGGGGTGTGGTGTCGTCGGGCATGTGGTCGGCGTTCAGGAAGACGCCGCCGTGGCGGACGAGCCCGGCGATCCGGCCGTACAGGGTCCGGAGGTCCTCGGTGTGCAGCCAGTGCAGGGCGGTGGCGGTCAGGACCGCGTCGTAGGTGTCGTGCGGCAGCAGCGCGGGCCAGCCGGGGTCCTTCAGATCGGCCTCGACGAACGTGACGCGCTCGTCGCCGGCGAACGTGCCCCGGGCGATGGTGAGCAGGGCCGGGTCGAGGTCGATGCCGGTGCTGGTGGCCCGCGGGAAGCGGGCGAGCAGCCGGGCGGTGATGCTGCCGGTGCCGCAGGCGAGGTCCAGGACGCGTGGCTCGGGCCCGGCGAACGCCTCGACCATGTCGAGCATGATCCGGAAGCGCTCCTCGCGGTCCGGCATGTACCACTCCTGCTGCCGGTCCCAACTGCGCTGCCACCGCTGCCAGTCGGTTCCCGTGTCGGTCGCCATGGAATCCCCCTCCTCAGCCGGCCTCGTAATACCCTGAATGCACGACCGTCTGTTACCCGACCGCATCACGACCATAGAGTGCCTCCGTAAGGACTACAAGTGGAACTGGCCTATTACTCGGATTACGCCGTACGTCTGGTCAACAGCGAGCAACCGGCCCGGGGCAAGGACACGCTGACCTCGGTCGAGGCGGTCCGGGAGCTGTTCGGGGCGAATCAGTCGGCGGCCCGGCGCGCCACGGACGCCGACGTGACCCGGTTCCGTTCGGTGCGGGCCCGGCTGCGCTCGGTCTTCGCGGCGGCGGACCAGGGCGACGAGACGCTGGCGGTGGACCTGCTGAACTCGCTGCTGCTGGAGTTCCCGGTGAGCCCGCAGATCTCGGGCCACGACTTCCGGGACGACGACGGCCGCCCCCTGTGGCACATGCATCTGGCCGACCACCCGTCGAACGCGACCGCCGGCTACGCGGCCATAGCGGCGATGGGCCTGGCGTTCCACCTGACGGAGTACGGCGTGGACCGGCTCGGCCTGTGCCAGGCGCCGCCCTGCCGCAACGCCTACCTGGACACCTCGACCAACCGCTCCCGGCGCTACTGCTCCGACCGCTGCGCCACCCGCGCCAACGTGGCCGCCTACCGCGCCCGCAAGCGCCTGGAGGCCGACCGGTCGGACAGCACGGGCCTGGCGGACGAGAAAGCCCAGCGCGCGAGTGCGAACGGCGAGCGCTGATCCGGCTTACGCGGCCGGTACCTCAGGCGCACCCTGCCCAGCACCAGGTCCTCCGGGACGGTCCCGTAGTCCGTACTGTCGCCGCCGGCGTAGGAGTTGTCGCCGAGCACCCACCAGCCGCCCTCCCGGCGCTCCGCGGCACGCTTGACGACGAGCAGGTCCTGCTGGAAGGGGTGGCGCAGCACGATCACGTCCCCGGGCCTGATGCGGGCGCCGTAATGCACCACGAGCCGGTCACCGTGCCGCAGCGTGGGCACCATGGACGGACCGGTGACCTCGGCCACCCCGAAGGGCAGCAGCGCCCTCGTGCGCTCCACGTCCTGCGACGGCTCCGCCATCACCGGCACCTCCCCGGTCCGATCGTCCACCAGTCTCAGTCTCACCCTGGACTTTTGTCCTAAGCCCGTGGGGGCACTCGCGAAATAGCTTCTCCCAGGGAGTAATGTCGCACCTGAGAAGACGATCACGAGGAAGGATTGCTTCATGCTTTCCCGCCTGTTTGCCCCCAAGGTCAAGGTCAGCGCGCACTGCGACCTTCCCTGCGGTGTGTACGACCCGGCCCAGGCCCGCATCGAGGCGGAGTCGGTGAAGGCCGTCCAGGAGAAGATGGCCGGCAACGACGACCCGCACTTCCAGGCGCGCGCCACCGTCATCAAGGAGCAGCGCGCCGAGCTGGCGAAGCACCACGTCTCCGTGCTGTGGAGCGACTACTTCAAGCCCCCGCACTTCGAGAAGTACCCGGAGCTGCACCAGCTGGTCAACGACACCCTGAAGGCCCTGTCGGCCGCCAAGGCGTCGACCGACCCCGCGACGGGTCAGAAGGCCCTGGACTACATCGCCCAGATCGACAAGATCTTCTGGGAGACCAAGAAGGCCTGATCCAGGATCAGGTCCCCCGGCCCGCGAACGTGCCGTCCGCGGGCTCTCTTCGTCCGCACCCGGTCCGCGGGCCGCCGATCACGGCGTGTTCCGCGGGCCGGGTGCGGCCGTGTTCCCTCGGCATGCCGGCGCCGGCCCGCACCGCGCTGATGTCGCCCGGCCACCTCCGGCGCAGCTCCCGCTCCGCGTACGGCGAGACCCGCGCGCGCTTCACCGAGCTGGTCGGCGAGACCCCGAGCGCGTACCGGGCTCGCTCCCCCGAGGCCGGCGCGGTGATCCCGCGGTACGTCGCGGCGCGCTGTTCGCCCGGGTCGAGGAGTCGGACGCCTGTGTACCGCAGGAACCGATGAACCAGCCGCGCGGCGTGCGGGACTGTGCGTTCCGGGATCCGGCGGGCAATGCGCCGCGCTTCGTGCGGCGCGAGGCGTGAGCGGCTTCGCCACCCGCGGCCGCAGCGCCGGTCAGCCACCGCGAGCCCGCCCTGCCCCCTGGCCCCCTCCGACCCTTCTCCGGCCCCGCTGACTCCACTCCGGCTCCGGCCCCTCCCCGGCGTGCGGTCGACGCTTCCCAAGCGTGCCCTCCACCGGCTAGGAGCGGCCGGGCTCTGCCCCCTCCGGTCCGCCCGGCGGCCCCGCGCGACGCCCGAGTGTTCCGTCAGGACTCCTTCGCGGCACCCTGCTCTTCCGGGCTCGCGTCCGGTTCCGCGCGTTCCCCGCCGTACGCCGCGCAGTCCGGGTTCTCGCACGGGCCGGGCTTCCAGACCGGGACCCACGCTCCCAGTGTCTTGTGGCGTGCGACGACGACGGTCCGCACGGGCTGTCCGCAGACGGGACAGACCGGGCTACCTCTGTCCATGCCCTCAGGGTAGGCCCGTCACCGGGCGCCCGCGCGGGTGAGGACGTCACGTCCAGCGACCCGTCTCGACGTTCTCCAGGACTCCGAGCGCGTCCGGCACCAGGACCGCGGCCGAGTAGTACGCCGTCACCAGGTATTTGATGATCGCCTGCTCGTTGATGCCCATGAAGCGCACGGACAGGCTCGGCTCGATCTCGTCCGGGATCCCGGCCTGCTGCAGCCCGATGACGCCCTGCTCCGCTTCGCCCGTGCGCATGGCGATGATCGACGTCGTACGGGCCTCGGTGACCGGGATCTTGTTGCAGGGGAAGATCGGCACCCCGCGCCAGGTGGGGATGCGGTTGCCCGCCATCTCGATGGTCTCCGGGACCAGCCCGCGCTTGTTCAGCTCGCGGCCGAACGCGGCGATCGCGCGCGGGTGCGCGAGGAACAGCTTGGTTCCGCGCCGCCTGCTGAGCAGTTCGTCCATGTCGTCGGGGCCGGGCGCACCGTCGTGCGGCTGGAGCCGCTGGTCGTACTCGCAGTTGTGCAGCAGTCCGAACTCTCGGTTGTTGACCAGTTCGTGCTCCTGACGCTCCCTCAGCGCCTCTACGGTCAGCCGGATCTGCTGCTCCGTCTGGTTCATCGGCTGGTTGTAGAGGTCGGCCACGCGCGTGTGGATGCGCAGGACGGTCTGCGCGACGCTCAGTTCGTACTCGCGGGGGCTGGCCTCGTAGTCGACGAAGGTGTGCGGAATGTCCGGCTCGCCGGAGTGGCCGGCCGCGAGGTCGATCGCCTTCTCGCCGTACCTGTTGGTGCGTTGCCGGGGGATCGAGCGCCGCTGCCTGAGGTGCTCACGCAGGGACTCGGAGCGCTCGGCGACCTGCTCGAAGTCACGGCGGGGCAGGACCAGCACCGTGCAGGCGGTGTCCGCGCGGACCGTGTACTCCCACATGGCGTCCGGGTCGAGCAGGACCGCCTCACCGAAGTGCGCGCCGTCGGCCAGGACCCCCAGGACCGCGTCGTCGCCGTACGGGCCGGTGCCGACCTTCTCGGCCCTGCCGTGCGCCAGGAGGTACACCTCCTCCACCGGACTGCCGAAGGAGGCGATCACGTTCCCCGGAGCGATCTCCCGTTGTCGGCAGCGACGGGCCAGCTCCGTGAGCACCTCCTCGTCCTCGTACGACCGGAGCGCCGGCAGTTCCCCCAGCTCGGCCGGGATGACCTCGACACGGTCGCCGGTCTTCACGAACGTGATGCGTCCGTCTCCGACGGCGTAGGTCAGGCGCCGGTTCACCCGGTACGTGCCGCCCTGGACGTCCACCCACGGCAGCATGCGCAGCAGCCAGCGCGAGCTGATCTCCTGCATCTGGGGCACGGACTTGGTCGTGGTGGCCAGGTTCCGTGCGGCCGCCGTGCCGAGGCTCTGCTGCGGCCTGCCCTGTTCCGCCCGGACCTCTTCGCCTACCGACATAGAAAATCGCCCTCCCGGTCATGCCCCCGCGCGGTGTGCGCCGCGGCATCGATCTGCGGGATCAACTCTCCATCACTGTGCGTGCCGAATCCATTACACAAAAGAGCGGGAATGGATCAGCGACCACCGGGCAGTATGGGCCCCGTCCACCGCTCCGGCGGGCGCGAGATGGCCGGATCGCGCCAGCCGATGCCATGACCACGTGTGACAGCGTACTTACTTTCGGTACATCCCCGGCATGAGCGGCCGCACCCGGCGACCCCGGCACGGCACGGCACGAAGGAGGCGGTCATGGCCACACCCATGTCTGCGAGCGCGTTCCTGCACGGTCTCAGAGCGGAGGGCGTCACCGTCGTCGAGGTCGGCGACTGGAAGCACCACAACCGCAACCACAAGGGACCGTGGGGCCCCGTCCACGGCGTGATGATCCACCACACGGTGACCAGCGGCAGCGAGCGCACCGTGGAGATCTGCCGCAAGGGCTACGCCGACCTGCCCGGCCCGCTGTGCCACGGCGTGATCAGCAAGGACGGCGTGGTCCACCTCGTCGGCTACGGCCGCGCCAACCACGCCGGCCTCGGCGACGACGACGTGCTGCGCGCGGTGATCGCGGAGAAGGGACTCCCGCCGGACAACGAGGCCGACACCGACGGCAACCGCCACTTCTACGGCTTCGAGTGCGAGAACCTCGGCGACGGGCAGGACCCCTGGCCCGAGGCCCAGCTCGAGGCCATCGAGAAGGTCGCGGCGGCCATCTGCCGCCACCACGGCTGGACGCAGCGGTCGGTCATCGGGCACCTGGAGTGGCAGCCGGGGAAGGTGGATCCGCGGGGGTTCACGATGGCGTGGCTGCGAGGGCGGATCCGGGACCGGCTGAAGTGACGCCGCAGGTCACAATGGTGCCGTGACCGCCGTCGACACCCTGCGCCCCCGCCTGCCCTCCCCCTTGCAGGAAGTGTCCGACGACCGGTTCGCCGCCCGCGGCCTCCGCCTCCTCCTCAAGCGCGACGACCTGATCCACCCCGAACTGGTCGGCAACAAGTGGCGCAAGCTCGCCCCGAACCTCACCGCGGCGGGCGGGCGCACGGTCGTCACCTTCGGCGGCGCGTACTCCAACCACCTGCGCGCCACCGCCGCCGCGGGCCGCCTGCTCGGTCTGCCCACCGTGGGCGTGGTCCGCGGCCAGGAACTGGCCGACCGCCCCCTCAACCCCTCGCTGGCCCGGTGCGCGGCCGACGGCATGCGGCTGCACTTCGTCGACCGGTCGGTCTACCGCCGCAAGTCCGAGCCGGACACGCTGGCGGCCGTCCTGCGCGCGGCCGGGGCCGAGGGGGCGTACGTCGTCCCGGAGGGCGGCAGCAACCCGGAGGCGGTGCGCGGCTGCCGGGCCCTGGGCGAGGAACTGCGCGGCCGCGTGGACGTCGCCGCCGTCGCCTGCGGCACCGGGGGCACGCTCGCGGGCCTCGCCGCGGGTCTCGCCCCCGGCCAGCGCGCGATCGGCGTCCCGGTCCTCAAGGGCGGTTTCCTCACCGACGAGATACGGACCCTGCAGCGGCGGGCCTTCGGCGGCCCGCGCGGCGACTGGCGCCTCGACGAACGTTTCCACTTCGGCGGCTACGCCCGCGTCACCGGCGAACTGACCGCCTTCGCCGAGGACTTCGAGGACCGCCACGGCATACCCGTCGAACGTCTCTATGTCGCCAAATTGCTCTACGGACTTGTCGCTCTGGCGCGGGAGGGCGCGTTCCCGCCCGGCACGACGCTGGCGGCGGTCGTCACCGGACGCCCCTTCCCCTGAACCACCCGAGCCCGCCCGAGCCAAGCCCCGCCCGGCAGGGCCTACGCCGTCTCGCGGTAGACCGCCGCCTCCTCCAGGTCCAGTCGCCGCAGCAGGCTGCGGAGCATCTCGTCGTCGATGTGCCGGCCGTCGCGCAGCTTCACGAACACCGCACGCTCGGCGCCGATCATCTCCCGGGACAGCCGCCGGTAGGTGTCGTCGACGCTCTCACCGCTGACCGGGTTGACCGAGCCCAGGCGTTCCCACACGGCGTTGCGGCGGCGTTCGAGGACCTGGCGCAGACGGTCGGCGAGCGGCGGCGGGAGGGCGTTGCGCTCGTCGGCGAGCAGGTCGTCCAGGCGCCGTTCGGCGGCCCGGGAGGCCTGTGCCTGGGCGTTGGCCTCCGCGAGGGTCTCGGCCTGGGAGTCCCGGGCCGGGAACTTCAGCAGGCGGATCAGCGGGGCGAGGGTGAGGCCCTGCACCACCAGCGTCCCGATGACCGTGGTGAAGGTGAGGAAGAGGATGAGGTTGCGCTGCGGGAAGGGAGCGCCGCCGTGCACGGTGAGCGGAATGGAGAAGGCGATGGCCAGCGAGACGACACCGCGCATCGCCGCCCAGGACGTGACGATCGGCCCCCTCCAGGTGGGGTTCTCCTCGCGTTCCCTGATCCGCGCGGACAGCATGCGGGGCACGAACGTGCCCGGGTACACCCACAGGAAACGGGTCGCGACGACCACCAGGAAGAGCGCGCCCGCGTAGCCCGCGGCGGCGGCGCCCTCGTACGCGCCCAGGCCCTTCAGGACGACGGGCAGTTGCAGTCCGATGAGCGCGAACACCGACGACTCCAGGACGAAGGCGACCATCCTCCACACCGCCTCCTCCTGCAGGCGGGTGGCGAAGTCGACCTCCCACGCGCGGTGCCCGATGTAGAGGGCGACGACCACGACCGCGAGGACACCGGAGGCGTGCACCTGCTCGGCGACGGAGTAGGCGACGAACGGGATCAGCAGGGACATGGTGTTCTGCAGCAGCGCCTCACGCACGTGCGTGCGCAGCCAGTGGATCGGCGCCATCAGCACCAGCCCGACCACGACGCCGCCGACCGCCGCGAGCAGAAACTCGCCGATCCCGCCCGCCCAGGAGGCGCCCTCGCCGACGGCCGCCGCCAGGGCGACCCGGTAGGCGGTGATCGCGGTGGCGTCGTTCAGCAGGGACTCGCCCTGCAGGATCGTGGTGATCCGGGACGGCAGCCCCACCCGGCGGGCGACCGCCGCCGCCGCGACCGCGTCCGTCGGCGCCACCACCGCGCCCAGCACGAGCGCCGCGGGCAGCGGCAGCCCCGGCACGATGAGATAGGCGGCCCAGCCGACGACGAAGGTCGCGAACAGCACGTATCCGACCGACAGCAGCGCCACCGGACGTATCTGTGCCCGCAGGTCGAGGTAGGAGCTCTCGACGCCCTCCTTGTGCAGCAGCGGGGGCAGCACCAGGGGCAGCACGATGTCCGGGTCGAGGGTGTAGTCCGGCACGCCCGGGAGGTACGACACCATCAGACCGGCCGCGACGAGCAGCAGCGGCGCCGGCACCGGGGTGCGTCGCGCGGCCGCCGCGACGGCGGCGCTGCCCGCCACGAGCAGCAGCAGTGGCATCACGTCCATGTCCTCGCCCACCCTCGGGGTTTTTTTCCGCGCGGCTGTCCGCGTGGGCGTCGTAACCTGGCAATCATGAAACAGTGCACGCACGCCGACGCGCTGCCGCACCCGGACCCCGAGCCGCTGAGCGAGACGTGTCCGGAGTGCCTGCGCGACGGCACGCACCCGGTCCAGCTGCGGCTGTGCCTCACCTGCGGTCACGTCGGCTGCTGCGACTCCTCGCCGGGACGGCACGCGACGGAGCACCACAAGGATTCCGGACACCCGGTCATGCGTACCTTCGAACCCGGCGAGAACTGGCGCTGGTGCTTTGTGGATCACGTACTTGTGTGACTCCGGACGGCTCCGTTTCCGGACGGTTCGACGGTCTGACGTCTGGGTACGTCAACCCGGCGCACCTTCTTCCCATTTGGAGCCCGCAGACCCCTAGACACGGAGCGTGTTCACAGCTTTACTGTGAGTAACGGCGGCGGGTTGGGGTCCCGGGGACAGAAAAGTCGAGAGCGCGGTAGCGTCACCGCTGAACCACACGTCGCGTTACCCCGGGGGGCGACCCTCGGCCCTGAATAGCTTGTACCACCATGGAGGTGAGGGTGTCCCAGATCGCAGGCGAGCCCGCGACCCAGGACTTCGTGGAAGTCCGGCTGCCGGCTGCGGGTGCCTACCTGTCGGTGCTGCGTACGGCGACTGCCGGCCTCGCCGCCCGTTTGGACTTCACCCTCGACGAGATCGAGGACCTGCGCATCGCCGTGGACGAGGCCTGCGCGATCCTGCTTCAGCAGGCCGTGTCCGGCTCGGTGCTCAGCTGCGTCTTCCGGCTCGTCGACGACTCGCTCGAGGTGACTGTCTCGGCCCCCACCACGGACGGCCACGCCCCTTCCAGGGACACCTTCGCCTGGACGGTGCTGTCCGCGCTCGCGGGCAAGGTCTCCTCCGCCGTGGACGAGGACAAGACCGTTTCGATCAGCCTCTACAAACAGCGCGGCGCGGGACCCGGGCCGGCGTGAGGACAGGGGACGGGCCGGTGCGTGACGAAGAGCGCGGCACACGGGAGCTGCCGGCCGAGGGCACAGGCGGGTCCCGGCACGTGGCGGACGGTGTCGACGGCATTCCCGAGCAGGCCCGGCCGCATCCGGAGGACGA
Organism: Streptomyces sp. NPDC031340; assembly: GCF_055569945.1. Classification (NCBI taxonomy): domain Bacteria; kingdom Bacillati; phylum Actinomycetota; class Actinomycetes; order Kitasatosporales; family Streptomycetaceae; genus Streptomyces; species Streptomyces sp. NPDC031340. The sequence continues at coordinate 18,802 of NZ_JBVIIE010000008.1, forward strand.
ATCCCCGAGGACCGGCCTGGGCGACGGGCAGCGGGATCGGGGAAGTGCCGCACAGAGCACGCCTCCGGGCGGCCGGGCCGGGGTCGCCCCTGCCCCTGGCGGTTCCCCCGCCCGAGCCAGGCCGAAGGCGGGGGAAGCGGCCAGGGCTCGGGGAAGGGCAACGGGCGGGACGATGAGCGAGCACGAGCGAAACGCCGGGTACGACGCGCCGAGCGCGCCGAGCGTGCAGGCGGCGGTGCACGACCCGCAGGACCGCAGCGGAGCGCGTGCGATGTTCGTCGAGCTGCGCGCGCTGCCGGAGGGCAGCCCGCAGTACGCGGAGCTGCGCAACCAGTTGGTCCGCATGCACCTGCCGCTCGTCGAGCACCTCGCGCGCCGCTTCCGCAACCGCGGCGAGCCGCTGGACGACCTCACCCAGGTCGCCACCATCGGCCTGATCAAGTCGGTCGACCGCTTCGACCCGGACCGCGGCGTCGAGTTCTCGACGTACGCGACCCCGACGGTCGTCGGCGAGATCAAGCGGCACTTCCGCGACAAGGGCTGGGCGGTCCGCGTCCCGCGCCGGCTGCAGGAGCTGCGGCTGGCCCTGACGACGGCCACCGCCGAGCTCTCGCAGCAGCACGGCCGCTCGCCCACGGTCCACGAGCTCGCCGAGAAGCTGGCGATCTCGGAGGAGGAGGTCCTGGAGGGCCTGGAGTCGGCCAACGCCTACTCCACGCTGTCCCTGGACGTCCCGGACACCGACGACGAGTCCCCGGCGGTCGCGGACACCCTCGGCGCGGAGGACGAGGCCCTGGAGGGCGTCGAGTACCGCGAGTCCCTCAAGCCGCTGCTGGAGGACCTGCCGCCGCGCGAGAAGCGGATCCTGCTGCTGCGCTTCTTCGGCAACATGACCCAGTCGCAGATCGCGCAGGAGGTCGGCATCTCCCAGATGCACGTCTCCCGGCTGCTGGCCCGGACGCTGGCGCAGCTGCGGGAGAAGCTGCTCGTGGAGGAGTGATCGCTACTCCCTGTCGTCCCCCGTGCCGCCGGGCCCCCGGATCCCGAGGGCCCGGGTGGTCTCGGCGTTGACCAGCAGCACCAGGGACGCGACGGCGACGACCGCCAGGGCGATCCCCGCCGGGATCGCCACGCTGTCGGCCCGCAGCAGGTTGTAGGCCACCGGCAGCGCCATGACCTGCGTGATCACGGCCGGCCCACGGCTCCAGCCGCGCCGGGCGAGCAGTCCGCGCGCGGCCAGCAGCGGCAGCAGCGCGAGGACGACCAGCGTGATACCGCCGGTGACGGCGGACCGCCGGTCGTCCGGGGCGCCCGTGAACCCCTCGACGAGCATCCAGACGCCCCCGACGACGAGCGCGAGCCCTTCCAGCGCGGTGAGCGCCGCGGCGTACGTCAGACGGCGCGGGCGAGGGCCGGCGGGGGCGGTGGTCTCCGGGGCTGCGGGGCTCTGCTCACTGCTCACCCCTGAAGGGTAGCCGTCGGCGCGCGGCCCTCCGTGTCGAGGTTCACGCGCTGATCCTTACCCGATCCACACCTCGGCCTGTGCCGGGTACCACCCAGTAGGTACGCTGCAACCCATGCGTGCACTCCTCGTGGTCAACCCGGCGGCAACCACCACAAGCGCACGTACGCGCGACGTTCTGATCCATGCGCTCGCGAGCGAGATGAAGCTCGAAGCGGTGACCACCCAGTACCGGGGGCACGCGCGCGACCTCGGCCGGCAGGCGGCGGAGAGCGACGACATCGACCTGGTGGTGGCCCTCGGCGGCGACGGCACGGTCAACGAGGTCGTCAACGGCCTGCTGCACTCCGGCCCGGACCCCGAACGCCTGCCCCGCCTCGCCGTGGTCCCCGGCGGCTCCACCAACGTCTTCGCCCGCGCCCTGGGGCTGCCCAACGACGCGGTGGAGGCGACCGGCGCCCTGCTGGACGCCCTGCGCGACGGCAGCGAGCGCTCGGTCGGCATGGGCATAGCGGAGGGCACGCCCGGCACCGAGGACGAGGCGGTGCCGGCCCGGTGGTTCACCTTCTGCGCCGGGCTCGGTTTCGACGCGGGCGTCGTCGGGCGGGTCGAGCAGCAGCGCGAGCGGGGAAAGAAGTCCACCCACTCCCTTTATCTGCGCCAGGTCGCACGCCAATTCCTGCAGGAGCCGAATCGCCGCCACGGCACCATCACGCTGGAACGGCCGGGCGCGGACCCGGTGACCGATCTGGTGCTGTCCATAGTCTGCAATACGGCTCCGTGGACCTATCTGGGCAATCGTCCGGTGTACGCGTCACCTAAGGCCTCGTTCGATACCGGGCTCGACGTGCTCGGCCTGAGCCGCATGTCCACCGCCGCGGTTGCCCGGTATGCGACCCAGTTGCTCACTTCGTCCCCCGAGCGCGGACCCCGCGGCAAGCACGCGGTGTCCCTGCATGACTTGGACCGCTTCACCTTGCATTCGAAGGTGCCTCTGCCGCTTCAGATGGACGGCGACCACCTCGGACTGCGTACGAGCGTGACGTTCACAGGCGTACGCCGTGCACTGCGTGTGATTGTGTGAGCGGAAGGGCCCAAAGTCCTTTCACTCGAACGTTTAGGCCAGGGTCCACCCCATGGAAGTACGGCTGTGACCTAGTCGACACCGAGGAATCAAAAAAAACTTTCCGGAAGGGGTTGTATCCGCCGCTGAGGTTTGCGAGTCTCTACGTGGCGATCGGGACGGCCCGCAACACCGGCCTCGACAGATCACCGGAACCCCTCTCCAAAACACAGGACCACACCGGGGAAGACTCGGCGGTAGGCCCTTCACTTGTTGAGGGATTCGTGAAAGCGTTCACATTCACAAGCAACTTGCATGTAATACCAAGGAGAGGTAGCAGCCATGGACTGGCGTCACAACGCCGTTTGCCGCGAGGAAGACCCCGAGCTCTTCTTCCCCATCGGCAACACCGGTCCTGCGCTGCTGCAGATCGAGGAAGCCAAGGCCGTCTGCCGTCGCTGCCCGGTTATCGAGCAGTGCCTGCAGTGGGCGCTCGAGTCCGGCCAGGACTCCGGCGTCTGGGGTGGTCTCAGCGAGGACGAGCGCCGCGCGATGAAGCGCCGCGCCGCTCGCAACCGGGCCCGTCAGGCCTCCGCCTGACATTCGCACCCCTGCTGACAGCCTGAGCTTGGCGGCGCGTGTGCCCTACGGGCGATGATCCGTAGCGAGCGAGTACGCATCTCCCGCCCCCGAGCCGCAGCGCGCAGTACCTACGATGCGCAGCACTTGCTGGCAACGAGCATTCGCCCCGGACCGTACGCGGTCCGGGGCTTCTTGCTGTCCCTCCGTACTGCCGCCCGGAGTTGCTCACCGTCGCCCGGGGCTTTTCGCCGTCGTCCAGGGCTGCTTGCGGTCGTCCGGGGCTTCCGGCGTCACTTGTGGGGCTGCACCGGGATGTCGAGGATCACCTGTGTCCCCCGCTCCGGCGCCGGGACCATGTCGAACGTGCCGCCCAACTCGCCCTCCACCAGGGTCCGTACGATCTGCAGCCCCAGGTTCCCGGCGGTGTGCGGGTCGAAGCCCTCGGGCAGGCCCACGCCATCGTCCTGGACGGTGACCAGCAGGCGGGCCTCCTTGGTGGTGCCGCCGCGGACCGCCGAGACCTCGACGGTGCCGGTGTCGCCCTCGCGGAAGCCGTGCTCCAGGGCGTTCTGCAGGATCTCAGTGAGCACCATCGACAGGGGCGTCGCGACCTCGGCGTCCAGGATGCCGAAGCGGCCGCTGCGCCGGCCGGTGACCTTGCCCGGCGAGATCTCCGCGACCATGGCCAGCACCCGGTCGGCGATCTCGTCGAACTCCACGCGCTCGTCCAGGTTCTGGGACAGCGTCTCGTGCACGATCGCGATCGAGCCGACCCGGCGAACCGCCTCTTCGAGCGCTTCGCGGCCGCGGTCGGACTCGATGCGCCGGGCCTGCAGGCGCAGCAGGGCGGCCACCGTCTGCAGGTTGTTCTTCACCCGGTGGTGGATCTCCCGGATGGTCGCGTCCTTGGTGATCAACTCGCGCTCGCGGCGTCGCAGTTCCGTGACGTCGCGGAGCAGCACGAGGGAACCGATGCGGATGCCCTTCGGCTTGAGCGGGATCGCGCGGAACTGGATGACCCCGTCGTGGGCCTCGATCTCGAACTCGCGGGGCGCCCATCCACTGGCCACCTTCGCCAGCGCCTCGTCCACCGGGCCACGGGTGGGGGCCAGTTCGGCGGTGGTCCGGCCCAGGTGATGGCCGACGAGGTCGGAGGCGAGGCCCATGCGGTGATAGGCGGACAGCGCGTTCGGGGAGGCGTACTGGACGATGCCGTCCGCGTCGACGCGGATCAGGCCGTCGCCGACGCGCGGTGCGGCGTCCATGTCCATCTGCTGGTTCGCGAACGGGAAGGCGCCGGCCGCGATCATCTGCGCGAGGTCGGAGGCGCTCTGCAGATAGGTCAGTTCCAGGCGACTCGGGGTGCGCACGGTGAGCAGGTTGGTGTTGCGCGCGATGACGCCGAGGACCCGCCCCTCGCGTCGTACGGGTATCGACTCGACCCGGACGGGGACTTCCTCGCGCCACTCCGGGTCGCCCTCGCGCACGATGCGGCCCTCGTCGAGCGCCGCGTCCAGCATGGGCCGGCGTCCACGCGGGACGAGGTGGCCGACCATGTCGTCCTGGTACGAGGTGGGGCCGGTGTTGGGCCGCATCTGGGCGACGGAGACGTATCGCGTGCCGTCGCGGGTGGGGACCCACAGGACCAGGTCGGCGAAGGACAGGTCGGAGAGCAGCTGCCACTCCGAGACCAGCAGGTGCAGCCACTCGAGGTCGGAGTCGTCGAGGGCGGTGTGCTGGCGGACCAGTTCGTTCATGGAGGGCACGTGTGCGAGCGTACCTGGGGGTTTGTCCCACTCCGAAATGCGTGGCCTACCGGAGGAACACCCGCGGGCCGCGGCGCCTGGAGGGACCCTCAACCCTCCTGGCACCGCAGCCCGGAGCAATATCGGCCGTGGGGTGTGCGGTCCCGGTCGGCCGAATGTCGAGGATCCGGGGCAGTCAGGGCAGAGAGCTCCGGTTCCTCGGTCCCGCCCTCCTGTGCGGGGAAGGCGGAAGCCTGCGGTACTTCTTCGCACTGCTTCAATTGTGGACTAGACCACTACGCGTGTCCATGAGTCGGGAGCTGTTCTTCGGTGTTACGGCCCCAACTGTTCGGACGTCCTGGCATCCACCACGCAGCCTAACCCTTATGGGTTCATGTGCGGGGCCAGATGGTCAGGGCAATTTCCGCGAGCGCTTCGAGCTCCTCCCGGCTCGCGCCGTCGCGCGCCTGCTGGGACATGCCCTGGACGACCGCGCCCGTGTGCCGGGCCAGCGCGCGGGCGTCGGTGCCGGCCGGCAGCTCCCCGGCGGCGATCCCCTCCCGGATCCGGCTCTCGACGGCGGCGATGTCGGCGTTGCGCCGCTCGCGCAGGGACTCCTCGACCTCGGGGCTGGTGCAGTTGGTGGCCGCGTGGATGACGAGACAGCCGTGCGGGCGGCCGGGGGCGGTGTACTCCACGGCGGCTTCCCGCAGCATCCGTTCGACGGCCGCCCGGGCGGTGGGCTCCTCGGCCAGCGCCCGGGTACCGAAGGAGCCGTAACGCGTGCCGTAGACACGCACCACTTCTTCGAACAGCGCCTGCTTGTCACCGAAGGCCGCGTACAGGCTGGGGGCGCCGATGCCCATGGCCCGGGTGAGGTCGGAGACCGAGGTCGCCTCGTAGCCGTGCCGCCAGAAGGCCATGACGGCCTTCTCCAGAGCGGTCTCGCGATCGAAGGAGCGGGGGCGGCCGCGCCGCTTGGGCGCGGGCCGGGCGTCCACGGCGGCGCTCTCCACGGCGCTCCCCGGGCCGTCGTCCGTGACGCCCCCCGGGCCGGCCCCTGCGGCGCTCGCGGCTCCGACCTGCGCCTTCGTCCCCTCACTGACCACCATGGAGTGAATTGTATAGCGGATACTAGAGAAATTTCGGCGGGCTGTCGTACGGTCGTTTCCGTATCGATCGCTAGTGAATTTCGGAGGGGGTCGCCATGGGTTGCGGCGAGGGAGATTCTGCTAAATTGACCTCGACTGGTCTATACCACATGTGGTGTTCGTCAAGTCCAGTTGAGTCCCTTCAGAGATCGGCAGGCCCAGCGTGGAAGTTGTCATCGTTCCGGACGCCAAGGCAGGTGGCGAGATCGTCGCCGAGGCCATGGCGCGACTCCTGCGGCGCAAGCCCGCCGCGTTGCTCGGGGTGGCCACCGGGTCGACCCCGCTGCCGGTGTACGAGGCCCTGGCGGCCAAGGTCCGCTCCGGTGCCGTGGACGCCTCGCGCGCCCGGATCGCGCAGCTCGACGAGTACGTGGGGCTGCCGGCCGAGCATCCGGAGTCCTACCGCTCGGTGCTGCGGCGTGAGGTACTGGAGCCGCTCGGGATCCCCGCCGACGCCTTCATGGGGCCGGACGGCACCGCCGAGGACGTACCGAAGGCGTGCGCGGTGTACGACAGGGCACTCGCCGAGGCCGGCGGGGTGGACCTGCAACTGCTCGGGATCGGGACCGACGGGCACATCGGGTTCAACGAGCCGTGCTCCTCGCTCGCCTCCCGCACCCGGATCAAGACGCTCACCGAGCAGACCCGCGTCGACAACGCCCGCTTCTTCGGCGGTGACATCGCGCAGGTCCCGCACCACGTGATCACACAGGGCATCGGGACGATCCTGCAGGCACGGCACCTGGTGCTGCTGGCGACCGGCGAGGGCAAGGCCGACGCGCTCGCCGCGACCGTCGAGGGACCGGTCGCGGCGGTGTGCCCCGCCTCCGCGATCCAGCTGCACCCGCATGCGACGGTCGTGGCCGACGAGGCCGCCGCGTCCAAGCTGAAGCTGGCCGGCTACTTCCGCTACGCCTACGCCAACAAGCCGGACTGGCAGGGAATCTAGCCGGCCGCGGACACGCGGGATGCGCCGTGCCCGAGCGGGTCGCCGGCGCCTCCCGCGTCGCGCGGACTACACGCCCGCGACGACCTCCGCCGCCGCGCGACCGCAGACCCGGGCCGCGCCGTGGGTGGCGATGTGGAGGGCGCCGCGGGGCGGGGCCTGCGGAATGCCCATCTCGACGACCACCGTGTCGGGCCGGGCCCTCAGCAGGAGGTCCAGGGCGGCCCCCATCCAGGGGTGCCGGTGCTCGTCACGGACGACGGCGACGATGCGGCGGGGGCCGGCCGCGGTGAGGGCCTCCCGGCCCGCGCCCGCTCCGGTGAAGCTGCCGGTCTCCGTGCCGGGGAGGAGCCGGACGAGTTCCGCGGCGACTCCCCAGGGCGTCTCGGCGCCGACCGCGATGTTGGCGACGGGGGCGAAGGCGGCGACGTAGGGCGGCTCGGTGAGCGGCGTGAAGCCGTCGGCGCCGGTCAGCCGCAGGGCCCGCCGGGCCGCCCGCAGGCCCACCTCGTCGTCGGCCGCGCCCCGTGTCTCCGTGGCGCGGGCCGCCGCCGTCCAGCGGGCCAGGCGGCGCACCCGTTCCGCGGCGTCGGCCAGGCGCTCCTCGGGCAGTTCACCGGCGCGCACGGCGGTGACCAGGGCGTCGCGCAGGCGGCGTACCGTCTCGTCGTCCGCGAGACCGCCGCCCACGCAGATCGCGTCCGCGCCGGCCGCGATGGCGAGGACGCTGCCCCGTTCGATGCCGTAGGTGCCCGCGATGGCCTGCATCTCCATGCCGTCGGTGACGATGAGGCCGTCGTAGCGGAGTTCGCCGCGCAGCAGGTCGGTCAGCACTCGGTGCGAGAGGGTCGCCGGGCGGTCCGGGTCCAGGGCCGGCACCAGGATGTGGGCGCTCATCACGGCGTGGGTGCCGGCCGCGATCGCCGCACGGAACGGGGCCAGTTCACGCGACCACAGGAGTGTCCGCTCCACGTCGATGCGGGGCAGCGCGTGATGGGAGTCGACGGCCGTGTCGCCGTGGCCGGGGAAGTGCTTGGTGCAGGCGGCGACCCCGGCGGACTGCAGGCCGTCCACGTAGGCCGCCGTGTGCCGGGCGACCAGGCCGGTGCCGGCGCCGAAGGAGCGGACGCCGATGACCGGGTTGGACGGGTTGGAGTTCACGTCCGCGGACGGGGCCCAGTTGAGGTTGATCCCGCAGGCCGCGAGGCGGCGGCCGAGTTCGCGGGCCACCTCCCTCGTCAGTTCCACGTCGTCGACCGCGCCGAGGGCGTGGTTGCCGGGGAAGCTGGAGCCGGTACGCACCTCCAGGCGCGTGACGTCACCGCCCTCCTCGTCGACGGCGACCAGCACGTCGTCGCGTTCCGCGCGCAACTGCGCGGTCAGGGACGACAGTTGCGCGGCGGAGGCGATGTTGCGGCCGAACAGGCCGACCGAGGCGAGGCCCTGGCCCAGGCGCCGCAGCAGCCAGTCGGGGGCGGTGGTCCCGGTGAAGCCGGGCTGCAGGACGGTCAGGGCGTCCCGGGTGAGGGTGTCCGTACCGTCGGTGATCGTCGTCATCGGGTGGCGTCATCCCTTCACGGCGCCGGCGGTCAGACCCGCGGCCATCTTGCGCTGGACGAGCAGGAACAGGACGACGATCGGCACGGCCATCATGGTGGCGCCGGCCATCATCGGGGCGTACTCGGTGCCGTGCTTGGTGGTGAAGTTGCCGAGCCAGACGGTCGCGGTCTGGTTCTTCTGGCTGAGCAGCATCAGGGCGTACAGGTACTCGTTCCAGGCCTGGATGAAGCCGTAGACCGAGGTGGCGACCATGCCGGGGGCCAGCAGGGGGAAGACGACCCGGAGGAACGCGCCGGTGGGTGAGCACCCGTCGACCATCGCCGCCTCCTCCAGTTCCCTCGGGATGTTGACGATGAACCCGCGCAGCGTCCACACCGTGAAGGGCAGGATGAAGGTCAGGTACGTGATGATCAGACCGGTGAGCTTGTCGTACTGCCCCAGGTCGTTCAGCAGCAGGAACACCGGGATGATCATGGCGACCAGCGGGACCATCTGGACCGCGAGGATGCCGACGATCACGATCTTGCGGCCGCGGAAGGCGAACCGCGAGATGGCGAGGGCGGCCAGCATGCCGACCACCATCCCGATCACGACCACGGCGAGAGAGACGGTCAGGCTGCGGCCGACCGGCCCCCAGAAGTCGGCGATGTCCAGCGCCCGGCGGAAGTTGTCGAGCGTGATCCCGGTCGGCAGCAGGCTCGGGTCCGGGTCGATGGCGTCCTTCGCCGGTTTGAACGCCGTGTCGACCATCCAGTAGAGGGGGAAGCCGGCGGTGACGAAGACGAGGAGGCCGAGCAGGTTGTACCCGAGCCGCGACCTGCGGCGCCCGGCGGTGACGTGGGCGCTCATTCGACCTCTCCGATCCTCAGCATCTGGCGCATGTAGACGGCGACGACACCGAGCAGCAGGGCCACGGTGAGCAGGGCGATCGCCGAACCCTGGGCGTAGTCGTTGACGACGAACGCGCGGTCGTAGGAGTAGGTGTTGAGGACCTGGAACTCGGCCTCCGGGTGGCCGCCGCGCATGACGAAGACCTGCGGGAAGACGCCCATGTCCCAGATCACCGACAGGGTCGTGAGCATCACGATGATCGGCTTGAGGACGGGCAGGGTGACCCAGCGGAAGACGCCCCAGGAACTCGCGCCGTCCAGCCGGGCCGCCTCCTCCAGTTCCCGGGGCACCTGGGTCAGGCCGGCGCTCAGGGTGATGACGACGAAGGGCACGGCGCCCCACACCACCAGCAGCATGATCACGGCCAGCCCCTCGGGACCGCTCGCGAACCAGTTGTGGCCGATCATCTCGACGCCGGGCAGTTTGTCGAGCAGCGCGTTGAACACGCCGTAGTCGGAGTCGAACAGCCACTTGAAGACGGTCGTGGCCACGATGACCGGCATACCCCAGCTCGCCACCAGCACGATGTTGATCAGCGTCTTCAGCCACCTGGAGACCCGCTGCAGCAGCAGGGCGATCGCCATGCCGGCGACCATGGTGAGGACGACGGCGCCGCCCGCGAAGACGATCGTGCGCAGCACGACGGCCCAGAACTCGCCGTCCCCCAGCACCTCGGCAAAGTTGTCGAAGCCGACCGACTCGGCCGGCTGGAAGCCCCACAGCTGGGACTGCCCGAACTTCTGGAAGGACAGGGTGACCAGGCGGACGAGCGGATAGCCCATGACCAGGGCGAGGATCAGCAGGCAGGGCGCGAGCAGCAGCCAGGGGGTGGCCGCGGGGTTCGACGTCCGCCGTCTGCGCGGCCGCCGGGAGGGCTCAGGAGGTGGCGGCGCCGGCCGCGGCGGCGGCACCTTGGCGGGGGTGGTCGTGTCTGCGGCACTCATCGCGCGCTCCTCAGCGGTCCCTCGGGTCGGCGGACGGCGGGACCCCGCCGACGGCGGGGTCCCGCTCCGGGTCACTTGGTGTTGATGACCTTGTCGATCGCGGCGTCCGCCTCCTTCGCGGCTGCCTCGACCGACTTCTTGCCGGTGCCGATGTTCTGCAGCATGGTCTGCAGGACCTGGGCCTTCTCGACCTGGCCCCAGCCGGGGGCCATCGGGACGAACCAGTTGGACTCGGCCGCGGTGGCCGGGACGGCCGTCGCCGGGTCGTCCTTCAGGGTCGCGAGGTCGGTCTTGTTGTTGGGCAGGTTGCCCTTGGCCATCAGGCCCTTCTGGCCGGAGGAGCCGGCGAACGCGTTGATCCACTCGGCGGCGACGGCCTGCGCGTCCGACTTCACCGGGACGGCGAGGTCGCTGCCGCCCAGGAAGACCGGCATGTTCTTGCCGGACGGACCCGGCATCACGAAGTTCTCGAGGTTGTCCTTGAGCTTGCCGGTCTTGTCGTTCTTCGGGTCGGCGGCGGTCGCGCCCTCCCAGGCCGCGCCGAAGATCATGCCGGACTTGCCCTGGCCGTAGACGATGTAGCGGTCGGACTCGTCCTTGGTCTTGTCGCCGTGCATGTACCTGTCGACGACGTTCTTGAACTCGGTGAGGCCCTTGACGGACTCGGGCGAGGAGAGGTTCGCCTTCCACCGGCCGCCCTCCTCCTTCGCGATGGAGCCGCCGGCGTCGTAGACGAAGGACATGGCCGCGTACCAGTCGCGGGTGGGCTGGTACCAGGCGGAGAACTTGTCGCCCTCCTTCTTCTGGACCTTGTCGAGGGCGGCGGTGAGCTCCTTGTACGTCTTCGGCGCGGACTTCACGCCCACCGAGGCGAAGAGGTCCTTGCGCCAGTTGCCGACGCGGCCGCCCGCGTAGTACGGGACGCCGTAGGTCTTGCCGTCGTAGGTGACCGAGGCCTTCAGGCCGTCCAGCCAGGCGGCGGAGTTGTCGAACTTCGCGGCGTCGAGGGGGGCGAAGGCGCCCTTGACCATGTAGCCGAGCATCTCGGTGTTGCCCATCTCGACCACGTCCGGGACCTTGTCCGTGGCCAGGACCGCGTCCAGCTTGGTGTTCTTGTCCGGCCAGCCGTAGTACTCGTGGTCGATCTTGATGCCCGGGTGCTTCTTCTTCACCGCCGCGTCGGCGGCCTTCACCAACTCCGGCCAGTTGTTCTGGGCGTCGACGGTGAGCCAGACGGTCAGCTCCTTGGCGTCCGCGCCCTGATTGTCCGAGCCCTTGCCGTCACCGCCCCCGCACGCCGCGACGGAGACCACCAGTCCCGCGATACCGATCGCTGCTGCCAGCTTGCGCTTCACGCCACACCCTCCTCAGGGATGCCACACAACCCCCCTGCCTCCCCGCGCGAGCGTTGGGCCGGGACCTGGACCAATGGTGTAGACCAGTACCGGGAGCTTGGACCAGACCAAGAAGCCTGTCAAGGCCGCCAGAACCCCTCCGACCAGCCGTTATGCGACCTACATATGCAGGAACCTTTAAGTAAGAAACCCGCGAAAACGCGGGCGCCTGGCGCGACGACCCGGTAGACCACTTACAGTGGTGGACTAGACCAAAAGAGAGGGCGACGGTATACAGAGGGGATCACGCAGCGTACGGAGGAGATCCCGGTACGCTGCGGTGCCACGATGTGAGCCGCGTCCGAAGCCGGGAAGGCAGACCATGAGCACCGACGTCAGCAGTGCGGAGAACGAGGGTGGGGCGACCGTCCGCACCGCGCGCGTGCCGAAGTACTACCGTCTGAAGAAGCACCTGCTCGACATGACGGAGACCCAGGCGCCGGGCACGCCGGTCCCGCCCGAGCGCACCCTGGCGGCGGAGTTCGACACCTCGCGCACGACCGTCCGCCAGGCCCTCCAGGAACTCGTCGTCGAGGGCCGCCTGGAGCGCATCCAGGGCAAGGGCACCTTCGTCGCCAAGCCGAAGGTGTCGCAGGCGCTGCAGCTCACCTCCTACACCGAGGACATGCGGGCGCAGGGCCTGGAGCCCACGTCGCAACTGCTGGACATCGGCTACATCACCGCCGACGACCGCCTCGCCGGGCTCCTGGACATCACCGCCGGCGGCCGGGTGCTGCGGATCGAGCGGCTGCGCATGGCCAACGGCGAGCCGATGGCCATCGAGACCACGCACCTCAGCGCCAAGCGCTTCCCGGCCCTGCGCCGCTCGCTGGCCAAGTACACGTCCCTCTACACCGCGCTCGCCGAGGTCTACGACGTCCGCCTCGCCGAGGCCGAGGAGACCATCGAGACCTCTCTGGCCACTCCGCGCGAGGCCGGCCTGCTCGGCACGGACGTGGGCCTGCCGATGCTGATGCTCTCCCGGCACTCGCTGGACCGGGAAGGGCAGCCGGTGGAGTGGGTCCGGTCGGTGTACCGGGGGGACCGCTACAAGTTCGTGGCCAGGCTGAAGCGCCCGCAGGACTAGGGCCTGTCGTTTGGATCACCCCGGCGTCGCGGGCCCTGGGGCCCGTCCCCGCACGCCAGGCGCAGCCGGATCCGAACACCGGAGCGCCGCTCAGGCGCGCGTTCGAGCGATACCGACGGTCCGTCAGGATGCAGAACCCGCGCGGGACTTCCGCCGCCGCCGGCCCGGCGGCGGCAACTGCACACAATCGCCACACCGACCTCGCGACGCGGTCTTCCGCTCACATGACACCGTGACCTAGATTGCCTGCGCATTGCACATGTGATCAGTGACGGGACGGAGTCGCGGTATGTCGAATGCGCCCGAAGCCAGACCCCCGGTGGTGACACCGGCCCGCATCGTCATCGCCGTCTGCCTGACGGCGCCCTTCGTGGCGATGCTGTGGGTCGGTTCCTACGCCGAGACGGATCCCACGCTCGCCGGGATCCCGTTCTTCTACTGGTACCAGATGCTCTGGGTGCTGCTGTCCACCGCGCTGACGATGACCGCGTACAAGCTGTGGCAGCGCGACCGGCGTGCCCGCGCCGCGCAGAGGGGCGGTGCGTCGAAGTGAAGGACGGCGTCAACGGCACCGCGCTCGGTGTCTTCGTCTTCTTCTTCCTCGCCGTCACGGCGATGGGCTTCCTGGCCGCGCGCTGGCGCCGGGCCGAGAACGAGCACAGCCTCGACGAATGGGGGCTGGGCGGACGGTCGTTCGGCACCTGGATCACCTGGTTCCTGCTCGGCGGCGACCTGTACACGGCGTACACCTTCGTCGCCGTGCCGGCGGCGGTCTACGCGGCGGGGGCGGCCGGCTTCTTCGCGGTGCCGTACACCATCCTCGTCTACCCGCTGATCTTCACGTTCCTGCCTCGGCTGTGGTCGGTGTCGCACCGGCACGGCTACGTGACGACGTCGGACTTCGTGCGCGGCCGCTTCGGCTCCAAGGGCCTGTCGCTGGCGGTAGCGGTGACCGGCATCCTGGCGACGATGCCGTACATCGCGCTCCAGCTCGTCGGCATCCAGGCGGTGCTGGACGTGATGGGCGTCGGCGGCGGCGAGAACACGAACTGGTTCGTGAAGGACCTGCCGCTGCTGATCGCGTTCGGCGTGCTGGCGGCCTACACCTACTCGTCGGGCCTGCGGGCGCCCGCGCTGATCGCGTTCGTGAAGGACACGCTGATCTACATCGTCATCGCGGTGGCGATCATCTACATCCCGATCAAGCTGGGCGGGTTCGACGACATCTTCGCGAAGGCGGGCGAGAAGTACGCGGCCGCGGGGGCGGGCGGTCTGGTGCCGGCCCCGGCGGGCCAGTGGACGTACGCCACGCTGGCGCTCGGCTCCGCGCTCGCGCTGTTCATGTACCCGCACTCGATCACCGCGACGCTGTCCTCCGGCAGCCGCGAGGTGATCCGCCGCAACACCACGATCCTGCCGCTGTACTCGCTGATGCTCGGCCTGCTGGCCCTGCTGGGCTTCATGGCGATCGCGGCCGGCGTGAAGGTCACCAACGGCCAGCTGGCGATCCCGCAGCTGTTCGAGAACATGTTCCCCGACTGGTTCGCGGGGGTGGCGTTCGCCGCGATCGGTATCGGCGCCCTCGTCCCGGCGGCCATCATGTCCATCGCGGCGGCGAACCTGTTCACCCGGAACATCTACAGGGACTTCATCAGGCCCGACGCGACACCGAAGGAGGAGACCCGGGTCTCCAAGATCGTGTCCCTGCTGGTGAAGGTGGGCGCGCTGGTCTTCGTCCTGACGATGGACAAGACCGTCGCCATCAACTTCCAGCTGCTGGGCGGCATCTGGATCCTGCAGACCTTCCCGGCCCTGGTCGGCGGCCTGTTCACGCGGTGGTTCCACCGCTGGGCACTGCTCACCGGCTGGGCGGTGGGCATGGTCTACGGCACGGTCGCCGCGTACGGGGTGGCCTCGCCGACGCAGAAGCACTTCGGCGGCTCGGCGAAGGAGATCCCGGGCATCGGCGAGATCGGCTACATCGGCCTCACCGCGTTCGTGCTCAATGTCGCGGTGACCATTGTGCTGACCTTCGTGATGCGGGCCCTGAAGGCACCCGAGGGCGTCGACCAGACGAAGCCGGAGGACTACACGGCGGACGCCGGCGACCCGGGAGTCGAGGTGGAACTGCCGCCGGCGACCGCGGAGCCGGCGCACTAGGGAACCACGGAGCGACGGGCCGTCGGTGTGGACACCGGCGGCCCGTTGTCGTACCCGTCGGGCACACTCGCCGCATGGACATCGTGATGCGGCGGGTGGATCCCGGTGAGTACGAGGAACTCGGCGAGATCACCGCCCAGGCATATCTGCGGGACGGTCTCCTCGACTTCGGGGAGGACGACGCCTACCTCGCGGAGCTGAAGGACGTCGGCAAGCGCGCCGCCGCGGCCGAGGTGCTGGTCGCCGTGCGCGGGGACCGCCTGCTGGGCGGCGTGACCTTCGTGCCGTCCGGCGGCCCGATGGCCGACATCGCCGGGCCCGGCGAGGCCGAGATACGCATGCTCGCGGTCGCGCACGACGCCCGCGGCCGGGGCGTCGGCGAGGCGCTGGTCCGCGCCTGTCTGGACCGCGCCCGGGAGGTGGAGGGCTGCGTCCGCGTCGTCCTGTCGACCCAGCGGACCATGCACACCGCCCACCGCATCTACGAACGCGTGGGCTTCGCCCGCACGCCCGAGCGGGACTGGAACCCCATCCCGCACCTGACCGACATCACTCTGCTCGCCTACGAGTTGACCCTGTGAAGCCACCGCGACACAACATCTGGGGGTGACACTGCAGTACGGCACAAGATGTATGCTCATGCTCGCTGTCGCCGCAGGGGAATCCGGTGCGAATCCGGAACTGTCCCGCAACGGTGTACTTGTGCACGCCTGTGCACAGGAGTCAGTCCGAGGACCTGCCGACAGCGCGCCCGGCCGTCCGGTCCGGGTGCCTGACGTCCGGGCCTCGTGGAATGGGCCGGTGGACGCGGCGTCGTGTGCGCTCGTGGCTGCCCCCTGCCCTCCGCAAGGCCCCGTGCCGAGCGAGGGAGAGCCCCCACGTGACCATCGCGCCAGCCGATCCGGCATCGGCGACCCAGGATCCGGTATCGGCGATCCAGCCGGACGGCGACGGCCCCGGTGCCGAACTGCTGCGGACCCTGACCGAGTTGACCGCCGACCTGCCCGACGCCGACCCCGGCCGGGTCGCCGCCGCCGCGCTGCGCGGCCGGTCCGCGCGGGCGGACGGGACGGAGCTGCGCGAGCTGGCCACCGAGGCGGCCGCCGGCCTCATCTCCGAGGACCCGGCCTACTCGCGGCTGGCCGCCCGGCTGCTGACGATCAGCATCGCCGCCGAGGCCGCCTCGCAGGGGGTCACGTCGTTCACCGAGTCGGTCGCCGTGGGGCACCGCGAGGGCCTGATCGCCGACCGGACCGCCGCGTTCGTACGCGTCCACGCTTCACGCCTCGACGCGCTGGTGGACGCGGGGGCGGACGACCGCTTCGGCTACTTCGGCCTGCGCACCCTGCACAGCCGCTACCTGCTGCGGCATCCGATCACCCGCCGCGTGATCGAGACGCCGCAGCACTTCATGCTGCGGGTGGCGAGCGGTCTGGCCGAGGACGACACGGTCCGCTCCGCCGACGAGGTCGCCGCGCTCTACGCGCTCATGAGCCGCCTCGACTACCTCCCCTCCTCCCCCACGCTGTTCAACTCCGGCACCCGGCACCCCCAGATGTCGTCCTGCTACCTCCTCGACTCCCCGCTGGACGAGCTGGACTCCATCTACGACCGCTACCACCAGGTCGCCCGGCTCTCCAAGCACGCCGGCGGCATCGGCATCGCCTACTCCCGCATCCGCTCCCGGGGTTCGCTGATCCGCGGCACCAACGGGCACTCGGGCGGCATCGTCCCGTTCCTGAAGACCCTCGACGCCTCGGTCGCCGCCGTGAACCAGGGCGGCCGGCGCAAGGGCGCGGCCGCCGTCTACCTGGAGACCTGGCACGCCGACATCGAGGAGTTCCTGGAGCTGCGGGACAACACCGGCGAGGACGCCCGCCGCACGCACAACCTCAACCTCGCGCACTGGGTGCCGGACGAGTTCATGCGCCGGGTGAACGCCGACGAGCAGTGGTCGCTGTTCTCCCCGTCGGACGTGCCCGAACTGGTCGACCTGTGGGGCGAGGACTTCGACGCCGCCTACCGCAAAGCAGAGGCCGAGGGGCTCGCGCGCAGGACCCTTCCGGCGCGCGAGCTGTACGGCCGCATGATGCGCACCCTCGCGCAGACCGGCAACGGCTGGATGACCTTCAAGGACGCCGCCAACCGCACCGCCAACCAGACGGCCGAGCCGGGCCGCGTCGTGCACTCCTCCAACCTGTGCACGGAGATCCTGGAGGTCACCGACGACGGGGAGACGGCCGTCTGCAACCTCGGTTCGGTCAACCTCGGCGCCTTCGTCGACGGCGGGGAGACCGGCGGGGAAATCGACTGGGAGCGGCTGGACGCCACCGTCCGCACGGCCGTCACCTTCCTCGACCGCGTCGTCGACGTCAACTACTACCCGACCGAGCAGGCGGCCCGCTCCAACGCCCGGTGGCGCCCGGTCGGCCTGGGCGTGATGGGCCTGCAGGACGTCTTCTTCAAGCTGCGCCTGCCCTTCGACTCGGCGGAGGCCCGGGAGCTCTCGACGCGGATCGCCGAGCGCGTCATGCTCGCCGCCTACGAAGCCTCCGCCGACCTCGCCGAACGGAACGGCGCGCTGCCGGCCTGGGAGCAGACCCGTACCGCCCGGGGCGTGCTGCACCCCGACCACTACGGCGTGGAGTTCGCCTGGCCGGAGCGCTGGGCGGCGCTGCGCGAACGGATCGCCGCGGTCGGCCTGCGCAACTCCCTGCTGCTGGCCGTGGCCCCGACCGCCACCATCGCCTCGATCGCCGGCGTGTACGAGTGCATCGAGCCGCAGGTGTCCAACCTGTTCAAGCGCGAGACGCTGTCCGGTGAGTTCCTCCAGGTCAACTCGTACCTGGTCAGGGACCTCAAGGAGCTGGGCGTATGGGACTCCCGCACCCGCGAGGCGCTGCGCGAGGCGAACGGCTCGGTCCAGGACTTCGCGTGGATCCCCGAGGACGTCCGGCGGCTGTACCGCACGGCGTGGGAGATCCCGCAGCGCGGCCTGATCGACATGGCCGCCGCCCGGACCCCGTTCCTGGACCAGTCGCAGTCCCTGAACCTGTTCCTGGAGACGCCGACGATCGGCAAGCTCTCCTCGATGTACGCGTACGCCTGGAAGCAGGGCCTGAAGACGACGTACTACCTGCGCTCGCGCCCGGCCACCCGCATCGCCCGCGCCGCCCGGGCCCAGGCGGCCACCGCCCCCGTCCCCGCACAGCAGGCGGCCGACCCCGAAGCCGTCGCCTGCTCCCTTGAGAACCCCGAGTCCTGCGAGGCCTGCCAGTAATGCGCTCCCACCACCTGCTCGACCCCGGCTTCGAGCTGACGCTGCGCCCCATGCGCTACCCGGACTTCTACGAGCGCTACCGGGACGCGATCAAGAACACCTGGACCGTGGAGGAGGTCGACCTCCACTCGGACGTGGCCGACCTCGCGAAGCTGACGCCCGCCGAACAGCACCTGATCGGCCGCCTGGTGGCGTTCTTCGCGACGGGCGACTCGATCGTCGCCAACAACCTCGTGCTGACGCTGTACAAGCACATCAACTCTCCCGAGGCGCGGCTGTACCTCAGCCGTCAGCTGTTCGAGGAGGCCGTGCACGTCCAGTTCTACCTGACCCTGCTGGACACCTACCTGCCCGATCCGGACGACCGGACGGCCGCCTTCGCGGCGGTGGAGAACATCCCGTCGATCCGCGAGAAGGCCGGGTTCTGCTTCCGGTGGATGGACGAGGTGGAGAAGATCGACCGCCTGGAGACCCGGGCCGACCGCCGCCGCTTCCTGCTCAACCTGATCTGCTTCGCCGCGTGCATCGAGGGCCTGTTCTTCTACGGCGCCTTCGCGTACGTCTACTGGTTCCGCAGCCGGGGCCTGCTGCACGGCCTGGCGACCGGCACCAACTGGGTGTTCCGCGACGAGACCATGCACATGTCGTTCGCGTTCGACGTGGTCGACACCGTGCGCAAGGAGGAGCCGGACCTCTTCGACGACGAGCTCGGGCAGCAGGTGACGGACATGCTGCGGGAGGCCGTCGAGGCGGAGCTGCAGTTCGCGCGCGACCTGTGCGGCGACGGGCTGCCGGGCATGAACACCGACTCGATGCGCCAGTACCTGGAGTGCGTCGCCGACCAGCGCCTCACCCGCCTCGGCTTCGCGCCCGTGTACGGCTCGGAGAATCCCTTCCCCTTCATGGAGCTGCAGGGCGTCCAGGAGCTGACCAACTTCTTCGAGCGGCGCCCGTCGGCCTACCAGGTCGCGGTGGAGGGCACGGTCGACCTCGACGAGGACTTCTGACCGGGATCCGGGAACGCGGGTGGTACGTCCCACCGAGGTCCGACCGGGAGGACCGGGAGGACTGAAGGACCGGAAGGACCTGGAGGACCGGGAACACCGGGAGGACCGGGAAGGAGGCCACCCATGGGCCGAACGACCCAGCGCACCGCTCTCGCCCTCGCGGCACTGACCCTGGCCGCTGCCGTCGCCGGCTGCGGCAACGGCAGCGGAAGTGGCGGTGGCAGCGGGGCGGGGAGCGGGAAAGGGGGAGGTGGTGACACGGTCTCGCCGTCCGCCCCCACGGCCACCCCGGCCGGCTGCGCGGACTCCGCGCGGCTCGACGCCGCCGACAGCGGCCGTACCGTCTGCCTGGCCGTGGGAGGCACGGTCCGCATCAGCCTGGACGGGACCGCCGAGCGGCCCTGGAAGCCGGTCGCCGTGAGCGGTACCGGGCTGCGGGCCACCAACGCCGGCTTCGTGTTGCGGCCGGGCGACGCGAGCGCCGCCTTCGAGGCCGTCTCCGCGGGCCGGTCCCGGCTGTCCTCGCAGCGGCCGCTGTGCGCCGACCGGACCGGCCGGATCGCCTGCAAGGGGATTCAGGAGTGGTGGGTCACCGTGGTGGTGAAGTAGCCCGGCCGCCGTGCCGGACGCCGGGCGCCCGCCTCCGCGCGGGCCCGCTCGGCCTCCCGGATCTGCCGGTCGACGCGCCGGTCGTGGAGGATGCCGGCCACGGACGGCAGGATCAGCAGGACGAGGATCCCGAGAACGGTCAGCATTCCGATCAGTCCTTCGATGCGTGTCGTATCCATGGACACCACTGTCGCGCCGGTGACTCCTGACAAACAGTGGCAGGACTGCCGTAGACCCTCGAAAAGCTGCCAACGGTGAGGCAGACTGGCGGCATGCTGGAAAACGTGGCCGCCGTCGTCCTGGACGGCGTGAACCCTTTCGAACTCGGCGTGGTCTGCGAGGTGTTCGGCATCGACCGCAGCGACGACGGACTGCCGGTGTACGACTTCGCGGTCGTCTCCGCCGAGGGCCCGAGGCTCTCCTCACGGGCCGGCTTCGCCCTGCACGTCGACCACGGCCTCGAACGCCTGGAGTCGGCCGACCTGATCGCCGTGCCGGCCTGCGCCGGCTACGAGTCCCGTGAGTTCCCGCCCGACCTGCTGCACGCCCTGCGGCGCGGGGTGGAGCGCGGGGCGCGGGTGCTGAGCGTGTGCTCCGGCGTCTTCGTGCTCGCCGCGGCCGGACTGCTCGACGGCCGGCGCTGCGCGGTGCACTGGCACCACGCGGAGGAGCTGTCCCGGGCGTACCCGCGGCTGACCGTCGAGCCCGACGTCCTGTACGTCGACGAGGACCCGGTGATCACCTCCGCCGGCACGGCCGCCGGCATCGACGCCTGCCTGCACATCGTGCGCAAGGAGCAGGGTCCGGAGGTCGCCAACAAGATCGCCCGGCGCATGGTGGTGCCCCCGCACCGGGACGGCGGGCAGGCCCAGTACATCGAGCGCCCGCTGCCCCGCTCCCAGGGCGACACGGTGGCCGAGGTGCTGGTGTGGATGGAGCGGCACCTAGACGAGGACGTCACCGTCGAGCAACTCGCCGCCCGCGCCCACATGTCCCCGCGCACCTTCGCGCGCCGGTTCCAGCAGGAGACGGGCACCACGCCCTACCGCTGGATCCTGCGCCAGCGGGTGCTGCTGGCGCAGCGGCTGCTGGAGGCGACGGACGAGACGGTGGACGCGATCGCGGGCCGGACCGGGTTCGGGACCGCGGCCGCGCTGCGCCACCAGTTCATGCGGGCCCTGGGAACCACCCCGAACGCCTACCGGCGCACGTTCCGGGGGTCCGAGGCGGTGGCCTGACCCGTCACCCGGAGCCCCGGCACGGCACGCCCCCGGCGCGTCCGCCGACGGGCCGGGCGGGCGCCGGGACGTGTGCGGTGCCGGGACGGATGCGGTGCGCCCTCAGTCGTTGGCGACGACCGGGTAGCGGGGCTCGTTCTCGGCCATCTGCCGCAGCGCGTCCTTGCGTTCCCGCTTGGAGAGGCGGTCGATGTAGAGGTAGCCGTAGAGGTGGTCGGTCTCGTGCTGCAGGCACCGGGCGAAGTAGCCGGTGCCGCGCACCTTGACCGGGTTGCCCTTCTCGTCCTGCCCGGTGACCTCCGCGTAGTCCGGGCGCGCGAGCGGGGCGTAGGCGGTCGGCACGGACAGGCAGCCCTCGTTGCTGTCGTCGAGGCGGCGCTGATCGGCGGGCAGTTCGGCCAGCTTCGGGTTGCAGACCACGCCGACGTGCCGGACGCCCTGGTCGTCCTGGCAGTCGTAGACGAAGACCTTCAGGTCGACGCCGATCTGGTTGGCGGCCAGGCCCACGCCCTCGGCGGTGCGCTGCGAGGCGAACATGTCCGCCACCAGCTGCTGGAGCTGCTCGCCGAACTCGGTGACGTCCTTGCACTCCTTGTGCAGCACCGGGTTGCCCACCACCGTGATCGGCCGCGAGGTGCCGCGCTCGCGCCAGGCGTTCTCGCGCTCCTCGCAGTCCTCGGTGTCGATGACGAAGCCCTCGTCGTCCACGGGGAGCACGCCCGCGTGCTGCTGATCGGTGTCCTGCTGCGCCATGACCGACGTACGCCTTCCTGCAAGCCTGGGAAATTCTGCGGGTACAGCCTAAAGGGAGCCGTGCACCGGAAGGCGGCCCGTTCCAAGACCCCTGGTCCGGCAGACCTGTTCCGGTTCCGGTCCGGCCGGCCTCTTCCGGTTCAGCAGACCTCTTCGAGGTCGCGCCAGTCCCTGGAGTCCGGGCTGTCCGCGACCCAGCCGTCCAGCAGCCCCCGCACCAGCGACGCGGGCGCCGCGACCCCGCACTCCCGCTCCGGCACCCACAGCTGGCCGTCGGTGCGGTGCCCGAGCGGGCCGGGGTGCCCCGGTTCACTGTGGTCGTGCGGGTCGAGGTGCTCGCCGTCGCCCTCGTCCGAGGGCATCCGGGACTCCGAGCACATCCGGCACAGCAGCCGCACGGACGACGACCAGTCCTCCGCCGCGAAGCCCGCGTCGGCGGCGAGCTGCTCCAGGGCGTCCCGGTCGTCCTCGGTGGCGGCCTCCAGCAGAACCACCCACGTCGGCACCGGGGACGGCGCCCACAGCTCGATCTCGTCGAACACCGGGTAGGCATGCCCGGCCGCGGTGGTCCGCTCCCCGTGCGGCACCCCGTCGTGCAGTACGACCTCGCCCCAGCGCCGCCCGGAGGACGGCAGCGGGATCGACAGCACCTCGATGCGGGCCGGGTCCAGCCGGCGGCCCCACACCACCTCGGCCTCCCCCTCCGGGGACAGCCGCACGGCCGCGCTGCCGAGGTCCATGCCGACCGGCTCCCCGGACGCGGTGGCCGTGCCCGGCACCCGCAGCCCGTACGCCTGCCAGGCCCGCCGGGCCAGCGGCCAGTCCTGCAGGGCGGTGGCCGCGATGCCCACATTCCACCAATCGGGTGCCCCGGTCTCCCGGTCGAGCAGCGCCACGGCCCGCAGACCGGCCGCGCGGGCCTGCTCCCAGTCGTGCCGGAACTTGTGCAGCAGGGCGAGGTTGAACCAGGACTCCGACAGCCAGGGCTCGAGGTCGGCGGCCCGTGTCAGCAGCGCGCCCGCGTCCTCGTACCGGCCGTCGCCGATCAGCGTGAACGCACGGTCGGTGGCCTGCCGCCAGGAGGCGGAGGGCCGGTGCCGTCCCTTGCCGAAGATCCTCACGATTCCCGCCCGCCGGTTCCGTTCAGGGGGCTGGCCAGTGCCCCTGGACACTCTCTCTCTTCGCATCCAACCACGTGTGGCTGGAAGCACGCTCATTACCCATGGGTTACCCAGCCGGGAACGCGGTCAGACAGTCCCGGGCCAGGACGCGGGCCAGGGATTCCACCACCTCGGGCGCGTAGTCCGCGGCGGTCGCCAGCCGCAGTTCCTCCAGCGCCGTCAGGGGCCCGCCGGGCCCTGCGTCCCGCGCCTTCTCCTCGTAGGCGTTGACGGCCCGCACGATCCGGGCGGCGACCGGCTGTTCCCGGTAGGGGTCGGCCTGCCGCTCGACGACCACGGCGACCGCCCGGTCGACGCCGGTCTGGCGGACCACGGCCCCGCCGAGCAGCGCGATCCGGCGCTGCTCGGCCGCCGGCAGGCCGGCGGTGGCGCCCGCCGGGACCGGGTCGACCAGGCTGAGCTGGCCGATGTCGTGCATGAGCGCGGCGCACTCCAGGACGGCGAGCTCCGGCCTGGTCAGCCCCAGGTCCCGGCCGACGGCCCGGCTGAGCGCGGCCACCCGCCGGGCGTGCCCGGCCGGGGTGTACCCGGCGATCTCGGTGGCGCGGGCGAGGGAGGCCATGGTCTGCCGGTTGGTGGTCCGCACGGCCGCGTACCGGCGGAAGGACATCTGGGTGAGCAGCAGCGGCAGCGAGAACACCGGCAGCGCCCACAGTCCCGCGACGGCGACCGCGAGCGAGGTCACCGCGCCCGTGGCGCACACCGCGGAGCCGATGCCGAGCAGCGCGCGCAGTTCGTCCCGCAGCAGCGGGCCGAAGGGCCAGCCGGTGCGGGAGTGCGCGAGCGCGGCGGCGAGGACGGCGTCGCACAGCGCGGTCAGGGCGAGCAGCGCCGGCAGCAGCAGCGCGTACGCGGGGCCGACCCAGGTGTCGAACATCCCGCGGTCGTACAGCGGCTGGAAGCACACGGCGGCGAAGGCGACGGCGAGCACCCGCCGGGCGAGGTGGTCGGTCACCGCCCGCTGTCCGCGCGCGATGTGCGGCACGTTGCCGGCCAGGGCGGCGGCGAGGACGACGGTGACGACCTGCACGGCGCCGTGGGTGGTGGGCCGGCCCGCGTTGTCCCCGAGCAGCGCGTACGACAGCGCCGCGGCGGCCCCGAGCGG
Source organism: Streptomyces sp. NPDC031340 (assembly GCF_055569945.1). Lineage (NCBI taxonomy): Bacteria > Bacillati > Actinomycetota > Actinomycetes > Kitasatosporales > Streptomycetaceae > Streptomyces > Streptomyces sp. NPDC031340. Next base: position 42,960 of record NZ_JBVIIE010000008.1, read on the forward strand.
CGCGGCCTCCCGGACCCGGGCGCCGGTCCACCGGGCGAGCTCGCCGACGGCGACGAGCAGGCCGAAGGCGAGGGCGGTGGGGCGTTCGACCAGGCCGGTCCAGCAGGTGGCGAGGAGGGAACCGGCGGCCACCAGGGCGGCCGCGGTGTGGATGAGGAGCGTCAGCGGCGGGCGGGGGCTCACCGGCGCGCCCGGGGCCTGCCGCCGACGCGCGGCGCGGGCGGGGCCGCGCGGTCCTCCTCGGCGGTGACCGTCGGGCGCCAGCCGTGCCGGGCGAGCGCCCGGACCAGCGCGCCGACCATCCGGGGGTCGAACTGGGCGCCCGCGCACCGCTGGAGTTCCTCCAGGGCCGCGGAGACCGGCCGCGCCCTGCTGTAGGAGCGGGTGGACGTCATCGCGTCGAACGCGTCGGCGACCGCCACCACCCGCGCCGACTCCGGGATCTGGCCGCCGGCCAGCCCGTACGGGTATCCGCTGCCGTCCAGCCGTTCGTGGTGGTGCAGCACCGCCGCCCGTGCCTCGCCCAGGAATCCGATGCCGCGCACCATCTCGTGCCCGTACTCCGGATGCAGTTCGATCACCCGCCGTTCCTGTGCGGTGAGCGGGCCGTCCTTGCGCAGCAGCCGGGTGGGGACGCCGAGCTTGCCGACGTCGTGCAGGATCCCGGCGAACCGCAGCACCTCGACGCGCGCCTCGTCCATGCCGAGTTCGCGCGCGATCATCATGGACGCCTGCCCGACCCGCTCGCTGTGCCCGCGCGTGTAGCCGTCCTTGATGTCGACGGCCTGCACCAGGGCCCGGATCGTCGCCTGGTGGGCGGCCCGTTCCCGGTGGTACTGCGCGAACGCCCACCCCGACACGCACATCGGCAGCAGCACCAGCAGCGCGGCCACCGGCCCGTACGGGCTGTGCCACAGCACGGCCATCATCAGCCCGGCGAGGCCGTGCACGGCGACCGGCGCGAGGGACCGCACGAACAGCCCCCGCCAGGCCCGCCGCACCGGCACCCGCTCGGCCAGCGCGAGGATCCCCCCGTCCAGCGCGGTCAGCGCCAGGCAGAAGGTGAGGACCGCGGTCCCGGCGGGGAGCAGGGCGTAGGGGAAGTCGGAGGCCGCGACGGCGTCCGGTCCGCCCAGTGCCCGGTGCACGTGGGCGGCGGCGCACAGGGCGAGGGGCAGTTGGGCGGCCCGCCAGGTCCGGCGCAGCCACGGTGAGCGCCGGCCGACCGGCGAGAGCAGCGCGCCGGGCAGCGGCACCAAGGCGGCGGCGGGCGGCGGGAGCAGGAAGGCCCCGGCGAGGAGCACGGGGTAGAACGTCCCGGCGAACGGCCATCGGGCGGCGGCCTGCTCGCCGGCGGCGTACAGCGCGGCCGGCAGCGCGACCGCCCACCAGGGCGTGCGCGGGCCGGACAGCGGGAGCAGACAGCACGCGGCGCCGAGGACCGCACAGGCGACGTACACGCGTGCGCGTGCCGACACCGCCTCCATCACGCCTCTCCCCCCGGCCGAGCCTGCTCAGGCTGAGGAGCCTAGGGCGGGGAGGGGGAGTCCGCGGGCTGTTGGCCCGCGGATTAGCACGTTCGGGTGACGACGGCCCGTCTTGGCGGGGGTTCAGGACTCCTGGGGGGTGACCGGGGAAGCGGTCACGTCGTGCTCGGGGACGGCCTGGCCGGAGCGGATCAGGTCGATCCGCCCCATCACCTTGGAGCGCAGGTCGGTCGGCACGTCGTCATGTCCGCAGCACCGCTTGACCAGCTTCTTCACGGCCTGCTCCAGACCGTACTTCTCCAGGCACGGGGAGCACTCCTGGAAGTGCTGCTCGAACTTGTTGCGGTCCACGTCGGGCATCTCGCGGTCGAGGAACTCGTAGAGGTGGTCGAGGACCTCACCGCAGTCCGTCTCGTGCGGCTCTCCGCAGCTCATGAGCCCGAGCCTTTCGCTTCGTTCGACTCTCCGGCGCCGGCCGGGACCAGGCCTCGCTCGCGGGCGTAGTCCTCGAGCATGCCGCGCAGCTGACGGCGGCCCCGGTGCAGCCGGGACATCACCGTACCGATGGGTGTCCCCATGATGTCGGCGATCTCCTTGTAGGCAAAGCCCTCGACGTCCGCGAGATAGACGGCGATGCGGAACTCCTCGGGGATCGCCTGGAGGGCTTCCTTCACGTCCGAGTCCGGCAGGTGGTCCAGTGCCTGCGACTCCGCCGAGCGCAGACCCGTCGACATGTGCGACTCGGCGCGGGCCAGCTGCCAGTCCTCGATCTCCTCGGCCGCGGAGCGCTGCGGTTCCCGCTGCTTCTTGCGGTAGGAGTTGATGAACGTGTTCGTGAGGATCCGGTACAGCCACGCCTTCAGATTGGTGCCTTCGCGGAACTGGTGGAAGGACGCGTACGCCTTGGCATACGTCTCCTGCACCAGGTCCTCGGCGTCGGCCGGGTTGCGCGTCATGCGCAGGGCGGCCGAGTACATCTGGTCGAGGAATTCGAGCGCGTCCCGCTCGAAGCGCGCGCTGCGCTCCGACGTCGACTCCGCGCTCATGCCCTGGCCCTCGGGCAGCTCCGCCTGGCCGTTGTCGGTCCCTGCGTCGATCCCAGTGACCGGACCCACCTCCTCAAGATTCCGGGCAGCACCGAAACCGATGCCACCAGAATCGGAGGATAGACGACTACCCGGCTCCGCCGCCCCTCGAAAAGGAGCGGCCTTCGCCGCATGCAGCACCGTCCAGTCCAGGTCAGCGCGGCTGCTGCGGCTCGGGCAGTAGGTCGAACCCATGCGGCGGACTTCCTCTCCTGAGACATCGGTGCTGGTGGTCCAGCACGTCTGTCCGCTCAACAGTGGCCGCGCGCGCGGCATTCCCGGCCCCTCAGACCAGTGCGGCCGTCCACCGCGCCACGCCGTCGGTGATGACCTCCAGGGCGTGCTCCTGTCCGGTCGCGGCCCGCTTCGGCACGGCGAAGCCGTGATCCCCGTACTCCACCTCGATCAGCTCGTAGTCGCCCTCGGGAAACTCCTCCGGCCTGCCGAACGGATCGTTTCCGCCCTGCACGACGAGGACGGGCACCCCCGCGCCGAGCAGTTCGCCGGCCCGGGACTTCTCCGGCCTGCCCGGCGGGTGCAGCGGGAAGCTCAGGGCGAGCACGGCGCGCGCCCCCAGCTCTGCGGCGGTGCGGCAGGCGACGCGGGCGCCGGCGCTGCGACCGCCCGCGACCACCGGCAGTCCGGGGGCGGCGAGCGCGGGCCACACGCCCCGCCAGCCGGCGTCGAGCGTCTTCGGCGCGGGCGCCACCTTCTTGCCGGCCACCCGCCAGGGCTGTTCCACGAGGGCGACGCTCACCCCGTGCCCCGGCAGCACCTCGGCGAGGGCCCGCAGGTCCGGGGCCTCCACACCGCCGCCGGCGCCGTGCCCGAGGGCGAGCACCAGCCGCGCCTCCCCGGCCTCGTGCCAGGTGATGCGGGCGTCCCCCGTCTCCGTGCCAATGATCTCGGTCGTCACATCAGAAGAGTGTGCCCGCTTCGGGTCCGTCGAGCTCCTTCAGCAGCTCCGGTCCGTTGTTGCGGACGTTGCTGACGGCGGTGGAGACGGGGTAGGCGCGCATCAGGCCGGGCGGGGGCGGCTGGAGCAGCGCGCGCAGCTCGTCGGGGTCGGTGCGAGCCGGGTCCAGCCAGGCGTCCCAGCGGTCCGGGGTGAGCATGAGCGGCATCCGGGGGTGGATCTCGGCGAGCGAGCCCGGTCCCTCGGCGGGGGCCACGGCGAGGGGGGTCGTCTCCGCCTCGGTCGTGATCACCGTGCAGGTCGCCCACCAGGCCTGCGGGTGGTCGTCCGGCAGCGTCCGGTCCCGCCAGAACTCGTACAGCCCGGCCATCGCGAACACCGACCCGTCGGCGGGCAGCACGAAGTACGGCTGCTTGCGCGGCCGCTTCCGCTTGCCCTCGACCTCCAGGTCCCGCTCCTGCCGGCCGGTGACCCACTCGTAGTAGCCGTCGGCCGGGACGACGCACCGGCGCGTGGCGAAGGCCCGCCGGTAGGACGGCTTCTCGTGGACGGTCTCGGCGCGGGCGTTGATCATGCGCGCCGCGCCCTCGGGCGTCTTCGACCAGGACGGCACCAGGCCCCACTTCAGCCTGCGCAGCTGGCGGACGGGGCGCGGGTCGCCGGTGTCCTTCAGCGGGCGGTCGAGGACGACGTGGACCTCCTTGGTGGGGGCCACGTTGTAGTCCGGCTCGAGAGCCTCCGCGGGCTCCCACTTCTCGATCTCAAAGACTCCTGCGAGATCCTCGGCCCCACGACTCGCTGCATACCGTCCGCACATGCGTGCCACACTGCCAGATTCCGCACCGGGAGAGGGAGCCACCGAGCCACCATGGACAGCGCCGCCAGCACCGCACCCGCCTCGCTCGCGTCCCTGTGGGACGAGGTCTTCGGCATTCAGCCGGACCCCGACCTGTGGGTGGTGATCGCAACTCTCGTCGCCGCGCTCGCGGTGACCGTCCCGCCGGGCCTGTGGCGGGTGTCGCGCAACGCGATCACCATCGCCCACGAGGGCGGGCACGGACTGGTCGCGCTGCTCACCGGCCGCACCCTGACCGGCATACGTCTGCACTCGGACACCAGCGGCCTGACCGTCAGCCGCGGCAAGCCGCACGGTCTCGGCATGATCCTGACGGCGGCGGCCGGCTACACCGCTCCCCCGCTGCTGGGTCTGGGCGGCGCCGCGCTGCTGGCGGCCGGCCGCATCACGCTGCTGCTGTGGCTGGCGACGGCGCTGCTGCTGGCGATGCTGGTGATGATCCGCAACGCCTACGGCGTGCTGACGGTGGTGCTGACGGGCGGCACGTTCCTGCTGGTGTCCTGGCTGGCGGGGGCCCAGGTGCAGGCGGCGTTCGCGTACGCGGTGGTGTGGTTCCTGCTGGCGGGCGGCGTGCGTCCGGCGTTCGAGCTGCAGGCCAAGCGCAGGCGGGGAGGCGCCGGGGACTCGGACGCGGACCAGTTGTCCCGGCTGACGAACGTGCCGGCCGGGTTGTGGCTGTTCCTGTTCCACGCGGTGTCGCTGTGCTCGCTGATAGGGGGCGGGCGCTGGCTGCTGGAGCTCTGAGCGCGCGCCCGCGCGCCGTCGCGCGGCGGCGCACGACCGCTCGGCTACCGCGGCGCGTGGGCGCACCGCAGGCGTCCCCGTCGACGCGTTCGTCGGCGCCCTCGTCGGTGCCCTCATCAGCGCCCTCGTAGGTGCCCGCGCGGCGGCGCGCTCCGTGGGGCTGCGCGGCGGCGCCCCGTGGGCCCGCGTGACGGCGCCCGCAGGCCCGTACGACCGCGTCCCGCGGGCCCGACCAGCCACAACGGCGCCGCACCAGAAGCACGGGCTGCTTATAGAGTGGGCCCATGGCCCAGAACCCCGCACCCACCGCCCTCTGGCCCGCCCCGCACGCGAGCGGGGCCGTCGACGCGACGGTCCACGTGCCCGGGTCCAAGTCGGTCACCAACCGCGCCCTGGTGCTCGCCGCGCTCGCCTCCGAGCCCGGCTGGCTGCGCCGCCCGCTGCGCTCCCGTGACACGCTGCTGATGGCGGGCGGACTGCGCGCCATGGGCGTGGAGATCGAGGAGGGGGTCGGCCCCGACGGCTCCGGGGAGGCCTGGCGCGTGCTCCCGACGGGCCTGCGCGGCCCGGCCACGGTGGACGTCGGCAACGCCGGCACGGTGATGCGCTTCCTGCCGCCGGTCGCCGCGCTGGCCGACGGCCCCGTCCGCTTCGACGGCGACCCGAGGTCGTACGAGCGTCCCCTGAACGGCGTCGTCGACGCGCTGCGCGTCCTCGGCGCCCGGATCGACGACGACGGCCGCGGCGCGCTGCCGCTGACGGTGCACGGCGGCGGAGCGCTGGACGGCGGCACGGTGGAGGTCGACGCCTCCTCCTCGTCCCAGTTCGTCAGCGCCCTGCTGCTGTCCGGTCCGCGCTTCAACCAGGGCGTCGAGGTCCGTCACGTCGGCGCCTCGCTGCCCTCCCTGCCGCACATCCGGATGACCGTCGACATGCTGCGCTCGGTCGGCGCCCAGGTGGACACCCCGGAGTCGGGCGGCGAGCCGAACGTCTGGCGGGTGACGCCGGGCGCCCTGCTCGGGCGGGACCTGACGATCGAGCCGGACCTGTCCAACGCGCAGCCGTTCCTGGCGGCGGCCCTGGTCACCGGCGGCAAGGTGGTCGTGCCCGACTGGCCGGAGCGCACCACCCAGCCCGGCGACAGGCTCCGCGAGATCTTCACCGAAATGGGTGGTTCCTGCGAGCTCACCGATTACGGACTCGTGTTCACCGGTTCGGGTGCTGTTCACGGCATCGACGTGGACCTGGGCGAGGTCGGCGAGCTGACTCCGGGCATCGCCGCGGTCGCCGCCCTCGCCGACTCCCCGTCGACCCTGCGCGGGGTGGCCCACCTGCGGCTGCACGAGACGGACCGGCTGGCCGCGCTGACCAAGGAGATCAACGAACTCGGCGGCGACGTGACCGAGACCGCCGACGGCCTGCACATCCGCCCGCGCCGCCTGCACGGCGGGATCTTCCACACCTACGAGGACCACCGCATGGCGACGGCCGGCGCGATCATCGGCCTGGCGGTCGAGGGCGTGCAGATCGAGGACGTGGCGACGACGGCCAAGACCCTGCCGGAGTTCCCCGAGCTGTGGACCGGGATGCTGGGCGGCGTGGAGAGCCGGGGCTGACGGCATGCGCCGCTACGGCAAGCACACCGACGAGGACGACATCCGCAGCCGCCCGAACCGCAAGGGCAACCGGCCGCGCACGAACATCCGCCCCAAGCACGAGGACGCGGCCGAGGGCATGGTCCTCACCGTCGACCGCGGCCGGCTGACCTGCCTGGTGGACGGCAGGACCGTACTGGCGATGAAGGCGCGCGAGCTGGGCCGCAAGGCGGCGGTGGTCGGCGACCGGGTGGCCATCGTCGGTGACCTGTCGGGACAGAAGGACACCCTCGCGCGCATAGTCCGCATCGAGGGGCGCTCCTCGCTGCTGCGCCGCACGGCCGACGACGACGATCCCTACGAGCGCGTGGTCGTGGCCAACGCCGACCAACTGGCGATCGTCACCGCCCTCGCCGACCCGGAGCCGCGCCCGCGCCTGATCGACCGGTGCCTGGTGGCGGCGTACGACGGCGGACTCGACCCGCTGCTGGTGCTGACCAAGTCGGACCTCGCCCCGCCGGACAAGCTCCTGGAGCTGTACGGCGACCTCGACATTCCCTACGTCGTCACCAGCCGCGAGGAACTGGAGAGCGGCGGTGCGGCGGACCGGGTGCGCGAGCACCTCGCCGACAAGATCACCGCGTTCGTCGGCCATTCCGGCGTCGGCAAGACGACGCTGGTCAACGCGCTGGTCCCGGAGGACCGGCGGCGGCTGACAGGACACGTCAATGCGGTCACCGGCCGCGGCCGGCACACCACCACCTCGGCGCTCGCCCTGCCGCTCGCCGGGGCGGACGGCTGGGTGGTCGACACCCCGGGCGTCCGGTCCTTCGGCCTGGCCCACGTCGACCCGTCCCGGGTCATCCTCGCCTTCCCCGACCTCGGACCCGGCACGGAGAACTGCCCGCGCGCCTGCAGTCACGACGAGCCGGACTGCGCGCTGGACCAGTGGGTCGCCGAGGGCCACGCCGATCCCGCCCGCCTGTACTCGCTGCGCCGGCTGCTGGCCAGCCGGGAGCACACCGAAGGCGACTGACCACCGCGTTGTTTGGGTGGACACGAGTCCGGCAAGTGCATAATCGCCGAACCGGACCAACGGGAGGACAGCACATGGCGTGGCTGCTGGTCATCGTGGCCGGGATGCTGGAGACCGGTTTCGCGGTGTGCCTCAAGCTGTCCCACGGTTTCACCCGGCTGTGGCCCACGATCGCCTTCTGCGTCTTCGCGCTCGGCAGCTTCGGCCTGCTCACCCTCTCGCTGCGGAAGCTGGACGTCGGCCCGGCCTACGCCGTGTGGACCGGCATCGGCGCGGCGGGCACCGCGATCTACGGCATGATCTTCCTCGGCGACCTGGTGTCCACCCTGAAGATTGTCTCGATCAGTCTGGTCATCCTCGGCGTCATCGGCCTGCAGCTGTCGGGCTCGGCGCACTGAGACACCGGGCCGGGAGGCCGCCCGGTCTCCCCTCTCCGACCGCCTGAACAGCTTGAACAGCTTGAACAGCCTGGACGTCTCGAACTGCTTCTCGAGCGGCCTGACAGGCAGTCACGGCGTCACGGCGTCACACGGTCACGCCGTCAACTGGCGCTGCATCGTGGTCCGTACGAGGTCCGCGACGCCGCCCTCTCCCGGCGGGGCCGTCACGCAGGACAGGGCCACGCGTATCACCAGCTCGCAGGAGCGGGCGAGGTCCGCGGTGTCCGGCCCCGGCGCTCCGGGGCCGGACAGGACCGCGACGGCCCGGTCGCGGACCGTCGCCACCAGGTCGCCGGGCGAGGGCAGCGGACCGTCCGCCCGGCGCTGCGCCGGCACGGCCGAGGTCGAGGGCACCGCCGACAGCGTCGGAGAGGGCAGCCACGGGCTCCAGCAGCCGGTGAGCACGGCCCGCACGAGCGCGTTCCCGCGGGCCGCCGACGCCGTCCACTCGGCGACGGCGACCAGCCGGTCGCGGGCGTCGGAGCAGCCGGTCAGCGCCCGCTCGACCCCGGCGAGATAGCCGTCCGCCTCGCGTCTCACAAGCGCGCGGGCCAGCCCCTCCTTGCTGCCGAACTCGTTGTACAGCGTCTGGCGGGACACTCCGGCCGCCGCGGCCACGTCCACCATCCGCACGGTGGACCACGGCCGGCGCGCCAGCGCCGAGTACGCGGCGTCCAGTAGGGATTCCCGCGCTGCAGGCATCATCGCCTCCCTGGGGCGAGCGGCTCTGCGCCCAGATTTGACGCGTGCGGGAGCACTGTCAAGGGTGCGCGGGGGCAGGCGGAGGCACTCTTCGGACACCAGGTGCCGCCCCTCCTACGACAGGGCCCGGTGGCCCCTCACCGACCTGGCCGGATAGCGTTCGTTCCATGCCGGACTACCTTGACGACCTGCGCTTCGCCCACGTTCTCGCGGACGCCGCCGACGCGGCGACCATGGACCGCTTCAAGGCTCTCGACCTCAAGGTCGAGACCAAGCCGGACATGACACCGGTGAGCGAGGCCGACAAGGCAGCGGAGGAGCTGATCCGCGGCCAGCTGCAGCGCGCCCGTCCCCGGGACGCGATCCTCGGCGAGGAGTACGGCGTCGAGGGCACGGGGCCCCGTCGCTGGGTGATCGACCCCATCGACGGCACCAAGAACTACGTGCGCGGGGTGCCGGTGTGGGCCACCCTGATCTCCCTGATGGAGGCCGGCGAGACCGGCTTCGAACCCGTCGTCGGCGTCGTCTCCGCCCCCGCCCTGGGCCGCCGCTGGTGGGCCGCGAAGGGGCACGGCGCGTTCAGCGGGCGCAGCCTGTCCTCGGCGACCCGGCTGCACGTCTCACGCGTGTCTCGGCTGTCGGACGCCTCGTTCGCGTACTCCTCGCTGTCCGGCTGGGAGGACCAGGGCCGGCTGGACGGCTTCCTCGACCTCACCCGCGAGGTGTGGCGCACGCGCGCGTACGGCGACTTCTGGCCGTACATGATGGTCGCCGAGGGCTCGGTCGACATCTGCGCGGAGCCCGAGCTGTCCCTGTGGGACATGGCCGCCAACGCGATCGTCGTGACCGAGGCCGGCGGCACCTTCACCGGACTCGACGGCCGCCCGGGCCCGCACAGCGGCAACGCGGCCGCCTCCAACGGCCTGCTCCACGACGAACTGCTGGGCTACCTCAACCAGCGCTACTGACGTCGGCGGCATGATCCGAACGACAGGCCCTAAGGTGCGGGCATGAGCTCGCGGACGTACCTCTCCGAACTGTTCTCGCTGGACGACCGGGTCGCCGTGGTGACCGGCGGCAGCTCCGGCATCGGCCGGGCCATCACCGGGGCGCTGGCACGGGCGGGCGCGAGCGTGGTGGTCGTGGCCCGCAGGGAGGCGGAACTGGCGTCCACGGTTGACGAGTTGACGGCCGACGGCTGCCGGGCGGCCTGGGTGAGCGCCGATCTGAGCAGCCGTGAGGGTGTGCGCGCGGCGGCCGAGGAGGCGGCCGGGGTGTTCGGGGAGCCCGACATCCTGGTCAACTCCGCCGGGGTCAACCTGCGTCCTCCGCTGGGCGAGTTGGGCGACGACGTGTGGGACACCACGATGGCCGTGAACCTGGAGGCACCGCACCTGCTGGGCCGGCGGTTCGGGCCGGGCATGGCCGAGCGGGGCTTCGGCCGGATCATCCACATCTCCTCCCAGCAGGCGCACCGGGCGTTCGTGCAGAGCGGCGCCTACGGCGTGTCCAAGGGGGCGCTGGAGTCGCTGGCCCGTTCCCAGGCCGAGGCCTGGTCGCCGTACGGGGTCACCTGCAACACGCTGGTGCCGGGGTTCGTCATGACGCCGCTGAACGCCCGGCTGTCGTCGGACCCGGAGAAGGTGGCGGCGCTGGCCGCGCGGACCATGGTGGGGCGCAACGGCCTGGCCGAGGACTTCGCGGGCGCGGCGGTCTTCCTGGCGAGCCGTGCCTCCGCGTACGTCACCGGTCAGTCGATCTTCGTCGACGGCGGCTTCTCCGTGCACTGACCGTGCGCCGGCCGCCCATCACCCGTTCGGGGATGACTGCCCCGCGCCCTCTTGTTGACCCGCGCTTTGCCTGTCACTCTGAAAGTCCCCCCGCTTGTGCATTTGTGAATCCATGAACAAACTGCGGGGCACCCTCAGGAGGTGGCTCATTCCATGCTCGTCCGTGACGCCATGAGCACAGTCGTCCTCACCATCGGCCCCGCGCACACCCTGCGTCAGGCCGCGGCCCTCATGTCCGCCCGTCGCATCGGCGCGGCCGTGGTCCTCGACCCCGACGCCGGCGGTATCGGCATCCTCACCGAACGCGACATCCTCAACTCCGTCGGCCTCGGCCAGGATCCCGACACGGAGCGCGCCCACGCCCACACGACCACCGACGTGGTGTTCGCCGCCCCGTCATGGACGCTGGAGGAGGCGGCCCGCGCCATGGCGCACGGCGGTTTCCGGCATCTCATCGTCTGCGACCGGGGCGAGCCCGTCGGCATCGTCTCGGTCCGCGACATCATCCGCTGCTGGGCTCCGGCGCGGCAGCAGGTGCCGGCCTGACACGGCGCCGAGCGGCACCCCATGACGCTCCATGACGCTCCATGACGGACGGGCCGGGCCCCTTCGCAGGGATGTCCCGGCCCGTCCACTACGGCAAGCGGTGGTCCAGCACTGTCAGCCGCGCAGGGCCTGGAACGCGGCCTCCAGCCGCTTGCCGAAGTCCTCGTCCGCCCGGCGGAAGTTGCCGATCGCGCGCTCGGCGATGTCGTCGCGCGAGACCTTGGCGAGGGAGCCCGCCAGGTTGCCGATCAGGCGTTCCTTCTCGCCGTCGGACATCAGACGGTAGAGGTTGCCCGCCTGCACGAAGTCGTCGTCCTCGGCGTGCACCGGGGCCTCGTGGTCGCCGGTCACGCCGCTGACCGGGATCGGCTGCCACAGCGGCCGGTCCGTCTGGAAGGGGCCGCCGAAGCTGTTCGGCTCGTAGTTCTTCGCGCCCTTGTGGCGGCCGTCGTACAGGTAGCCGTCACGGGCGTGGGTGCGCGCCTCGGTGGCGTGCGGGCGGTTCACCGGCAGGTGGTCGGCGTTGATGCCGACGCGGTAGCGGTGCGCGTCGCCGTACGCGAAGAGGCGGCCCTGGAGCATCTTGTCGGGCGACGGGCCGATGCCCGGCACGAAGTGCGCGGGGCTGAAGATGCTCTGCTCGACCTCGGCGAAGACGTTCTCCGGGTTGCGGTTGAGCTCCAGCTTGCCGATCTCCACGACCGGATGGTCGGCGTGCGGCCAGACCTTGGTCAGGTCGAACGGGTTGAAGCGGTAGGCCGCCGCGTCCGCCGCCGGCATGATCTGCACGCCCACGGTCCACGTCGGGTACTCGCCCCGCTCGATGGCCTCGCGCAGGTCGCGCTGGTGGGAGTCGGGGTCCCGGCCCGCGAGGACCTCGGCCTCCTCGGCGGTGAGGTTCTTGATGCCCTGGTCGGTCTTGAAGTGGTACTTGACCCAGAAGACCTCGCCGGCCTCGTTGTTCCACTGGAAGGTGTGCGAGCCGAAGCCGTCCATGTGACGGTAGGACGCCGGGATGCCCCGGTCGCCGAACAGCCAGGTCACCTGGTGGGTCGACTCAGGGGACAGCCCCCAGAAGTCCCAGACGTTGTCGGCCTCCTGGCTGCCGGTGTACGGGTCGCGCTTCTGGGTGTGGATGAAGTCCGGGAACTTGACGGCGTCCTTGATGAAGAACACCGGGGTGTTGTTGCCGACGAGGTCGTAGTTGCCCTCCTCGGTGTAGAACTTCACCGCGAAGCCGCGCGGGTCGCGGACGGCGTCGGCGGCGCCGAGGTTGCCGGCCACGGTCGAGAAGCGCAGGAAGACCTCGGTCTGCTTGCCGGCCTCGGAGAGGAAGGCGGCGCGCGTGTACGGCGTGACGTCGGCGGTCACCGTGAAGGTGCCGTAGGCCCCGGCGCCGCGGGCGTGCACCACGCGCTCCGGGATGCGCTCGCGGTTGAAGCGGGCCAGCTTCTCCAGGAGCAGCTGGTCCTGCACGAGCACGGGGCCGCCGGCGCCCGCGGTCTCGCTGTTCTGGTTGTCGGCCACCGGTGCACCGGCTTCCGTAGTGAGCGGTCCCTGCGTCACGTGCGCCTCCTGCATGACTTCCTGCTGTTTCTGTTCCTCGGCCAAAGCCAGGCTTGATCCTACATTGGACTAAATCCAAGTCAAGCACGGCTCCAAAGTCACATCTATTCAGGATCTGGGCATCTTGCTGTTAAACTGGCCCGCATGAGTGACCTTTTGGAACGGCTGCGCGGACGCGGATGGCGCATGACCGCACAGCGGCGGGTCGTGGCCGAGGTTCTCGACGGCGAGCACGTCCACCTGACCGCGGACGAGGTCCACGCCCGGGCCGTCGCCAAGCTGCCCGAGATCTCCCGGGCGACCGTCTACAACACGCTGGGCGAGCTGGTCTCCCTCGGTGAGGTGCTCGAGGTCGCCACCGACAAGCGCGCCAAGCGCTACGACCCGAACGCGCACCGGCCGCACCAGCACCTGGTCTGCGCCGGGTGCGGCGCGATCCGGGACGTCCACCCGAGCGGCAACCCGCTCGCCGACCTGCCCGACTCGGAGCGCTTCGGCTTCACGGTCTCGGACGTCGAGGTGACCTACCGCGGCCTGTGCCCGAGCTGCGCGGCGGCATAACTCCTTCCCGAAGCCCCGGCCCCTCGCGGACGCCGGGGCTTTGTGCTGCCCGGGAGCCACACCCGCACGCGCCCGCCGAACGCACCGAGGGCCGGAATCCAAGATCTGGATTCCGGCCCTCGGCCTTCAGTAGCGGGGACAGGATTTGAACCTGCGACCTCTGGGTTATGAGCCCAGCGAGCTACCGAGCTGCTCCACCCCGCGGCGATGAATGAAACACTACGTGAAGGACGTGCACAGAGGCAAATCACTTCCGGCGCGGGCCGGGCCCGCCCCGGCGCACGCCGGGCCTGCTCCCGTAGCGGCCGGCGCGCTCCACGGCAGACCGCGCGCGCTCCGTGGCGGGCCGGTCGCTACGGGGCTGGTCCGGTGGCCGTTACGCCGACAGTTCCTCACGCAGCGCGTCCCGCAGCCGGGCCGCCCGCTCGGCGACCTCGCCGGGCCCCAGGGACACCGCGCGATCGGCCCACCGCTGCCCCTCCACCAGCTCGCCCCGACGCGCGTAGACGAGGGCCAGCCGCAGCGCCGCCCTGCCGTGCCCGGCATCGGCGGCCCGGGTCCACCAGAGCGCCGCCTCCGGCTCGCTGCCCTCCCGGGCCAGCAGCAGCCCGAGATTGAAGGCGCCGTTGCGGGACCCGGCCTCGGCCGCCTCCCGGTACCAGCGGGCCGCCTCCACGACGTCCCCGCGGGCCGCGGCCAGCATCCCCACCCGCACCTGCGCCCGCCGGTGCCCCTGGGTGGCGGCGCGCTCGTACCACTCCTCGCACTCGGTCTTGACGTGCACCGGCTCCCCGAGCTCGTGCGCGGCCGTCGGCGGCCGGCGCGCGTCCAGCACGGTCGCCAGCCGGTAGGCGGCCTCCGCGCTGCCGCCCCCGGCCGCGCATCTGAGGTACCGCTCCGCCGCGAGGTCGTCCCTCTCCCGCAGCCGCGCCATCCCCACCTGCAGCGCCGCCTCCGTGTGGCCGGCGGCCGCGGCACGCTCGTACCAGCGCAGCGCGGCCTCGTCCTCGCCCCGGCCGGCGTAGAGGATGCCCAGGTTGAACGCGGCGTCGACGCTCCCGGCCTCCGCGGCCTTGGAGAACCACGGCTCGGCGCCCGTCGCGTCACCGCCCTGCAGCAGCAGGATCGCCAGCGCGTTCGCCGCCTCCCGGTGCCCCGCGTAGGCCGCCCGCCGGTACCACTGCTCGGCCTGCGCGGTCCGCCCCTGCTCGGCGCACAGCAGCCCGAGGTTGTAGGCGCCGTTGTCGTCCCCGGCGTCCATCGCCGCCCGGTACCAGCGCTCGGCGGTCTGGGTCTCGCCGCGCTCCGCGTGCAGCGCCCCCAGCGCGTTGGCCGCGTTGCCGTCCCCCTCCTGGGCGGCGCGCAGCCACCACACGGCCGCGCTCTCCGTGTCCCCGGCGTCACGCAGCAGGAAGCCCAGGGCGCAGGCGGCCCGCGCCTCGCCGTCCTTGGCCGAGGTCAGGTACCAGCGCCCGGCCTCCTTCAGCTCGCCCCGCTTCTCCAGGATCGCCCCGAGGTGCAGCGCGGCCCGCCGGTGCCCGCGCGCGGCGGACTGCCGGTAGAACTGCGCGGCCTGCGCCATCAGCGCGGCACCGCCGTCGCTCCCGCACTCCTCCGCGAGCGCGGCCTTCCGGTCGAGCGCGCGGGCCAGCCGGTACGCCGCCTCGCGGTGCCCGCGCTCGGCCGCGGCCCGCATCCACCGCTCGGCGGCGGAGTCCTGACGGTGTTCCAGCAGGTCGGCGAGCGCGTAGGCGCCGAGCACGTGCCCCTGCTCGGCGGACTGCCGCAGCCAGTACTCGGCGGCCGGCTCGTCCCCGCGCTCGCGGTGGTGGCGCCCCAGCGCGTGCGCGGCCGCGGCCGACCCGGCGACGGCGGCGATGCGCCACCAGCCGGCTGCCTCCTCGGGGTATCCGCGCTGGTGGAGGAGGACTCCCAGGTTGTTGGCGGCGGCACGGTCGCCGGCGGCGGTGGCGGCACGCAGGTGTGGCTCGGCTCCGTCGAGATCGCCGCGGCGCAGCAGCATGGCCCCGAGGACGCTCATCGCCTCGACGTCACCGGCCTCGGCCGCGAGCCTCCGACGCACCTCCTCGGCGGCCTCCTCGGCTGCCTCACCGGCCTCCCCACCGTCGGAAGGCTGCACAAATCGCCCTGACTCGAACAGAGTTGCCTTCTCCCCCATAACGTCCATCGTCGCACCACCTGCTACCCCGGTACACCTGGTATACCGCAGCCAGTGAGGTCACTTCAGCGTTTTGTCGACATGCCCACAGAGAGACAAGTCAAACACAGATCGGCCAACTCCCCACGGCGGCGCGGCCGTCACCTGCCCCCCGGCACACGTGTTCGCACACGACGAAGGCCCGGATCCTTTTCAGGATCCGGGCCTTCGTCTTCAGTAGCGGGGACAGGATTTGAACCTGCGACCTCTGGGTTATGAGCCCAGCGAGCTACCGAGCTGCTCCACCCCGCGCCGTTGTGTTGCAACCGTACCACGGCGCGGGAGGGGCGTTCGATCAGCCGCCGCTCGGACTGCCGCTGGGGCTACTGCTGGGACTGCCGCTGGGGCTGGGTGTGGCGCTGCTCTTGGAGCCGCCGCTGGTCTTGTCGGCCTTGGCCTGCGCCGCCTCGGCCCGCCGCAGAGCGTCCTCCAGGTCCTTCTGCGCCTGGCCGTACGCCTTCCAGTCGCCCTTCTTCAGGGCCGCCTGGCCGGCGTCGAAGGCCTTCTGGGCGTCGGTGAGCGCCTCTTGGACCGTCGGGTTACCCGATGTCGGCGGCTTGGTCGTGGACTCGTCCGGTGGCGTGGTGGTGGCGCCTTCCGCTCCGAAGACCTTGTCGAGGGCCTGGTCGAGGGTGTCCTCGAAGGCGGTGTTGCCTCCGTAGGTGACCAACACCTTCCGCAGCAGCGGGTACTTGAGCCCACCGCCGCGCACGTAGACCGGCTCCACGTACAGCAGTCCTCCGTCGAGCGGCACCGTGAGCAGGTTGCCGTACTCGACCTCGGAGTCGCCGCGGCTGAGCAGGCTGATGGTCTCGGCGATGTTCTGCTCGGAGTTGAACTGGCTCTGCACCTGTTTGGGCCCGTTGACCGTCGTGTTGGTCGGCAGCTTCAGGATTCTGATCTTGCCGTAGTCGGGCGTGCCCGCCTCGGCGTCGACCGCCATGAACCCGCTGAGGTTGTCACGCCCGTTGGGTGTGAACGTCGTCGTCAGCGAGAACGCCTGGGAGGACTGGTCGGGCATCTTCATGCTGAGGTAGTACGGCGGCACCGCGTCGCCCGACTTGTTGGTCGGGTCGTCCGGCACCTGCCACACCTCGGAGCCGCTCAGGAAGGTCTGCGCGTCCCTGACGTGGTAGCGGGTCAGCAGCTCACGCTGGACCTTGAACAGGTCCTGCGGGTACCGCAGATGGGCCAGCAGGTCGCCCGAGATGTCCTGCTTGGGCTTCACCGTGCCCGGGAACGCCTTCATCCACGTCTTCAGGACGGGGTCCTTGGTGTCCCACTGGTAGAGCTTGACCTCGCCGCTGTAGGCGTCGACGGTCGCCTTCACCGAGTTGCGGATGTAGTTGACCTGGTTCTGCTGGGCCACCACCGCGCGGGAGTTGTTCGTCGCGGTCAGCGAGTCGGCCGTGGTGTCGCCGAGGGTCGTGCGCGAGGCGTAGGGGTAGCCGTTCGTCGTCGTGTAGGCGTCGACGATCCACTGGATGCGGCCGTCCACCACCGCCGGGTAGGCGTCGCCGTCGATGGTCAGCCACGGGGCGACCGCCTCGACGCGCTCCTTGGGCGTGCGGTTGTACAGGATCCGCGAGCCCTCGCCGATCGCCCCGGAGTACAGGATCTGCGGCTCGCTGAACGCCACCGCGTACGCGGCCCGGTTGACCGGGTTGGCGAGGTTGACGCCGCTCTCGCCGGTGTAGCTGATCGTCTTCTCACCGCTGTCGTCGGAGTAGTCGATCTCCTTCTGAGGACCGCCGACGATCGAGTACGTGGTGGTCTTCTCGCCGTAGTAGACGCGCTGCTGGTACTTGCCGAGGTCGCCCTTGGACGGCAGGTCCGACTCGGTGAAGACGGGCCGGCCCTCGCTGTCGGCCTCGGTGCCCTTGGCGGCGACCACGCCGTAGCCGTGGGTGTAACGGAAGTGGTCGTTGATCCAGTTGTTCTTCGGGATGCCGTTCAGGTTCAGCTCACGCAGACCGAGGACGGTGTCCTGGTCCTTGCCGTCCTTGCTGTAGCGGTCGACGTCCAGATTGGTCGGGAACGCGTAGTAGTTCCTGATCTGCTGGAGCTGCTGGAACGTGGGCGAGACGATGTTCGGGTCCATGATCCGGATGCTCGCCGTGGAGTCCACGTCGTCGCGCAGCTTGGTCTTGTTCGTGCTGGTGCTGGTCCCCGAGTACTCGGTGACCTTCGCGTCGTCGATGTCGTACGCGTCGCGGGTCGCCTTGAGGTTCTTCTGGACGTACGGCGCTTCCTTGGCCTGCTCGTTGGGCTGGACCTGGAACTTCTGCACGATCGCCGGGTACAGCCCCCCGATGAGGATCGCCGACAGGACCATCAGGCCGAAGCCGATCACCGGCAGCTGCCAGGTGCGCCGCCACAGCGTCGCGAAGAACAGCACCGCGCAGATGACGGCGATGCAGAACAGGATCGTCTTGGCCGGCAGGTAGGCGTTGGCGTCGACGTACCGCAGGCCCGTCCAGTTGTCGGTGGCCTTGAAGTCGCTGGACTTCACCGCCAGGCCGTACCGGTCCAGCCAGTAGGCGACCGCCTTCAGGGCGACGAAGATGCCGAGCAGCACCGACAGGTGGCCGGTCGCCGCGGACGTGGCACGCGCGCCCGGGGAGGTGATCCGCAGGCCGCCGTACAGGTAGTGGGTGAGCGCGGCGGCGATGACGGACAGGATCGCGGCGGCGAAGCCGAAACCGAGCAGGAAGCGGTACCAGGGCAGGTCGAAGGCGTAAAAGGAGACGTCAAGGTGGAACTGCGGGTCCTTCTGGTGGAAGGGCACGCCGTTGACCCACATCAGCCAGGTCCGCCACTGGCTGGAGGCGGAGGCGCCCGCGATCAGCCCGACCAGGGCGGTGATCCCGAGCAGCAGCCACTTCTTGTACGGCGCGATGCCCATCCGGTAGCGGTCGAGGTTCTGCTGTTCCATCGACATGGCGCTCAGCGGCGGGCGCAGGCGGTGGGCGAGCCAGATGTTCACACCGACCGCCAGCGCCATCAGCAGGCCGAAGACGAAGAACAGGCCGATCTTGGTCGACATGGTCGTCGTGAAGACCGACGAGTATTTGACCGACCGGTACCACAGCCAGTCCGTCCAGAAGCCCGCGAACATGGTGAACGCCATGCCGAGAACGGCAAGCACGCCCAGTGTCATGAGCAGGGTCCGGACGCGCCGGGACGGGCGGCCCACTCTCATCCGCGGCCCCGTGGGGCCTCCGCCGCGGTCCGGCATCTGGAAAGCCAAGGTGCGCACCTCGAAGTCGCTGTCGTCAATTCAGGCCCGCGTGTTCGTGGACCGGGCGTGGCCCCCGTGATCCGGGGGCCCACACCTATGCAACTTACTCACCGTTTACTCGGTTCCCGATTCCGCCCGGGAACGAGGCAGGATTGTGACCATGTCCAACACACCCATGGCGGCGAGCCCGCTCACCCGGGCCGTGCTCGAGATCGACGAGTACGCCTCCGGCCTCGGCTGGGACCAGCCCGCCCGCCTCTTCGCCCTCGTAGACACCGCTCGGCTGCGGGCTGATGAACCTGCCCTCGCTGCCCAGCTCGGCCTGGAGGACGAGCCCGAGACCACCGGTCTCACCCCGATCGAGCAGGACGAGATCCCCGCGGGCCGGCCGCTGGACGAGTTCCTCGGCACGATCGCCTGGCCGGACGCGGTGGCCGGCTGCGCGCTCACCGTGGAGCGCCTGATGCTGCCGCCGTCGGCGGAGGCGTCCGTCCCCCAGGACCTGGACGAGAAGGGGCTGGCCCGCTGGGTGGCCGAGCACCCGGAGCGCCAGGAGGTCCGGATGACGGTCGCGGTGCTGCGCGACGGCGCCCGCGAGTCGGCGCTGCGGCTGCGCGAGAAGGACTCGCCCACGGAGGTTCTGACGGGCTCCGACCTGGTGCCGGGGCTGGCGCAGGCGCTGGCCGCCACGTTCGAGGACTGACCGCCGGGGACTGACCGCGCCCGGCACGGTCTCGCGGTACGGGGCCGGGGAAGCGCGGGGGCGCTCCCGGCCCCGTCCGGAACGGGTGCGCCGGCTCTGGGCCGGCCGGTTTCCCGGCGTTTCCCGGCGCTTCCCCGGCCGTCGGTTTCTCGGCGCTGCTCGGCGTTTCCCAGCGTTTCTGGGCTGTCAGCCCTTGGCCGCGCATTTCGGCAGGTCGGAGGTCTCGCCGGTACGGATGTCCTTCAGCGCGTCGAGGGCGTCGCCGATGGTCTTCACCTTGACCAGCGTGAGCCCGCCCGGGGTGTCCTTCGCGGCGGCCGAGCAGTTGTCGGCCGGGGTGAGGAAGTACCGGGCGCCCTTGTCGCGCGCGCCCACCGTCTTCATCTCGATGCCGCCGATGGGGCCCACCTTGCCGGCGTCGTCGATGGTGCCGGTGCCGGCCACGAACGCGCCGCCGGTGAGGCTGCCCGGGGTGAGCTTGTCGTAGATGCCGAGCGCGAACATCAGGCCGGCGCTCGGCCCGCCGACGTCGGCGAGCTTGATGTCGATGGTGAACGGGAACGTGTGGTCGGTGCCCGCGGAGATCCCGACGATGGCGCGCCTCTCCCCGGTGTCGTCGGAGGCCTTGGTCGTGATGGTCACGTTCTTCGTCCGGGTCGCCGTCTTGTGCTGCTTCTCGGCGGCGGCCTGCTCCTTGGCGGGCACGATCGTGAAGACGACGTTCTGGCCGGGCTTGTGCTTGGTCACGAGCTTCGCCACGTCGGCGGGCGCCTTGACGGCCGTGCCGTCGACGGCCTTGATGACGTCGCCGGCGTGCAGCCGGCCCTCGGCCGGGGAGTCCTTGACGACGGTCGAGACGATCACCCAGGACGCCACCGGGACGCCGAGTTCCTTCAGGGCGGCGACCTTGGCGCTCTCCTGCGACTGGCTGAACTCCTCGGCGTTCTCCTGGTTGGACTGCTCCTCGGTCTTGCCGTCCGGGTAGAGCGTGTTGTGCGGCACGACCTTGTTGTCGTGCGCGAGCCAGCCGTACACGGCCTCGACGAGGTTCATCTTGTAGTCGGCGCTGGTGACGCGCACCGTGGTCATGTTCAGGTGACCGCTGGTCGCGTAGGTCTTGCGACCGGAGATCTGCAGCACCGGCTCGCCGCCGTGCTCCCCGAGCGTGTTCACCGTCGGTCCCGGCGACATCTCCGAGTACGGCACGGGGATGAACACTCCCGCGCACAGGAGCGCGATCAGCATCAGGGTGGAGGCGAGCATCGTCGCGGTGCGGCGTGGCATGCCACGACAGTACGGGACGCCTCTGTCAGCGCACCGTCAGCCCCACCCCTGTCATGTACCGGAGTGTCATGTACCCGAGTGGGACTTCTCCATGGCCTCCCGGAACCGGGCGTACCCGTCCAGCTCGGGACCGTCGCTGCGCGTCTTTCTGGTCCGGTTGGCCCAACTGCCCCACAGCCCGGCGGCGATCGCAGCCACCAGAGGAATCAACAACCAGACGAGCACGCCCATGCCGACCTCCCGACCCCGATGAGCGACCGCAACAACTGACTGATCAGCAGATTAACCATGCGCACTGACAACGCTCACGGCGGGGGTGGGGTCACGCAACCCGAGGTCGTACAAAAGGATTCACGACACGTTGCCGGGGACCGAGCTACGCGCCGACCCATTCCTCGGTTCCGTCGGAGAACGTCTGGTGTTTCCAGATGGGCACCTCGTGCTTGAGGTCGTCGATCAGCTTCCGGCAGGCGTCGAAGGCCTCCCCCCGGTGCGGACACGACACGGCCACGACGACCGCCAGGTCCCCGACCGCGAGGTCCCCGACCCGGTGCACCGCGGCGAGGGCGCGCACCGGATACTCAGCCGCCACCTTCTCGGCGATCCGCCGCATCTCGGCCTCGGCGCTCGGATGACACGAATAGCCCAGCCTGTCGACGTCGGCTCCACCGTCGTGGTTGCGCACGGTCCCGACGAACAGCGCGGTCCCGCCGGCCGCGTCGTCCCCTACGGCGCGGAAGATCTCGTCCACGGACAGGGGCGTCTCGCGGACGCCGATGAGCTTGACGGGGTCGTCCGCGGCCTGCTCACCGGGGTGCTGGTGCGTGGGTTCCATGGGCCCCATCGTGCCTCACGGCTCCGACAACGCGGAACGGCCCCGCGACTCCGGCGGACACCCGCCGCGGCGGACGACGGGACCCACCGCTCAGATCCGCCGTCGCGCCTTGCGTGCCCGTCGCACCACGGCCGCCGCGCCGAGCAGCGCCACCGTCGCGCCCGCGGCCCCGGCCGCCGTCGCGTCCTTGCGTCCCAGCCGCCGGCCGGCGACCGTGTGCCGCCCGGAGACCTCCTCCAGGAGCTGCGCGAGGACTTCCTCGTTGGTCCACTGCGGCCGCCACCCCGCGTCGTGCAGCCGGCTGCCGCTCACCACCCAGGGGTACATCGTGTACGCGAGGTCTCCGGCCGGGGACGGCGTCAGCCCGATGCGGTGCAGCCGGGCCGCCGCCCCCAGCGCGACCGCGGACGGCAGCTCCATGCGCCGGATGCCGCTGAGCTCCTCGACCTCCTCCTGCTCCAGCCAGCCCTCGCAGCCGACGGCGAGCTCCCCCTCGACCTTCTCCAGAACGGCGTACTCCAGTGCCCCGCACAGGTCCTCGACGTGGCAGAACTGCCACGCCGGCCGCGACCCGGCGACGACGAGCAGCCGCGGCGACTCGAAGTACCTGGTCAGCGCGGTGTCCGTGCCGCCCACCAGCACGGCGGGGCGTACCACGGTGACGTTGAGCCCCGGGTGCGCACGGGGAGCGCGGCGCGCCAGCCGCTCGATCTCCAGCAGGTCCCCCACCCCGGTGGCCTCCGCGGTGGCCCGCAGCTCCGCGTCCTCCGACAGCGGCAGCTCGTTGTCCGGCAGCGCCCCGTAGACCATCGCCGAGGTGCACAGCACGACCCGGTGGACGCCGGCCGCCGCGGCGGCCGTCAGGACGGTCTGCGTCCCGCGCACGTTGTACGCCGAACGGGCCGCCGAGTCGGTCTCCAGGTCCAGGTCGAGGGCCAGGTGCACCACCGCGTCGGCCCCGCGCAGCTTGTCGGCGATGGCCGGGTCCCGCACGTCGAGGATGTGCCACTGGGCCGCCGCGCACTCGCCGCGCCGTTCGTCGATGGCGACGACCTGCCTGATCTCGTCGGACGCGGCGAGCCGCTCGGTGAGCAGCGCGCCCACCCCCGACGCGGCGCCGGTGACCGCGACGACGGGCCCGCGTGTCGCGGGACTGGTTGACCGGTTTCGCGCTGCGCGAACCTGCGGATCTGGGGAACTCACCGGGCGTCTCCAGCGGTTGTCTTCAGTACGGATGCGAGTGACGCGTCCGTACCAGGTGGCATCCATCCTGCCGCAGGCGGACAGTCGGCGAAGCACCGAGGCCCGAACGGCTCGGGGTGTCTACGCTGGGTGGTGTTATCGGGCAGTCGCGCCGTCGGGACAACCGGCGGCCTTACCAGCCGAGGAATCCCGTGAGTGACACCCCATTCGGATTCGGCCTTCCGCCGGAGGAGCCGGAAGACGGCGACGAGGGCAAGCAGAAGGACCAGGAGAGCGGCGGTGGTCAGGGCCCGGCCAACCCGTTCGGTTTCGGGCTGCCCGGCGCCGGGGGCTTCGGCGGCCCCGGTGCGGACAATCCGCTCGCTGCCATGTTCGGTTCGCTGAACCCCACCGACCTGGGCGCCGCGTTCCAGCAGCTGGGCCAGATGCTCTCCTACGAGGGCGGCCCGGTGAACTGGGACATGGCCAAGCAGATCGCCCGCCAGACCGTCTCCCAGGGCGCGGCGGACGGTTCGAAGGACTCGAGCATCGGTCCCGCCGAGCGCACCGCGGTGCAGGAGGCCGTCCGTCTGGCCGATCTGTGGCTGGACGACGTCACCTCGCTGCCCTCGGGCGCCGGCTCCGCGGTGGCCTGGTCCCGCGCGGAGTGGGTCGAGGCGACGCTGCCCGCCTGGCAGGAGCTCGTCGACCCGGTCGCCGAGCGCGTCGGCGCGGCCATGGGCGACGTCCTGCCGGAGGAGATGCAGGCCATGGCGGGCCCGCTGATCGGCATGATGCGCTCCATGGGCGGCGCCATGTTCGGCACCCAGATCGGGCAGGCCGTGGGCGTGCTCGCGGGCGAGGTCGTCGGCTCCACCGACATCGGCCTCCCGCTCAGCCCGGTCGGCAAGGCCGCGCTGCTGCCGGTGAACATCGAGGCGTTCGGCAAGGACCTGGGCGTGCCGAAGGAGGAGGTGCGGCTGTACCTCGCCCTGCGGGAGGCCGCCCACCAGCGTCTCTTCGCCCATGTGCCGTGGCTGCGCTCGCACCTCTTCGGCGCCGTCGACGGGTACGCGCGCGGGATCAAGGTCGACACCGCGAAGCTGGAGGACGTGGTCGGCCAGTTCGACCCGCAGAACCCCGAGCAACTGCAGGACGCCCTGCAGCAGGGCATGTTCCAGCCGGAGGACACGCCCGAGCAGAAGGCCGCCCTGGCCCGTCTGGAGACGGCGCTGGCCCTCGTCGAGGGCTGGGTCGACGCGGTGGTCCACGCGGCCGCGAAGCCGCGTCTGGGGTCCGCGGACGCGCTGCGCGAGACCCTGCGCCGCCGCCGTGCCTCGGGTGGTCCCGCCGAGCAGACGTTCGCCACGCTGATCGGTCTGGAACTGCGCCCCCGCCGGCTGCGTGACGCCTCCCGCCTGTGGGCCTCGCTCACGGACGCGCGCGGCGTCGACGGCCGCGACGCGCTGTGGGCCCACCCCGACATGCTGCCGACGGCCTCAGACCTGGACGACCCGGACGGCTTCGTGCACCGCGAGCAGATCGACTTCTCCGAGCTCGACAAGATGCTCGGCGAGGCGGCGGAGAAGCCCGACCTGCACAAGAAGGGCGACGCGGGCGACACGGAGGACGACGACGCCGAGTGAGCCTGCACGACGACGCGGTCCTCGTCCTGAAGGGGTACGAGGGCCAGGAAGAGCTGCGCCAGGCCTACCTCGACCACCTCGCGGCGCATCCCGACGGCGTGTGGAAGGCCTGCACGGCCGGGCACGTCACGGCGAGCGCCCTGGTGGTCGACCCGTCGCGCGGCCGGGTGCTGCTGACGCTGCACAGGAAGCTGCGGATGTGGCTGCAGACGGGTGGCCACTGCGAGCCGGCGGACGCCTCGCTGGAGGCGGCGGCGCTGCGCGAGGCGACCGAGGAATCCGGCATCGCAGGGCTGACGCCGCTGCCGGGCGGCCCGGTGCGTCTGGACCGGCACCCGATCCCGCCGCCGTGCCACTGCCACTTCGACGTCCAGTACGCGGTGCTGGCGCCCGCGGACGCGCGGCACGCCGTCAGCGAGGAGTCGCTGGACGTGCGCTGGTTCGCCTACGACGACGTGGCGGGCGTGGCCGACGCATCGGTCCTGCGCCTGCTGGAGGCCACGCTCGCCAGGCTGTGACGGGTCCAGGGGCCTGACGAGGTGAGGGGTGGCCGCCCGTGGCGGTCACCCCTCACACGTCCTGACCACGGTCAGCTCCAGGCGTTGCCCTGGTTCTGGCTGCGCACGCCCTGCTGCCCCATGCCGTACTGGGCGGCGATGCCCTGCCCGATCTGGGCGTTCTGCGGCGGCAGCAGTTCACTCGGCTGGACGAGCGCGAAACCGGAGCCCATGAAGCTGAGCTCCCAGCCCTCGCCGGTGTTGCCGCGGCGGCGGAACACCCCGGACGAGTGCGTCTGCGCCTGCATCTGCACCCGCAGGCTCGTCGACCAGGCGACGATCGCGTCGGCGTCGCAGTTGACGTACTTGTCCGGCGTCACCTGCATCAGCAGGGGCGCGCCCGATGTCATCAGGGCGACCTTGCCGCGGCCGGTGATGTTGAGCTGGTACTTGCCGGAGCCGGAGATGCCGTACTGGCTGTCGACGGCGATGACCTCGTGGTGCAGCGAGGAGTCCATCGCCAGCACATAGCTGCTGTCGACCGTCAGCCCGTCCTGCTCGACGTCCATCAGGTGGACGTACTGGGCGAGGTTGGCGAAGTAGACCGTGCCCTGCCCGTGGCAGCGCATCAGGTCCAGTCCCTCGCCGGTGCGCGCACGCGCGCGTGACTGCTGGCTGCTGCGGTACTCCGCGTCGAACTCGACGAGGCCCTGGTAGGCGACCATCGTGCCCTTGCGGGCGAGGACGTCGTCCTGGCCCGCAAGGGTGACGCGCAGCATCTGGTTGTTCTGCAGGCTCCAGCGGTCCTGGGTCTGCTGGTCGTTGTGAGCGAAAAGCGAGCTCTGCATGGTTGTTCTGGCTCCCCCTCAGCCCCGGAACCGGAGACGGTCGGTGCTGTCCTCGCTGGGCTGGACGACGACGATGCCCTGACCGGAGAAGGCCATCTGGTAGGCCTCGCCGCTGCCGCGGCCGATCAGCGACTGCGCCTTGAAGCTGCGCTTGCCCTTCACCTTGAGGTTCGGGGACCAGGCGACGAGCGCGTCGGGGTCGACGTACGTCTCGTCCTCGCCGCCGCCGCAGTCGACGACGATCGGCTTGCCCCGGGAGGTCAGCGCGACCCAGCCCTGCCCGGAGATCTTGGTGTTCCACAGGCCCTGACCGGCGAATTTCGCCAGGCCCTTGACCCGCTCCACGCCCCACTGCAGGTGCGCGTCGAAGGCGAGCAGGTTCGTGGCGTTGACGGAGATCCCGTCGCCGTTGAGGTTGATGACGACGACATCGGCGCCGTAGTCGGCGAGGTAGAGCAGGCCGTCGCCGGAACACTTCATCAGCGGCGCGCCCTCGCCGGTGACCCAGTCGCGGGCGATCTGCCGCACGGCCGGCGGGTTGGGCTCGTACTGGATGAAGCCCTCGTAGGCGACCATCGACCCCACGCGCGCGAGGAGGTCGTTGCCGGTCTGCATGGCGACCTTCAGCATGTGGTTGCCGTGGTTCTCCATGCGGGCCGTGACGGGTGCGGGAGCGTAGCCCGCGAGCGGCTGGTTCATGACGGGCTCTCCCTCAGATCTCGTAAGGCTGGACGACGACGAAGCTGCCGGGCGCGGCCCGGAACTGGAGGTTGACGCTCTCTCCGGTGGAGCCGGGGTAGGCGTTGCGGCGCATCCGCACCTGGCTGGAGACGATCACCTGGGCGGCGGCCGACCACGCGACGACGGCGTTGGCGTCGGCGAACGTGGTGGGCGTGACGGGCAGCACGACCGGCGTGCCGTGCGTCTTGACGACGATCGTGCCGGTGCCCTGGAACTGCATCGTGAACAGCGCGCCGCCGGGGATGCCGTGGCCCTCGATGCGGCGGACCTCGTACTGGAGGCTCTCGTCGAAGGCGAGGACGTTCTCGGCGGAGACGCAGATGGCGTCGCCCTGGAGCTCGACCGGGTGCAGGTGGGTCGAGTTCTCGGCGAGGAAGACCTGGCCCTGACCGGTGCAGCGCATCAGCTGCATCTCCTGGCCGGTCGCGTTGCCCACGATCCGGCCGGCGAAGCCCGCGCCCTTGTAGCTGAAGTCGACCTTGCCCTGGTAGAGCACCATGCTGCCCTGCCGGGCCAGCACGGGCTGCCCCCCGATGCCGAGGTCGACGCGGACGAGCTTCTGGTTCTGCTGCGTCCAGCGCTGCCCGGTCGGCGTCTCCTTGTACTGCGACAGGGCGGCGGTCACACCGGGGCCCTGCGGCACGCCTTGCGGAGCACCGTAGGGCGCCTGCTGGCCCGGGACCTGGCCGAACGGGGGCTGCTGGCCGTAGCCCGGAGGCTGCGGCGGCTGACCGTAGCCGGGCGGCGGGGTCGGGGCCTGAGGCGCGTGGGGCATCGGAGGCTGGCCGTAGCCGGGCGGCGGCGGTGGTGCGGCCGGGCCGGGAGCCGGGGGCTGGCCGTACGGCTGCTGCTGCGGCGGCTGGCCGTACGGGGCGGGCGCCGGGGGCGGGACCGGGGAGCCGCCGTGCGGGGTGAGCGGCCCGACGATGGTGGGCGCCGCGTGCACCGAGGGCATGGGCGCCGGGGCCGGGGCCGGGGGCGGGGTGGCTCCCGGGGGCGGCGGCGGGGTGGCGCCGGGCGGCGGCGCGAAGCCCTGGGCGGCGGGCGCGGGCGCCGGGGCCGGCGGGGCGGCCGGGGCGGCGAACGCGGGCGGCGCGAAGCTGGGGGCGGCGGCCTGGGGCTGCTGCGGGACCGCGGGAGCCGCGGGAGCCGCGGGGGCCTCCTCCTCCAGGACCTCGCCGCCGAAGTTCTTCAGCAGCGCCTCCAGGCCGCCGTCGAAGCCCTGCCCGACGGCGGCGAACCGCCACACGTCCTTCAGGTAGAGGTCGCCCAGCATCACGGCCCGCTCGGTGGAGAACTCGGACCCGTTGAAGGAGTACCGGGCCACCTCCTCGCCGCCCGCGACGATGCGGAGGTAGCCGGGGCCGACCTGCGACATCTGGCCGGCGCCGTCGATCGTCGCGGTGAAGGACAGCTTCTGGATCTGCGGCGGGATCCTGTCGAGGGTGACCCGGAAGGACTCCGTGTCGCCCGCCTGGGCACCCAGGAGCTGGATGGACTCCTCGGGGGACTTCGGCTGGTTGAAGAAGATGAAGTAACGGTCGTCGGAGAGCCGTTCGTCGGCGTCGAGACCGAAGCAGCTGATGTCGAAGGTCAGCCCCGGGCCGGAGATCTGCACGCCTACGTACAGATCGGTGCCCGCGGTGAGGTCACTGATCCTGGCCTTGTGGCCGCGTTGGAATTCCCTGGCCATGCGTTACGACCGTCCCCCATCCCGAATGTGAGTGCGTCGCGCCAGGCTAACGGCAAACTCGGACACCGGAGGAGGTCGGTACACACCCGGTACACAACAGCAGCGCCGCGGCCGAGGTGCCGGCGGTGACTCTCACTCGCCGTGAGCGGCCGGCGGGTGCGGCAGCCGGCCGGCGGCGGCCACCCCTTCGAGGTAGCCGCGGGCCCGCTCGGTGCGCGGGTACGCCTCCAGCAGCCGCCAGAAACGCTGCCCGTGCCCTGGCACCAGCAGATGGGCCAGCTCATGGACGATGACGTAGTCGACGACGTACTCGGGCATGCCCTGCAGCCGGTGGGACAGGCGGATACTGCCCTCGGCCGGGGTGCACGAGCCCCAGCGGGTGTTCTGGTTGGTCACCCAGCGCACCGAGGCGGGCCGCGCCCGCCCGCCGAGGTACTGCTCCGACAGCCGTGCGGCGCGTTCGGTCAGCTCGTCGTCGCCGAGGACTCGTTTGCTCTCCTGCGCGGCCAGCTTGTCGAGCATGACACTCACCCAGCGCTGCTCCTCCGCCTCGGACATCCGGGCGGGGATGAGCACGACGGTGCGATCGCCCTCGCGGTACGCGGAGACCGTTCTGCGGCGACGGTCGCTCCTGCGGACCTCGATTGCGCTCGTCCCCGAGCCGTTCGGCGGCTGGCTCGTCGTGCTGCGCTGTGGTGTTCCGGCGCGGTGCGGTGGGTCGGCGGGCACGCCCTGACCGTACCCGCTGCACGCGGGGGAAGTCCTGACTCCGGAACGGTTCGCTGCCGGCGCCCACCGAGCGCCTGATTCGTACGACGAATACCCACCGCCTGTGGACAACTTTCGGCGGCTGCCGGCCCGCCCGGGCATGCTGGCTCTCGCCGGTGGAGCCCGACCGGCCACCATCGACCGGGCTCCACCGGCAGACCGGAATGTTCTTCGAGGGCTACGGGGGCCTGTCATGCAGCTGACCGACGGAAGGGATCCGACGGGGACGAGCACGTCGATGACCGCGGTGGACGCGACGGACTCGACGGACTCGACGGACTCGGTGTACGCGATGGACGCCATGGGGTCGGCGGACGCGGTGGACGCGGCGGAGTCGGTCGGTTCTCCTGCTCCGCCCGGGTCGCTGGTTCCTCTCGTGAAACCCGCGCTCAGGCGCGGCTGGCGCGACCTGAACACCGTGCAGTTCGGGATGACCCCGGCGCACGCGATGACGCTGGGCCCGATGGACACGGCGACGGGCAGCTTCCTCGACCTCCTGGACGGCACCCGCGGCATGCCGCTGCTGCGCGAGGAAGGCCGCCGCATGGACCTGCCCGACGGTCATGTCGACGGACTGGTGGACCGGCTGTCCCGAGCCGGCCTCCTGGACGACGCCAAGGGAGGCGGCCCCGCCGCCGACGCCCTGCGCGCCAGGAAGCCGGTCCTCGACCGGCTGCGCCCGGATCTGGCGTCGATGTCCCTGGTCACCTCCGCACCGGGCGACGCGATCAGACGCTTGGCCGCCCGCGGCGCACTGCGCGTGCAGGTCCGGGGCGCCGGCCGGGTCGGTGCGCTCATCGCCTGCCTGCTGGCGGGCGCGGGCATCGGCGAGGTCGACGTGCGCGACACCGGCCGGGTCGAGCCCTGGGACGTCGCTCCGGGCGGACTGCCCGCCGAGTCCGTCGGCGACCGCAGGGACGAGGCGGTGCGGCAGGCGGTACGCCGGTGCGCGCCCGGCCGCCCGCGCCGCGGCCGGTCCTCGTCCGCCGGCTCCGGCGAGCCCGGCTTCTCCCTGGTGATCCTGGCGCCGCGGGACGATGTCGCCGTCCACGCGCCCGACCCGGCCACCGCCGGCCCCCTCGTCTCCTCGGGCATACCGCATCTGTACGCCGGTGTGGTGGAGGGGACCGGCGTCGTGGGCCCCCTGGTGCTGCCCGGTGAGACAGCCTGCGCGGGCTGTCTGCACGAGAGGCGCACTGACCGGGACCCCGTCTGGCCCCGGCTGGTCGCGCAATGGCGCTCGGGGTCGGGGCGCTCCAGGCAGGTGCGGCCCTGCGATCTGACGCTGGCGTCGTCCGTCGCCGGCCTCGCGGCGGCGCACGCCCTCGCCTTCCTGACCGACCGGGTTCCGTCCAGCGCCGACGTACGCTGGGAGGTCTCCCTGACCGACCTGAGCTGGCGCGGGCGGCGGATCCGCGCGCACCCGGCATGCCCGTGCGGGGCCGCGGAGAAAGGTAAGGGGGAACACATCTCCAAGGACGAGGGGTCTCACGAGACAATGGCGGGGCTACGGTCGTCGGAGGAGCCACGCCGTGAGGCGGACGCGGCGCGGCCGGCTGGGACCTGGAGGGCGCATGTCTGATCTTCCCCGCAAGGCGGTCACCCGGACCGCCAAGCTCGCCGCGCTCCCGCTCGGCTTCGCCGGGCGGGCGACCTGGGGCCTCGGTAAGCGGATAGTCGGCGAGTCCGCCGAGCTGGTCGGCCGCGAGTTGCAGCAGCGCACCGCCGAGCAGCTGTTCAAGGTGCTCGGCGAGCTCAAGGGCGGCGCGATGAAGTTCGGCCAGGCCCTGTCCGTCTTCGAGTCCGCACTGCCCGAGGAGGTCGCCGGCCCCTACCGGGCGGCGCTGACGAAGTTGCAGGAGGCGGCGCCCCCGATGCCGACCCGCACCGTGCACACGGTGCTCGACGAACGTCTCGGTGACAACTGGCGCGACCTGTTCCAGAAGTTCGAGGACAAGCCCTCCGCCGCCGCCTCGATCGGGCAGGTGCACCGGGCGGTGTGGCACGACGGTCGCGAGGTGGCGGTCAAGGTGCAGTACCCGGGCGCGGGAGAGGCCCTGCTGTCCGACCTGAACCAGTTGAGCCGTTTCGCCCGCCTGCTGGGGCCCCTCATCCCCGGCATGGACATCAAGCCGCTGATCACGGAACTCAGGGACCGTGTCTCGGAGGAACTGGACTACGGCCTGGAGGCCCAGGCGCAGCAGGTCCACGCCGTCGAGTTCACGGACGACCCGGACGTCGTGGTGCCCGGCGTGGTCCACCAGTCCGAACAGGTGCTGATCACCGAATGGATCGACGGCATCCCGCTGTCGGAGATCATCTCGGAGGGCACGCAGGAACAGCGCGACCGCGCCGGCCAGCTCCTGGCCCGCTTCCTGTTCTCCGGTCCGGCGCGCACCGGCCTCCTGCACGCCGACCCGCATCCGGGCAACTTCCGCCTGCTGCCCGGCGATCCCTCCGGCGAGGGCGACTGGCGCCTGGGCGTCCTGGACTTCGGCACGGTCGACCGCCTCCCGGGCGGTCTGCCGGCCCCGATCGGCGACTCCCTGCGCATGACCCTCGACGGCGAGGCGGAGGCCGTCTACGAGCTGCTTTGCGCGGAGGGTTTCGTCAAGAATTCGATAGAGCTGGACCCCGCGGCCGTCCTCGACTACCTCCTGCCGATCATCGAACCCGCCCAGGTCGACGAGTTCACCTTCACCCGCGGCTGGATGCGCAGCCAGGCGGCCCGCATCGCGGACCCCCGCTCCCCCGCCTATCAGCTCGGCAAGCAGCTCAACCTGCCCCCGGCCTACCTGCTGATCCACCGGGTGACGCTCAGCACGATCGGCGTGCTGTGTCAGCTGGGGTCGACCGTGCGGCTGCGCGAGGAACTGGAGGAGTGGCTGCCGGGATTCCTGCCCGACGACGACCTGGACGAGGAGGAGACTGCCGCGGAGGCATGAGGTCACGGCCGCGGACTCCTGATCCCGGCATCCCGGCATCCCGGCTCCGGCCGCCTCGCCGGTCCTGGGCTCCCCTGCCTTGACCTCTCCCGGCCTGATGTCCCCGGCTCACCACCAGGCGGAGTCCAGCCTGCCTTCGATGGCTCTGAGGTTCTCCCGGGAGCAGGCGTCGCAGAGGTACTGGCGGACGCCGTTCTCCACGGAGCAGGTCCAGGTGGGCCGCGGGGCGTCGGCCCGGGCGCCGCAGCGGGCGCACACCAGCACGCCCGGCTCCTCGGGGGAACCCGCGTCGAGGGAGCCGGTGTCAGGGAAGCCCGTGTCACGGGAGCCCGCGCCGTCACTGTCTCCGGAAGGACTCGTCATCCGGCGACGATAACGCCGCCACGCCGCCGTGGGCGGATCGGATCCCGCGGACACAGCACCGGGGGGGCCGGTCCGTTCGGACGGACCGGCCCCCGCGGGAAACTCCGCCTCCCCTGGCGGGGAGGCCGCTGCCTCAGACGAGGCGGGTCACTGCATGACCGCCATGGCGAGCGCCCGGCGGGCGCGCAGCGAGGCGCGCTCGGCCCGGCGCTGCATCCGGCGGGCGGCCGCCAGGCGCACCGCCCGGCGTTCCCGCTCCGCCTCGTGCAGCCGGTCGTGCATATGGGCACGAGCCAGGGCTTCTTGGATGAGTTGCATCTCTCGGGTCCTGTTCTGACGCGAGTCGGTCGCGCCGGTGGTGGTGAAATCTTCGATCGCGGAGCCTGCGGGCTCGGTGGTGGACGGCTTCATCGGGGCCTGCTTCTTGGGGTCGTGCGTGAGGGGACGGTCGATGGTTCCTGCGGTGTTCATGCCGTGACCGGGTTCTTGCGCGGGCGGCCACGCGGCCGCTTCCGGGCGACGACGACACCCTGCACGAACAGCTCGCCACCCCAGACGCCCCAGGGCTCACGCCGCTCCTTGGCACCGGCGAGGCAGGCCTCGACCAGCGGGCAGGTGCGGCAGAGGGACTTGGCGTACTCGACGTCCGCCGGCGACTCGGCGAAGAAGACCTCCGGGTCGTAGGAACGGCAGGGGACGGGTACGCCGAGGTTCTCGATGGCGTCGTCGAGCGCGGTGAGCGCGGTGAGCGGGGTCAAGGCGGAGTCCTCCGTGAGGCCGGGCGGGGGGATCGTTTCGGAAGGCGGTACGGACGGGGCGTGCGCTTCGAGTTGCACGGTTCGTCTTCCTCGTCTGGTCGTTCCGGCCCTGTTGGGCCGGGTGGCGGCTGGTACCGGGTTCTTTTCTTGTCCCGAGGCCCCTTCGGCTCCGTCGTCCCGCTTGAGGGAAAACAGAAGGGCCGCGGATCCCGGATGGGGTTCCGCGGCCCTGAAGGCGCCGGCCTGATCGACGATCAGGCTGGATCACTCCAGGGTTCTGGCCCACGGAAGGCCCACATCAGGTGGTGCTGCGTCGTCTGCTTCCGGCTGCCGGCACCGGCTGCCGTAAAGGCATAGGCCTGCGCCTGTGCCGCTACTGCTTCCAGTGCCTTGGTCGGTCGCTCATCGCGCTCACGAACGGGAAGACCCGCGAGAGACACGGAGGACGCCGGACGGACGGCACGAATGCCGGACAGACCGGTGCCCTGGTTCGAGGCGCCGAGCATGCACAGGGAGGCGACGACCGAGCGATCGGTCATTTTGACGGTGCTGATGAAACCGGCGTTGATGTTGATCACTGGACTCGCCTCCTCTCGGCGTCTCGGGGGACTGGGGGTGATCCAGTCCGACGGAAATGCAAGTACATCACGGATTCAGGGCCTACGAGAAGGCCTCTGTCCCCGTGGCTATGAACCTATGGGGATCGCCCGGGCATGCGCAAACTATTTTTTCGACGAGTTCGAATCAGTCGTCGTCGCCGTCCTCTACGAGGTCCTGACCGGCGCAGATGGCCAGAACTTCGGCCCCGTAACGGTCCAGCTTGCGTCTGCCCACCCCGGGAATCCGGGCCAGCTCGTACGCGTCGTCCGGCACCGTCTCCGCGATCGCCATCAGGGTCTTGTCGGTGAAGACGCAGAAGGCGGGCTGTCCGCTGCGCCGCGCCTGGACGGCACGCCAGCCGCGCAGTCGCTCGTAGAGACCCTCGTCCATGTCGGAGGGGCAGTCCTCGCAGCGCATCAGCTTCATCTCACCCGCGTCGGTGAGCGTGCGTCCGCACACCCGGCAGCGGGCCGGGGTGCGCTGGGTGCGCCGCGGCGTGGCGTCGGCCCGGCGCGTCGTGCCGCGCTCGACGCCCGCGGACACGCCCGCCGCCGAACGGCCGACGGTGGCGCCGGACCCGGGGCGCAGGCCGTCGAGGAAGCGGCTGGGGCGACGGTTCGGCCGACCGCCGGGCGAGCGGGAAAGGGCCCAGGAGACGTACAGGCGCTCCCGGGCGCGGGTGACGCCGACATAGAGGAGGCGGCGTTCCTCCTCGATCTGCTCGTCGGTCCTGGCGTAGCTGATCGGCATCATGCCCTCGGCGACGCCGACCAGGAAGACGGCGTCCCACTCCAGGCCCTTGGCCGAGTGCAGGGAGGCAAGGGTGACGCCCTGCACGGTCGGGGCGTGCTGGGCGCTCATCCGCTCGTCGAGTTCCGCGACGAGGTCGCCGAGGGTGGCGCCGGGCCGGGCGGCGGCGAAGTCCTGGGCGAGGCCGACCAGGGCGGCCAGGGATTCCCAGCGCTCCCTGACGGCGCCGGAACCGGCCGGCGGCTGCGGCGTCCACCCCTCCCCGGACAGCACGGCGCGCACCTGGGAGGGCAGGTCCACGGTGTCGTCGAGGAGGGAGTCGTTGCCGCCGAAGCGGGCCGCGCCGCGCAGGGCGATGCTCGCCTTGCGGACCTCGGGCCGCTCGAAGAACCGCTCGGCGCCGCGCAACTGATAGGGGACCCCGGCGTCGGCGAGGGCCTGCTCGTAGGTCTCCGACTGGGCGTTCGTGCGGAACAGGACGGCGATCTCGCTGGCGGGGACGCCCGCGTCGAGGAGGTCGCGGATGCGGCGGGCGGCGCCCTCGGCCTCGGCGGGTTCGTCGGTGTACTCGGTGTAGACGGGATCGGGGCCCGCCCCCCGCTGGGAGACCAGCTCCAGGCGGTGGTCGGCCGCGCGTCCGCGGGCCTGGGCGAGCAGGCCGTTGGCGAGGTGGACCACCTGGGGGGTGGACCGGTAGTCGCGGACCAGCTTGACGACGGTGGCGCCGGGGTGGCGGGTGCGGAAGTCGAGGAGATGGTCGGGGGTCGCCCCGGTGAACGAGTAGATGGTCTGGCTGGCGTCGCCGACCACGCACAGGTTGTTCCGGTCGCCGAGCCACAGCTCCAGCAGGCGCTGCTGGAGGGGGCTGACGTCCTGGTACTCGTCGACGACGAAGTGCTGGTACTGGGAGCGGACCTGCTCGGCGACGTCGTGCCGGTCCTGGAGGATGGCCACGGTCAGCAGCAGGACGTCCTCGAAGTCGATGACGGCCCGCTCCCGTTTGAGGTCCTCGTAGACGGAGTAGAGCTGGGCGACCTCCGCCGGGTCGCGCGGCACCTCACGGCCGGCCTTGGCGGCGGCGAGCGCGTAGTCGGCGGGGACGGTCTGGGTGACCTTGGACCACTCGATCTCCGCGGTGACGTCCCGCAGCTCACCGCGGTCGAGGCGGATACGGCAGGCGGCGGCCGCGTCGGCGACGAGCTGGATCTTGCGGTCGACGAGCCGGG
Source organism: Streptomyces sp. NPDC031340 (assembly GCF_055569945.1). Taxonomy (NCBI): domain Bacteria; kingdom Bacillati; phylum Actinomycetota; class Actinomycetes; order Kitasatosporales; family Streptomycetaceae; genus Streptomyces; species Streptomyces sp. NPDC031340. The sequence goes on from NZ_JBVIIE010000008.1 coordinate 78,582, forward strand.
GCATGGAACCGCCGATCGCTTTCGGCCAGAAGTACTGCAGCTGGCGGAGGGCGGCCGAGTGGAAGGTGCGGGCCTGGACGCCCTGCGCGCCGAGCTGGCGCAGCCGGCCTCGCATCTCGCCCGCGGCACGGTTGGTGAAGGTGACTGCCAGCACGCTGGAGGGCTGCAGGATGCCGGCGCGCACTCCGTAGGCGATGCGGTGGGTGATCGCCCGTGTCTTGCCCGTGCCGGCGCCCGCCAGCACGCACACCGGACCGTGCAGGGCGGTCGCCACCTCGCGCTGCTCGGGGTCGAGCCCGTCGAGCACCGCGTCGGCCGAGTCCGGTACCTGCGGGAAGAAGGTGGAGTGCGTTGCTGCTGTCACACCGCCATGCTGCCAGGTCGCCCGAGACGGGTGAGCCCGTTGTCCACAGGCACGGTCCGACAGTCGTACGAATGCGGCGGGTATCACGTCCGGTGAGGCGCCGCGGGCGGGAATGGTCGCCGTTTCACCTACGTTCCACCCCTGCGAGTATTCATCCCCCGCAGCTGAGGAGCATCAGAGACATGCCGGGCACTGTGACGATGTACAGCACCACGTGGTGCGGCTACTGCCGCCGGCTGAAGAGCCAGATGGACCGCGAGGGCATCACGTACAACGAGATCAACATCGAGCAGGACCCGGAGTCCGCCGCGTTCGTGGAAAAGGCGAACGGCGGAAACCAGACGGTTCCGACTGTCCAGGTAGTTCCCTCCACTGGTGGCGCCGAGGTCGTGATGACGAACCCGAGCCTTGCCCAGGTGAAGCAGGCGCTCGGCGTCTGACTCACATGACGCCCACGACCCCCGACCGGCCTGGCGCCGGATCGGGGGTTTTGTGTGCCCAGCCTGTACGAGGCGGCCTGGCGGTAGCGTGATCGACATGACGACCGAGGACGAGGCGGACTGCGAGGCGCTGGTCGGAGGCATGGTGAACGCGGGCGCGATCTTCCGCCGGGGTGCGTTGGTGGAACGCCCGGCACCGCACAACGCACACGCCCTCCATGCCCACCTCCTCGCGCTGAAAGAGCACGGCTTCGACGCGGCTCCGACTCCCGTGGGTCTGACTGCTGACGGTCGTGAGCAGCTGACCTTCATTCCTGGCGACGTCGCTCTGCCACCGTTCCCGCCCTGGGTGCTGACAACAACCGCTCTCGAATCAGTGGGGATCCTGCTGCGCCGCCTGCATGGGGCCAGCGCGACCATCGCCGTCGACACAGACGTCGAATGGCCCCAGAACCTCGCCGACCCGGATGGCGGAACGATGTTGTGCCACAACGACGTGTGCCCGGACAACGTCGTCTTCCGCGACGGTCGTGCCGCCGCCTTGATTGATTTCGACCTGGCGGCTCCGGGCCGTCCTCTCTGGGACGTGGCCATGGCCGCCCGCTACTGGGTTCCCATGCTTGATCCGGTATCCGCAGCTGTCCTATATCCCGCCGGATTGGATGCGCCTGCACGGCTGCGGATCCTCGCCGACAGCTACGGCCTCTCGGCGGGAGAGCGCGCCGCATTGCCCGGCGTGATCGAACAGGCCACGGAGATCTGCCGGGCCTTCGTCGCCCGCCGCGTGGCTGACGGTGATCCTCTCTACCTCCAAGCGCTGGCCGACCGTGGCGGATGGGAACGCTGGGACCGCATGCAGGCCTGGCTGGCCGACCACCGCGAGACGTTCACTGTCGCGCTGCTGGACTGACGTGCTCGGGCGCTGATCCCCCTCACACCTGCCGAGGACTACCGGGGCCACACCCACGCCGGGGTCTGTACGGTGAGTGGTGTAACTCCCGAGCTGGAAGCGACAGTTGATGACTGACGTGACGAGTGACACCGAGGCCGGGAAGGCCGCTGTGAGTGGGGCGAGCGCCGTGGATGACGGGCTGGTCGCCGAGCTGGTTGCCCGGGCTCAGGCCGGCGGGGTGAAGCTCACCGGGGAGGGCGGCCTGCTGCAGCAGGTGACGAAGCGGGTGCTGGAGTCCGCGTTGGAGGGCGAGCTCACCGATCATCTGGGGCACGAGCCCGGTGAGCGGGCCGAGGGCGGCCGGGAGAACTACCGCAACGGGCACCGGTCCAAGACGGTGATCACCGAGTCTGGGCCGGTCGAGATCGCTGTGCCGAGGGACCGGGCAGGGTCGTTCGAGCCGCAGCTGGTGAAGAAGCGGCAGCGGCGTCTGGGCGGGGTGGACGAGATGGTCCTGTCGCTGTCGGCGAAGGGGCTGACGCACGGGGAGATCTCCGCGCATCTCGCCGAGGTCTATGGGGCGGAGATCTCCAAGTCCACGATCTTCACGATCACCGACAGCGTGATGGCCGGCATGACGGAATGGCAGAACCGTCCGCTGGACAGCGTTTATCCGGTCGTCTTCATCGATTGTGTGAACGTGAAGGTCAGGGACGGTCAGGTCGCCAACCGGCCCGTCTACATGGCGGTGGCGGTCACCGCCGAGGGGCACCGGGACATCCTGGGCCTGTGGATCGGCGATGGCGGGGAGGGCGCGAAGTACTGGCTCCAGGTCCTGACCGAGATCAAGAACCGCGGCGCGGCCGACGTGCTGATGCTGGTCTGCGACGGCCTGACCGGTCTCCCGGACGCCGTGAACACGGTCTGGCCTGCGACGATCGTCCAGACCTGTGTCGTTCACCTGCTGAGGAACAGCTTCCGTTACGCGGCTCGGCAGGACTGGGAGAAGATCGCGAAGGTGCTCCGGCCCGTCTACACGGCGCCGACCGAGGAGGCCGCGCTGGGGCGGTTCGTGGAGTTCACCGACGCCTGGGGCGGGAAGTATCCGGCGATCGTCCGGCTCTGGATCGGCCTGGGCGGAGTTCGTGCCCTTCCTCCGGTTCGACGTGGAGATCCGAAAGATCGTCTGCACCACCAACGCGATCGAGAGCATCAACGCGCGGATCCGCAAGGCCGTGAGGGCCCGGGGACACTTCCCCACCGAACAGGCCGCCCTCAAATGCGTCTACCTGGCCGTCATGAGCCTGGACCCGACCGGCACCGGACGCAAACGCTGGACCATGCGCTGGAAGGCCGCACTCCAAGCCTTCGACATCACCTTCGACGGCCGGCTCACCGCCGGACGACGCTGAAGAAAACCGACCGAGTTCCACCGTTCGCTACACAGACCCCCACCGTGGACTCCCCTGCCCTCTGGGCTTCCTCCTGGCCCTTCGCCCGCCGTGCTGTCCGCTCCGCTTCGAAGTCCTCCCAGCGGCTGACGATCTCCCACTCCGCACCCGTAAGCGGCTTCGGCTTCTCGTAGGGCTTTCCGTGCAACGAGATCGGCGTGATCGGTGAGAGCACCTGAGATGACTTGGAGGGCAGGTCCCAGTACGAGATGCCCTGTTGCTTGATGTTCTCGATCAGGTCGCCGGGATCAATGGCCAGGACGTCATGTCCGAAGTGCGCCTTGACCTTGTGCTTCTTCAGCCATTCGCGCCGTTCGTCGACACTCGACCGCTCCCACCACTCCGCGTAGCTCTCACCCGTGCCCGTCCACACGGTCACCGGCTTCGGGCCCTCCTGGCTGGTGACCTTCTCTCGATCTTGGGCAAGGCTGGCAACTTGCGAGGCGTACGCGACGGCGCTGATCTCGTCCTGCTGGAGTTCCTTCAGGAGCTGGTTCATCTTGCCGTCGATCACGGCGAGCTTCGCCGCACGGCTGTGGTCGATGGTCGTCTTCGACTCCATCCGTTCCAGGTGGCCGATCTCGCCCAACAGGGCCGACTCCAGCCAGGGGTACAAGTCCTCTGCCCAGAACCTCTGCTTAGGGCATGCCTGGATGCCCTTGCTCTTGTTGCCGTGACACCGGTACCGCTCGCGCTTGCCCTTGGCCGGGTCGCCCTTCACGAAGTAGAGGGAGCTGCCGCACAGCATGCAGAACGTCACGCCCACCGTCGGCGACGTGGAGCCCTTCTGCTTCTTGTACTTGACCGAGGCGACGGCGTCCGACAGCTTTGCCCACTCCTCCTCGTTCAGCACCGGCTCAGACCGCATGACGGGGGTGCCGTCGTCGTTGCGGGCAACGGCACCATTGGCGCGTACGTACTCCCCGAGCAGAGAGCGGCTGACCAGTACGGCTTGCACTGTGGTCGGCGTCCACCTGGCTCCCCGAGGCTTCGGGTCCGCCAGCCGAGTCGTGCTCTCGCCTGCCGCCGCGCGGATACGAGCGATGTCCTGAGCCGTGGGCACGCCTTGCTCGTTCAGCCAGTCGGCGACGGCCGAGAAGCTCGGCTTCTCGATGAAGCGCCGGATCATCTCGATCAGCGTCGGGCCGTACTCGGGGTCGAGTTCGAGGGTGAAGCCTGCATCGCCCTTCACCGCTCTGCGTCCGAACGGGACAAGGCCACCCGGCCAACGGCCGGTCTTCCGCATGGTCTCCCGGGAAGCCTTGTTGCGGGCCTTGATGGCGTCCAGCTCGGCCTCTGCGACCACGGCCAGGATCTTGGCGATGGTCTTGCCCCACGGCTTCGAGAGGTCGAATCCCTCCTCGCAGGAGATGAGGCCCTTACCGTTCGCCCCGCACCACTCGATGATGTCCGAGAGGTGGCGGACCGACCGCGCGATGCGGTCGATCTTCAGGATGATGATGTGGTCGAACTGGTCCTTCTTGTTGTTGAGCCAGTCCCCCAGCGACGGGCGCACCCACGGCGAGATGGACGCCGATACATCGATGTCGACGGCGAAGTCGACCAGCTCCATTTCCTCCGCGTCCGCCCGCTTGCTGATGCGGGTCCGCTGCGTCTCCTCACCGGTCTGGTTCTCGTTACCTACGGACAGACGGACCACACCAAGCGCCCTGGGCTTGTCGTTCACCCTTGCCCCTCCCCAAGACATGGGCAGCCCTCCCCGGCCGCCACAAGGTAAGAGGGAAGTCTACAGACCGTCCCGACCGTCCTCTTTCCCGATGGTTCGACGCTGACGAACCCGTCACTGGCGCAGGTGAAGCAGAAGATCGGCGTGTGAGCGCTTCGCGCTCCGCGTGCGGAAGGCGGCTCCCGGGGTTTCCCGGGAGCCGCCTTCTCGTCGACCTGGGCCGCCGCGGACAGCGCTCTTCTCGGGCGGGGTCGAAGTCGGAGTCGGAGTCGAGGTCCGACGGCGTCAGATGAAGCTCCGCGTCGGCAGCGGCTTGCCGTACCAGAGCTCGATCAGGCGGGCGGCGATGGAGATGCCGTACGGCGGGAGGACTTCGCCGGACTCGAACGCCGCGCGGAGTTCCTCGCGGGAGAACCAGCGGGCCTCGTGGATCTCGTCGCCGTCGACATCGATCTCGGTGGAGGTCGCGCGGGCCATGAAGCCGAGCATGAGGCTGGAGGGGAAGGGCCAGGGCTGGCTGGCCACGTACTCGACCGGGCCGACCGCGACGCCGGCCTCCTCGAACACCTCGCGGCGCACCGCCTGCTCGATGGACTCCCCGGGTTCGACGAAGCCGGCGAGTGTCGAGAAGCGTCCCTCGGGCCAGTGGACCTGACGGCCGAGGAGGATGCGGTCCTCGTCGTCGGTGACGGCCATGATCACCGCCGGGTCGGTGCGCGGGTAGTGCTCGGCGCCGCAGGCCGGGCAGCGGCGGATGTGGCCGGCCGCCGCGATGACCGTGCGCTCGCCGCAGCGGGAGCAGAAGCGGTGCGTGCGCTGCCAGTTCTCGAGGCCGACCGCGTGCACCATCAGCCCGGCATCCCGCGGCGACAACAGCAGTCCGGCCTCACGCAGCCCTGCCGGCCGGGCCGACTGGTCGATGCGTCCGGGCAGCGAGTCCTTCTGCAGGGCGAAGTAGCTGACGCCGTCGGCGTCGGTGCCCAGGAAGTAGCGGTGCGCCTCGGTGAGGGGGGCCTCGAAGGAAGGGGTCATGACGAGTTCGGTCCGGCCGTCGGGCGTCTCGTCGATCAGGACCTGGCCGCCGGAGACGACGAAGCAGCGCGTCGAGGGGTGGCTCCACGCCGCGGCCAGCCAGGCCTCGTCGAGCCGGTGGTGGGCGGCCCGGTCGATGCCGCTGGGGGCGGTGAGCGAGATGGGTCGGTCGGCGGTGTGGTCGGTCCAGGTGGTCACGGGTGCTTGCAACTCCCCCGATGGAACGGATTGTTTCGGCGGGCGGTTCGGCGGGACGTGGGGCAGGAGGCGGCCCGGTCCCGGGGGACCGGGTGGTGCGGAGCGGCTCTTCCAGTGTGCCTCGCGGGGGATGCCGCTCCGGGCGGCGCGGGACGCTCAGGGCGCACGGCGCCTGCTGTCGGCAAGGTCGTCCCACAGGTACGCGGCGGTCTCGACTCCCTTGAGCAGGAGGTCGAGCTCGACCTTCTCGTTCGGCGCGTGCCAGCCGTCGGAGGGGACGGAGATGCCCAGGAAGAGCACGGGCGCGCCAAGCACCTCCTGGAGGTCGGCGGCCGGTCCGGAGCCGCCCTCGCGGGTGAAGCGGACGGGCGTTTCGAAGGCGCGGGCCATCGCACGGACGAGGGACTGCAGGGCGGGATGGTCCAGCGGCGTCAGGCACGGGCGGGTGGCGGCACTGAACGTGATCTCGTGCCGGATCCCGTCGGGGATCTGCTCGGCGGCCCAGGCGCGGACGGCCTTCTCGATGTTGTCGGGTTCCTGGCCCGCGACGAGGCGGAAGGACAGCTTCACCATCGCGGAGGACGGAATGATCGTCTTGCTGCCGGGCCCCTGGTAGCCGCCGCCGATGCCGTTGACCTCGGCGGTGGGGCGGGCCCAGACGCGCTCCAGGGTGGTGTGCCCGGCCTCGCCGTGCGTGGCGTACGACTTGGCCGTGCGCAGCCACCGCTGTTCGTCGAAGGGCAGTTCGGCGAGGAGTTCGCGTTCGCGGTCGGTGAGTTCGACGACGCCGTCGTAGAACCCGGGGATCGCCACGCGCGCGTGCTCATCGTGCAGCGCGGCGACCAGGCGGGCCGCGGTGGTGGCCGGATTGGGGACGGCGCCGCCGAAGGAGCCGGAGTGGATGTCCTGGTCGGGGCCGTACAGCCGGATCTCGCACTCGGCGAGGCCGCGCATGCCGGTGCACACCGTGGGGGTGTCCTCGGACCACATACCGGTGTCGGAGACGATCACGGCGTCGGCTGTGAGCCGGTCCGCGTGCCGTTCGAGGAGGGCGCGGAAGTGCGGGGAGCCCGACTCCTCCTCGCCCTCGATCAGCAGTTTGAGGTTGACGGCCGGGGCGGTGCGGCCGGTGGCGGCGAGGTGGGCGCGGACACCGAGGGTGTGGAAGAACACCTGGCCCTTGTCGTCGGCCGCCCCGCGCGCGTAGAGGCGGTCGCCGCGGACGACGGGTTCGAAGGGCTCGCTGTCCCAGCCGTCCTCGCGGGCGGCCGGCTGCACGTCGTGGTGGCCGTAGACGAGGACGGTGGGGGCCTCGGGGTCGGCGGAGGGCCACTCGGCGAAGACCGCCGGAGCGCCCGGTGTCTCCCAGACCTCCGTGGCCGGGAAGCCGGTCCGCACGAGTGCGGCGGCCAGCCAGTCGGCGCTGCGTCGCACGTCGGACGCATGGGCGGGTTGGGCCGACACGGAGGGGATGCGCAGCCACTCCACGAGGTCGTCGAGGAAGGCGGCGCGGTGCTGCTCGATGTACGAACGGACGGCGCTGACGGCACTGTCAACGGGCTGGCTCATGGTCACGACCCTATCGGCCCGCGGGGACATCCTCGTTGGGCGGTTCCTCACAGTTTGCTTGCGCGGCCGGTCCCTCCAGCAGCAGCCGCTCCAGCGCGGCCCGGTCGGGCAGGTCGTCCGGCCGTACGACCTCGCCGCTGCGGACGTACACGAAAGCGGCGTCGACGGTCTCCGGGGGGACGCCTCGCTGCTCGGCCCAGGCGAGCCGGTACAGGGCGAGTTGGAGCGGGTCGGCGGTGAGGGCGCGGTGGGTCTTCCAGTCGACGATCTCGTACGTCGGCCGGTCGCCGCCGTCGTGCTTGTAGACGGCGTCGATACGGCCCCGTATCACGCGGCCGGCGATGACGATCTGGAACGGCGCCTCGACGCGGTAGGGGGTGCGGTGGGCGTACTCGGTGCGCTCGAAGGCGGCCTTGAGGGACTCCAGATCGCGTTCGTCGGCGATCTCCGCGTCGCTGCCGGGCAGGTCCTCCGGCTCCAGCATGGGCAGGGTCAGCTCTTCGAAGCGGGCCTCCACCCAGGCGTGGAAACGGATGCCGCGGCGTGCGGCGGGTTGCGGGGGGCGTGGCATGGGGCGCGCGAGTTCCTGCGCGAAACCGTCCGGGTCGGCGGCCAGGCGCAGCACCTGGGACGCGGTGAGCGACGCCGGCAGCGGAACGTCCGTGACGGCGTCGCGGGCGCGCAGGAGTTCTCCGGTGAGGGCGTCGAGGTCGCGGTCCCAGGAGGCTATGGTGCGGGCCTCCTCGGGGGTGAGGCGGGTGTGCGCGGGGGCGGGTTCGCGGATGGGCCGCTCCGGGTGCGCGGTTACGGCGACCGGCCGCTCCGGGTCCGCCGTCCGGCGGGTGGGGCGCTCCGGTTGTGCTCGGGCGCTCGGACGGTCCGGGGGTTGCGTGTCGTCCGGTGCGGCCGCCTGGTGCGGGACGGTCGGGCGGTCGGTGGACCAGGCGTCCCAGTCGGCCGGGTCCTCCTCGTGCCGTGGGCCCTCCCCGTAAGGGGGTTCCTCCTCGTAAGGGGGTTCCTCCGCGTACGGCGGCTCGTCGTCCTCCGGCGGCGGTGGCCACTCGGGGTCGTGGTGGCTGTCCGGGTCGTGGGTGGCGGGCGGGTGGGCCGCGTCGTGGGAGGCGAGGTCGTCCAGGTGGGCGAGGACCGTCTCGGCGGCCGCCCGACGCCGGGCGAGGGCCGCCTCGTCCAGCGGCAGCGGCCAGACCTGGTCGGCGCTCGCCCGGTGGAGGGCCGGGTTCTCCTCGTCCTCCGCGGGCTCGTCCGCCCAGGCCTCGATCTCGCCGTGTCCGGCCGCGCAGTGGTCGTGGAGGGCCCGCAGGAAGTCGGACGGTCCGCGCGGCTTCTTCTGGCTGGGGCCCCACCAGTGGCCGGAGCCGAGGAGCAGGGAACGGGGACGCGTGAAGGTGACGTAGCCGAGGCGCAGTTCCTCGGTGAGCTGGTGTTCCTTCATGGCCTCGTGGAAGGCCTTCAGGCCGCGCGCGTCCCATGCCTCGACGTCGGGCAGGGTGTCGGCGTCGCCGCGCAGTCCGTGGGGCAGCACCTTGCCCTGCGCGGTCCACTTCTCGCGGCCCTGGCTGCTGGGGAAGGTGCCCTTGACCAGGCCGGGCACGGCGACGACGTCCCATTCCAGGCCCTTGGACTTGTGGGCGGTGAGCACCTTCACGGTGTTCTCGCCGCCGGGCAGGGCGTTGTCGAGGCCCTTCTCGTACTGGGCGGCGGTGCGCAGGAAGGCCAGGAAGGCCAGCAGGGTGGCCTCGCCGTCGCCCGCGGCGAACGAGGCGGCGACGTCGAGGAAGTTCGACAGGGTCTCTCGGCGGCGGGCGGCCAGGGCGTGCGGGGACGCCGACAGTTCCACCTCCAGGCCGGTGACGGCGAGGACGCGGTGCAGGACGTCCATCAGCGGGTCGGCCAGGGAGCGGCGCAGGTCGCGCAACTCGGCGGCCAGGCGGGCGAAGCGCACGCGCGCGTCCGGCGAGAACGGCAGCCCGTCGTCCTCGCGCCCGGCGTCGAGCGGCATCTCCAGGAACGTGTCGAGGGCGTCCGCGAGGGAGATCACCTCGGACGGGTCGACCCCCTCGACGGCCTCGGCGAGCCTGCGGTCCCGGTCGGCGTCGTCGCCCACGCGCGCGTGGGTGACGAGCCGGCGGGCGCGGCGGCCCAGGAGGGCGAGGTCACGCGGGCCGATGCGCCAGCGCGGGCCGGTCAGCAGGCGGACCAGGGAGGCGTTGGCGCCGGGGTCCTGGAGGACTTCGCAGACGGCGACCAGGTCGGCGATCTCGGGCAGGTGCAGCAGCCCGGACAGGCCGACCACCTCGACGGGGACGTCCCGGGCGACCAGGGCGCCCTGGATCTCGGCGAAGTCGGTCGCCGTGCGGCACAGGACGGCGATCTCGCCGGGGGCCTTGCCGGTGCCGACGAGGTGCGCGATCGAGTCGGCGATCCACTCGATCTCCTCGGCGTGGGTGGGCAGCAGGGCGCAGCGCACGATGCCGTCGCGTTCGGCGCCGGGCGCCGGGCGGAGCGCCTCCACGCCCGCGTGCATGGCGCGCAGGGGCTCGGCGAGGCCGTTGGCGAGGTCGAGGAGGCGGCCGCCGCTGCGGCGGTTCTCGCTGAGCGCCTGCCGGGTGGCGGGGCGGCCGTCGGGGTGGGCGAAGTGCTCGGGGAAGTCGTCCAGGTTGGCGACGGATGCGCCGCGCCAGCCGTAGATCGCCTGGCAGGGGTCGCCGACGGCGGTCACCGGGTGGCCGGTGCCGCCGCCGAAGAGGCCGGCGAGGAGGACGCGCTGGGCGACCGAGGTGTCCTGGTACTCGTCGAGCAGCACCACGCGGAACTCCTCGCGCAGGATGCGGCCCACGTCGGCGTTCCGGGCGAGCTGGGCGGACAGGGCGATCTGGTCGCCGAAGTCGAGCAGATCGCGTTCGCGCTTGGCGGCCCGGTAGCGGACCACAAGCTCGGCGAGTTCCCGGCGCGCCGCGGCCGCCTCGGGGACCTTGCGCAGGTCGGCGTTGCTGAGCCGGACGCCTTCCAGGGTGTGCAGCAGGGTGGTGTCGTACCCGCGCAGGTCTTCGGGGCGGACCAGGTGTTCGGCGAGTTCGGAGTCGAGGGCGAGCAGGTCGCTCACCAGGTCGGCGAAGGAGCGGGTCAGCGCCGGGTAGGGGCCGGGGGCCTCGCGCAGCACGCGCGCGGCGAGCTGGTAGCGGGTGGCGTCGGCGAGGAGGCGGGTGGTCGGCTCGAGGCCGATGCGCAGTCCGTGGTCGCTGAGCAGGCGGCCCGCGAAGGCGTGGTAGGTGGAGATCACCGGCTCGCCGGGCGGGTTGTCCGGGTCGATCACGTCCGGGTCGGTGACGCCCGCCTTGATCAGGGCCTTGCGGACGCGTTCGGCGAGTTCACCGGCGGCCTTGTTGGTGAACGTCAGACCGAGCACCTGCTCGGGGGCGACCTGGCCGGTGCCGACCAGCCACACCACGCGCGCCGCCATCACCGTCGTCTTGCCGGACCCGGCTCCGGCCACGATCACCTGCGGGGCGGGCGGCGCGATGATGCAGGCCGTCTGCTCCGGGGTGAACGGGATGCCGAGGAGCTGCTTGAGCTGCTCGGGGTCGGTGATACGGGGCGGCACGTCAGAGAGGCTAGCGGCGAGTACTGACAGTGGATGCGGTGATCGGGCTCCGTGGGCTGAGAAGCGCAGGTCAGCCCACGGGGTGCGATATGTCACGCGAGTCACCGGCCCCGGAGCCGCCGGCCGGGTCACTCCACGACGTGCCGTCCCTCGGACCTGGCACTGCACGACGCCTGGAAGGCGCAGTGCGTGCAGTGCTGGCCGGTGGTCGGCGTGAACCGCTCGTCGAGCACCTTGCCGGCGGCGGTCGCCAGCAGGTCGCCGACCCACTCCCCCTCCAGCGGCTGCTGGGCCTGCACCTTGGGCAGCGTCTCTCCGCCGTCGCGCCCGGCGGCGCCCTGGCGCAGCTGGACCAGTTCGGCCCCGCCCGGTTCCGGGCGGGCTCCGCCGAAGGCCTCGTCGACGGCGCCCTCCCGGACGGCGAGCTGGTAGACGGCGAGCTGGGGGTGGCGCTCCACCTCGCGGGCGGTCGGCGCCTGTTTGCCGGTCTTGAAGTCGACGACGTACGCGCGGCCCTCTCCGTCGGCCTCCACGCGGTCCATCTGGCCGCGGATGCGGACCTCGTACTCGCCCGCTTCTAGGGTGACGTCGAAGTCGTGTTCGCTGGCCACCGGTGTGCGGCCGGCGCGATCCATGACGTGCCACTTCAGGAAGCGTTCGAGCGCCACGCGCGCGTTCTCCTTCTCCTGCGCCGACTTCCACGGCGCGTCGAAGGCGAGCGCGTTCCACACGGAGTCCAGGCGTTCCATGAGGACGGCGAGGTCGGCCGGGGTGTGGCCGGAGGCCACCTCGTCGGCGAGCACGTGCACCACGTTGCCGAAGCCCTGGGAGACGGTGGCGGGTGCGTCGGCCTTCACCTCGCGGCCCAGGAACCACTGCAGGGCGCAGGTGTTGGCGAGCTGGTCGAGGGCGCTGCCGGAGAGCACGACGGGCTCTTCGCGGTCGCGCAGCGGCACCTTGCTCTCGGTCGGCTCGAACATGCCCCACCAGCGGTAGGGGTGGGCGGACGGGACGAGCGGGCGGCCGTCCTCGTCGGCGAGCGCGGCGAGACGGGCCAGCCGGTGGGCGGCGGCCCGCCTGAGGGTGTCCGACACGCGCGGGTCGACCGTGGTGGCGCGCAGTTCGGCGACGAGCGCGGCGACCGACAGCGGTCGGCGCGGGCGGCCCGTGACGTCCTCGGGTCCGACGCCGAGTTCGGTGAGGAAGCGGGAAGGCTGGTCGCCGTCGTCGGCGGGTGCCTTCACCGCGGTGACGACGAGGCGTTCACGCGCGCGCGTGGCGGCGACGTAGAACAGGCGGCGCTCCTCGGCCAGCAGCGCCCCCGGGGTCAGCGGCTCGGCGAGTCCGTCGCGTCCGATGCGGTCAGCCTCCAGGAGGGAGCCCCGGCGGCGCAGATCGGGCCACAGTCCTTCCTGGACGCCCGCGACGACGACCAGCCGCCACTCCAGGCCCTTGGAGCGGTGCGCGGTCATCAGGCGCACGGCGTCGGGGCGCACGGCGCGGCGGGTGAGGGTGTCCGCGGCGATGTCCTCGGCCTCGATCTCCTCCAGGAAGTTCAGGGCGCCCCGGCCGCCGGTGCGCTCCTCCGCGCGCGCGGCCGTCGCGAACAGCGCGCACACGGCGTCGAGGTCCCGGTCGGCGTTGCGGCCGGCCGCGCCGCCGCGCCGGGCGGCCCGTTCCAGACGCGTCGGCCACGGTGTGCCCTGCCACAGGTCCCACAGCGCCTCCTCGGCCGTGCCGCCGCCCGCGAGGCGTTCGCGGGCCGTGCGCAGCAGCGCGCCGAGGCGCTGGGCGCCGCGCGCGTAGGCGGGATCGTGCACGGCCAGGCGCTCCGGTTCGGCCAGCGCCCGCGCGAGCAGTTCGTCCGAGGGCGGCGGCAGCGGGTTGCCGCTGGCCCGTTCCTCGTCGCGCAGGGCGCGCCCGAGGCGGCGCAGGTCGGCGGCGTCCATGCCGGCGAGGGGGGAGGTGAGAAGGGTGAGGGCGGTTTCGGTGCCGAGCCAGCAGGCCTCCGGCCGGGGCCCGGGCTCGGGACCGGACTCCCCGGAACCGGGCTCGCTGGGACCGAGGCTCTCGGGAGCGGGCTCGCCGCGACCGGGCTCCCCAGGACCGGGGCCCTCCGAATCGGACTCGGGACCGGGCTCCCCGGGACCGGGGCTCTCGGAACCGGGTTCCCCGGCTCTGGACTCCCCGGAATCGGGGTCCCGCGCTCCGGACTCCCCCACTGCGGGCTCCTCAGAACCGGGGCCCACGGGACCGGGCTCCCCGGCTACGGGCTTCTCGGAACCGGGCTCCCCCACTGCGGGCTCCTCAGAACCGGGGCCCACGGGACCGGGCTCCCCGGCTACGGGCTTCTCGGAGCCGGACTCCCCCACTGCGGGCTCCTCAGAACCGGGGCCCTCGGAACCGGGCTCCCCGGCTACGGGCTTCTCGGAGCCGGACTCCCCCGCTCCGGGCTTCTCAGGACCAGGGCCCTCGGAACCGGACGCTCCACGACCGGTCTGCCCGGCCCCGGGCCGGCGCGCCACCTCCGCCTCCGCCACCGCCCGCAGTGCCGTCAGCAGCGGGGCGACCGCCGGTTCGTGCCGCAGCGGCAGGTCGTCGCCGTCGATGTCGAGGGGGACGCCGGCGGCGGTGAGGGCGCGGCGGACCGCCGGGATCGTGCGGGACCCGGCGCGCACCAGGACGGCCATCTCACGCCAGGGGACGCCGTCCTCCAGGTGTGCCCGGCGCAGGATGTCGGCGATGTTGTCCAGCTCGGTGCCGGGTGTCGGGTACGTGTAGACCTCGACCCGGCCCCCGTCGCGGACCGGGACGAGCTCGCGGTGCGCGCGGACCCGGTCGGCCGGGAGGCGGGTCAGCGGCATGCGCTGGGTGAGCAGCCGGGTCGCGGCGAGCAGGGCGGCCGCGGAGCGGCGGGAGGTGCGCAGGACCTCGACGGGCGCCGGGCTGCCGTCCGCGCGTGGGAAGGACGCCGGGAACTGGAGGATGCCGCCCACGTCCGCGCCCCGGAACGCGTAGATCGACTGGTCGGGGTCGCCGAAGGCGACCAGGGTGCGTCCACCGCCGGCGAGGGCGTGCAGGAGCCGTACCTGGGCGGGGTCGGTGTCCTGGTACTCGTCCACGTAGACGGCGTCGTACTGCGCGGCCAGCCGCTCGGCGACACCGGGGCGGTGGGCGAGCAGCACCGCGCGGTGGACCAGCTCGGCGTAGTCGAGGACGCCCTGCAGGTCGAGCACGTCCAGGTACTCGGCGAGGAACGCGGCCGCGGCGCTCCAGTCGGGGCGGCCGATGCGGCGGGCGAAGGAGTCCAGGGCTCCGGGGCTCAGGCCCAGTTCGCGGCTGCGCGCGAGGACCGCGCGGACCTCGTCGGCGAAGCCGCGGGTGGTCAGGCAGGCGCGCAGTTCGTCCGGCCAGCGCACGTGCGCCAGGCCGAGGCGCTGCAGGTCGAGCTGGCCGGCGAGCAGTTCGCGGACGGTCACGTCCTGCTCGGGGCCCGACAGCAGGCGCAGCGGTTCCACGAACAGGTCGGTGTCCTGGTGGGCGCGGACCAGGGCGTAGCAGAACGAGTGGAAGGTGGTCGCCTGGGGGGCGCGTGCCGCTCCCATGCGCAGCGCCATGCGGTCGCGCAGTTCGACGGCCGCCTTGCGGCTGAACGTCAGCACCAGGATGCGCCCGGGGTCGCCGCCACGGGCGATCCGCGCCGCCACGGACTCCACCAGGGTGGTGGTCTTGCCGGTGCCCGGACCTGCGAGGACGAGCAGCGGACCGGTCCGGTGGTCAACCACGGCGCGCTGGGGCGCGTCCAGACGAGGGGGATCCGGCGGGGCCGGCGGGGTACGAACCAGTCGGTAAGCGCCACGGCTCCCCTGTCGCGTCCGGGGATGCGGCAGGTGCCTGGTGGAGGAAGAGGAGCTCACGTGGTTCGCCGGTCCTGGTGGTCGTACTGGTGGTCGGGCCACCCCGCGTGCACGGCGGTGGTCGGGGGGTGAGCGGGAAACGCGCAGCCGACGCTACGCCGACGGACGGCCCGGAGGCAGGGCTTCCGCTTCTTCCCACGAGGCACCCGGGGCACTCAGGGCACGCATGCCCCTCACCTCACGAACGTACGTCATGTCACGGATGTGCCCCACTTCACCCGTACGGAGCAAACGTCACACCGGAGCCCGCCGGATGCCGGAAGCTGTCAAGTGTGACCTTCCGTGCGTTCGCCGCCGTCCCAGCGCGCCCGTCTCATGTCGAGACGCGGCAGGTGCCCCTCCGCGGCCCGGCTCGCCTCCCGCAGCGGTGTGCCCTCGGCGCGGTAGCGGTCCAGCGCCCTCAGCTCGTGCCCCGGGAGCAGGACGCCGTCCGCGCGGACGACGCGCCACCACGGCACGGCGCCCCCGTACAGGGCCATCACCCGGCCCACCTGGCGGGGGCCTCCCTCCTCCAGCCACTCGGCCACGTCGCCGTAGGTCATGACGCGCCCGGGCGGGATGAGCTCGGCCACCTCGAGGACCCGTTCGGCATAGTCCGGCAGCGCCTCGGCGTGCTCCGCTCGGGCGTCCGGGGAAAGGCTCTCCTCGCTCATCCGGCCCATCCTGCACCACCCCACCGACAGTGCGACGGGCTCGCGACCGTGCGTAGCCCTCGCCCTCGGGCGGCGCGTCCGGCAGACTGTGCGCCCCCGCGTTTGCACCCTGATGCCCCCGTGTGTCGGCGGGGCATGCCACCATCATGCGGGCGGTGACTGGTGATACGAGATCAAGAAGAGACGATGAAGCAGCAGGGTGCGCACCCGGAGGATGCGGAGAACACCTCTGACGCTTCGTCGCGCCCGGGCACCGCGGACGGCGGCGAGGCGGCCTGCCGGGCGGCCTCCGGGGGCGGCCCCGGTCTGGCCGAGCAGACGCACATCGACGAGGTCGAGGGCGACGAACCGCTGCTTCCCGCACGCGTGCACCGCCCCTCCGACCTGATGCGCCTGCTGGTGGGCGTGCTGGCGATCGCCGTGCTGCTCGCGATCTCCGCGTTCGCGCACGGCACCACCTCCGGGCTGGAGCAGGACATCAACAAGGGCACCGGTCAGGCGCCCGACCTGCTGATCAAGATCGCCGGCCTGGCGTCCAGCATCGCGATCCTGCTGGTACCGGTCGCCTTCGCGATCGAACGGCTGATCAAACGCGACGGGCTCCGCATCGCCGACGGCGTGCTCGCGGCGGTCCTCGCGCACGGAGTGACCCTCGCCACCGACCTGTGGGTCGCCAAAGGCGCCCCAGGCTCCATCCAGGAGGCGCTCACCCAGCCCTCCCCCGGTGACATCCACGCCCTCACCGACCCCGTGCACGGCTACCTCGCGCCCGTCATCGCGTACATGACGGCCGTCGGCATGTCGCGGCGGCCGCGCTGGCGGGCGGTGCTGTGGATCGTGCTCCTCCTCGACGCCTTCTCGATGCTGGTCACCGGGTACACGACCCCGTTCTCGATCATCCTCACGGTGCTGATCGGCTGGACCGTCGCCTACGGGACGCTGTACGCGGTCGGCTCGCCCAACGTCCGGCCGACCGGACGGACGCTGATGGCGGGCCTGCGGCACGTCGGCTTCCACCCGGTCACCGCGGCCCGCGAGGAGGTCCACGACACCCTGGAGACCGGTGACCGCGGCCGGCGCTACTTCGTCACGCTCGAGGACGGCCCGCCGCTGGACGTGACGGTGGTGGACCGGGAACAGCAGGCGCAGGGGTTCTTCTACCGGGCGTGGCGCAACCTGACGCTGCGCGGCTTCGCCACCCGCAGCAGCCTGCAGTCGCTGCGCCAGGCGCTGGAGCAGGAGGCGCTGCTGGCGTACGCGGCCATCGCGGCCGGCGCCAACGCGCCCAAGCTGATCGCGACCTCCGAACTCGGCCCCGACGCGGTGATGCTCGTCTACGAGCACATCGGCGGGCGCACCCTGGACTCGCTGCCGGACGAGGAGATCACCGACGACCTGCTGCACGACACCTGGGGCCAGGTGCGGGCGCTGCAGTCCCGGCGCATCGCGCACCGCAGGCTCGTGGGCGACGCGGTCCTGGTGGATCCGTCCGGCGCGGTGATCCTCACCGATCTGCGGGTGGGCGAGATCGCGGCGGGCGACCTGCTGCTGCGCATGGACATCTCCCAGCTGCTGGTGACGCTCGGCCTGCGGGTGGGCGCCGAACGCGCCGTGGCCTCGGCGGTGAGCGTGCTCGGCCCCGACGCCGTGGCCGACTGCCTGCCGATGCTGCAGCCCATCGCGCTCAGCCGCTCCACGCGCGCGACGCTGCGGAAACTGGCCCGGGAACGGGCCCAGCGCGAGCGTGAGGCGGTCCTGGAGGCGTCGCAGCAGGCGAAGCAGGCCCGTCTGGAGGAAGGCTCGGGCGACGCGGAGCCCGCGGGCAAACCGGACAAGAAGACCGTGCGCGCGGAGGCCAGGGCCGAGAAGCGGGCCCTCGACGAGGCGCTGGAAGAGGCGCGCGAGGAGGATCTGCTGACGCAGATCCGCTACGAGGTGCTGCGGATCAGGCCGCAGGCGCCGGTCGAGCCGGCCCGCCTGGAGCGGGTGCGGCCGCGCACCCTGATCAGTTTCATCGCGGGCGCCATCGGCGCGTACTTCCTGCTGACGCAGCTCACCCACATCGAGTTCGGGCCGCTGGTCGCGGGCGCGCAGTGGGGCTGGGTCCTCGCGGCGGTGCTGTTCTCGGCGGGCAGCTACTTCGCGGCGGCGATGGCGCTGCTGGGGTTCGTGCCCGAGCGGGTGCCGTTCCTGCGGACGGTGGCGGCGCAGGTCGCCGGGTCGTTCGTGAAGATCGTGGCGCCGCCCGCGGTGGGCGGTGTCGCCCTGAACACGCGCTTCCTGCAGCGCTCGGGGGTGCGCCCCGGGCTCGCGGTGGCGAGCGTCGGCGCGTCGCAGCTGTTCGGACTCGGCGCGCACATCCTGATGCTGCTGTCCTTCGGCTATCTGACCGGCACCGAGAAGACGCCGTCGCTGTCGCCGTCCCGGACGGTGATCGCGGGTCTGCTCACGGTCGCGGTGCTCGTGCTGGTCGTCACGTCGGTGCCGTTCCTGCGGAAATTCGTCGTCACGCGTGTGCGGTCGCTCTTCGCCGGTGTCGTGCCGCGCATGCTGGACGTGCTGCAGCGGCCGCAGAAGCTCGTCACCGGCATCGGCGGCATGCTGCTGCTGACCGCCTGCTTCGTGATGTGCCTGGACGCCTCGATCCGCGCGTTCGGCGACGGCTCGACCTCGCTGAGCATCGCCAGCGTCGCCGTCGTCTTCCTCGCCGGCAACGCGCTCGGTTCTGCGGCGCCGACTCCGGGCGGCGTGGGCGCGGTGGAGGCGACCCTGACGGTCGGCCTGATCGCCGTGGGTCTGCCCAAGGAGGTCGCGGCCCCGGCCGTGCTGCTGTTCCGGCTGCTGACCCTGTGGCTGCCGGTCCTGCCGGGCTGGCTGGCCTTCAACCAGCTCACCCGCAAGGGTTCGCTGTAGCCGCGGGCGGTACCTCGTACGGCCCGCGCCCCGAGCACGCACGCGTGTCCGACCGCAGGATGGGTTCATGCCCAACCCGCTCCATCGGCGCGCCGCTGCCGTGACCGCCACCGCCGTACTGCTGTCCTGCGTGCTGGCGGGCTGCGGCGACTCCCGGGACGCGGACCTGACGGATCAGAAGCTCGACTGGAAGGACTGTCCGGCCCCGTCCGAGGCCGAGGGCGGCGGCGGCGCCCCCTCGCCGCTGCCGAACGGCGAACGCTGGCAGTGCGCCACCTTGAGGGTTCCGCTGGACTGGGACAAGCCCAAGGGCGACAGGATCGGCATCGCGCTGATCCGGGCGAAGGCGAGCGGCGGGAAGAGCCGGCGCATCGGCTCGCTCGTGTTCAACTTCGGCGGGCCCGGCGGCTCCGGGGTCACCACGCTTCCCGCCTTCGCCAAGGACTACACGGCCCTGGGCACCCGCTACGACCTGGTCAGCTTCGACCCTCGCGGGGTCGGCCGCAGCGCCCCCGTCGAGTGCGAGAACGACCAGCAGCTCGACGCCTACTTCCAGCAGGACGCGATCCCCGAGGACACCCGTGAGCGCGCCGAGCTGCTGCACAACACCAGGCGGTTCAACGACGCCTGCGAGCGGAACTCCAAGAAGCTGCTGCCGCACGTGCGCACCACCGACGCGGCCCGCGACATGGACCTGATGCGCCAGGTCCTCGGCGACGACAAGCTGCACTACTTCGGCATCTCCTACGGCACCGAACTCGGCGGCGTCTACGCCCACCTGTTCCCCAGACACGTCGGCCGGGCCGTCTTCGACGCGGTCGTCGACCCGACGCAGAACCCGGAACAGAGCTCCCTGGGCCAGGCCGCGGGTTTCCAGTTGGCGCTCGACAACTTCGCCGCGGACTGCACGTCGAAGCCCGAGCCCTGCCCGATCGGCGACAGCGCCCAGGACGTCGAGGCCCGCATCGCCGGCCTGCTGAAGGCCCTGGACCGCAAGCCGATCCCCGGCGTCTTCCCGCGCGAGCTGACCCGGACCGCCGCGACCAACGGCATCGCGCAGGCCCTGTACTCGAAGGACTTCTGGGCCTACCTCACCGAGGGTCTGCAGCAGGCGTACGACGGTGACGGGGAGGTGCTGATGCTGCTGTCCGACGCGATGAACGGGCGCAACCAGAACGGCGAGTACAGCAACCTCACCGCCGCCAACATCTCCATCAACTGCGCGGACGCCAGACCCCGCTACACGCCCGCGCAGGTGGAACAGCGGCTGCCCGCGTTCCGCGCCGCCTCGCCCGTGTTCGGGGACTTCCTGGCCTGGTCCATGATCAGCTGCACCGACTGGCCCGTCGCGGGCGCCGCCGACCACCCCGACGTCAGGGCACCCGGGTCGGCGCCGATTCTGGTGGTGGGCAACACCGGCGACCCGGCGACCCCGTACCAGGGCGCGAAGAGGATGGTGGACGCGTTGGGCGATGGCGTCGGCGTCGAGCTGACGTACAAGGGCCAGGGGCACGGCGCCTACGACAGCAAGAACAAGTGCGTGCAGCGGGCGGTGAACTCCTATCTGCTGGACGGCAGGGTCCCGCCGAACGGGACCGTCTGCTCCTAGCTCCCAGCCCGGACGCGCAAGAAGGCGCAGGTCAGAGGGTTATCCACAGGGTCCGACGGGGTCGGCTCGATCCGCCTACCATGGCCTGACCGCCGTCTGCTGCCCGGTGCGGACGGCTCGTGAGGGGGGTATGCGCATGGCGCGTCTCGCACGGTGGACGGCCTTCGGGGCCGCCGCCGTCTTCCTGGTGGCGGGCTGCGGCGGCGGCTGGTCCGACGACGGCAGGAGCGGCGACCGCACGAGCGCGACGGCCTCCGCGTCGGACGGCGCCTCCGGCGCGAGCGCCGCGCTGCCTTCCTCGCTGACCGGGCAGCGGCTCGCCTGGGGGCGCTGCAAGGCCACCGCGGACTCCCCCGCCCCGGGCGGCTACTGGCGGTGCGCCACCCTGAGGGTGCCGCTGGACTGGGCGCAGCCGGACGGCGAGACGATCGGCCTCGCGCTGATCCGGGCGAAGGCGCGCGGGGAGCACCGCATCGGCTCGCTGCTGTTCAACTTCGGCGGGCCGGGCGGCTCGGGCGTGTCCATGATGCCTTCGTACGCCTCCACGGTCTCGCCGCTGCGCGAGCGGTACGACCTGGTGAGCTGGGACCCTCGCGGGGTCGCCGCCAGCGAGGGCGTGCGCTGCCGCGGCGACAAGGAGATCCAGGCCGCGGAGGACGTGGACGTCACACCCGACAACCCGGCCGAGGAGAAGGCGTACCTCCAGGACGCCGCCGACTTCGGCAAGGGCTGCCAGAAGACCGCCGGGAAGCTGATGGCGCACGTCTCGACGACCGACACCGCCCGCGACATGGACCTGATGCGCCAGGTCCTGGGCGATACGAAGATGCACTACTTCGGCATCTCCTACGGCACCGAACTCGGCGGCGTGTACGCCCACCTGTTCCCCCGGAACGTGGGGCGGCTGGTCCTCGACGCGGTCGTCGACCCGAGCGCCGACACCATGGGCCACGCGATGAACCAGACCCGCGGCTTCCAGCGCGCGCTGGACGACTACCTGAAATCCACCGGCCAGGACCCGGCGCAGGGCTCGCGGAAGATCGCCGGCCTGCTGAAGAGGATCGACGCGCACCCGCTGCCGACGTCGTCCGGGCGCGAGCTGACCCAGACACTCGCACTCACCGGCATCGTCCTGCCGCTCTACAGCAAGGACGGCTGGCCGGCGCTGACCAGCGCCCTCAAGTCGGCGGAGCAGGGCGACGGCTCGGAGCTGCTGGACCTCGCCGACGGCTACAACGAGCGCGACGCCTCGGGGCACTACGGCACGACGACCCACTCGCAACGACTCATATCCTGCCTGGACGACAAGCAGCGGCCGACCGCGGAGGAGACGAAGAAGCTGCTGCCGGAGTTCGAGAAGGTCTCGCCGGTGTTCGGGGACTTCCTCGGCTGGGACACGGCCGGCTGGTGCCACGACTGGCCGGTGCCCGGGCAGTACGACACCCCGGAGGTGAGCGCGCCCGGCGCGGCACCGGTCCTGGTGGTCGGCAACACCGGCGACCCGGCGACGCCTTACGAGGGCGCGAAGAAGATGGCCGACGAGCTGGGCGAGGATGTCGGCGTGGTGCTCACCTGGAAGGGCGAGGGCCACGGGGCGTACGGCAGCGGGAGCGACTGCGTCGACTCCACGGTGAACGCCTACCTGCTCAAGGGCACGGCGCCGGAGGACGGCAAGGTCTGCTCATGACGACGGCGGGGGGGGGCCCCCCCCCCCCCCCCCGCGCCCCCCCCCCGGAGGCGGGTGGGGCCGGGAAACGGATTTGTCTGGCTTGCCTCGTTGAACCCCCCCACCACCCCCCCCCCACCATGCCCGCCGTGCGGGCCCCCCCCCCCCCCCCCCCCCCCCCCTGCCCCCCCCCCCCCCCCCCCCCCCCCCCCCCCCCCCGCCGGGAGCTGGTGGGCTCAGTAGACCGGCTTGTCCGGCTCGATCTGGTTGACCCAGCCGATCACGCCGCCGCCGACGTGCACGGCGTCGGAGAAGCCCGCGGCCTTCAGGACCGCGAGGACTTCCGCACTGCGGACACCCGTCTTGCAGTGCAGGACGATCTTCTTGTCCTGCGACAGGCCCTCGAGGGCGGTGCCCATGAGGAACTCGTTCTTCGGGATCAGGCGGGCGCCCGGGATGGAGACGATCTCGTACTCGTTCGGCTCGCGGACGTCGATGATGTCGATGTTCTCGCCGTCGTCGATCCACTGCTTGAGCTGCTTCGGGGTGATCGTCGAGTCGGCGGCCGCCGCCTGGGCCTCCTCGGACACGACGCCGCAGAAGGCCTCGTAGTCGATGAGCTCGGTGACGGTCGGGTTCTCGCCGCACACCGCGCAGTTCGGGTCCTTGCGGACCTTGACCTGGCGGTACTGCATCTCCAGGGCGTCGTAGATCATCAGGCGGCCGACCAGCGGCTCGCCGATGCCCGCGAGGAGCTTGATGGCCTCGTTGACCTGGATGGAGCCGATGGACGCGCACAGCACGCCCAGCACGCCGCCCTCGGCGCAGGAGGGGACCATGCCGGGGGGCGGGGGCTCCGGGTAGAGGCAGCGGTAGCAGGGGCCGTGCTCCGACCAGAACACCGAGGCCTGGCCGTCGAAGCGGTAGATCGAGCCCCACACGTACGGCTTGTTCAGCAGGACGCAGGCGTCGTTGACCAGGTAGCGGGTCGCGAAGTTGTCCGTGCCGTCGACGATCAGGTCGTACTGGCTGAAGATGTCCATCACGTTGTCGGCCTCGAGCCGCTCCTCGTGAAGGATCACGTTCACGTACGGGTTGATGCCCTTGACGGTGTCACGGGCGGACTCGGCCTTGGAGCGGCCGATGTCGGACTGACTGTGGATGATCTGGCGCTGCAGGTTCGACTCGTCGACCTCGTCGAATTCCACGATGCCGAGCGTGCCGACGCCCGCCGCGGCGAGGTACATCAGCGCCGGCGAGCCCAGGCCGCCGGCGCCCACACACAGCACCTTGGCGTTCTTCAGCCGCTTCTGCCCGTCCATCCCGACGTCGGGGATGATCAGGTGGCGGGAGTACCTGCGGACCTCGTCTACGGTGAGCTCAGAAGCTGGCTCGACCAGGGGTGGCAGCGACACGGGGACTCCGTTGATCGGTCAATCACTACGGTTGTTCTCCGTGTAACAGTGCCATGGCCATCTTCATTCCGAGACACCTGTTCCGACCCGCGAGACGATGTCGTCCCAGTAGCCGGGCATGCCCTCCCAGGGGTCGTAGCACCCTCCGCGGTCCGTGCGGTCGGTGAACCAGACGGTCGCCGCGCCCTGCCAGCGCGCGATGCGCAAGGCCTCCTCCAGGTGCCGGCGTGGCACGCCGTGGACGAAGTGGCAGAAGCGCTCAGGCGGATGGTCCGCGGTCCACTCGGCCGCCTGCGACCAGCGGTAGTCACTCCAGGGGCCGGCGAAGGTCACCAGTTGGTCGGCGTCCTCGGCGTAGCCGGGATGCGGGTGGGCGCCGTGGCCGAGGACTATGTGTCCACCGTCACGGACCGCGCGCAGCGCGGTGACGGTGCGGCGGATCGCGGGGAGCGAGGCGCGCCCGGAGGGACAGCGGGCCAGCAGGAAGCCGTCGACCTGGTACCAGTCGACGAAGCGGCGGGCTTCGGAGACCGTCTCGGCGAGGGCGCGGGCCCCGTGGGCGGCGTCAAGGCGGCCGAGGACGCGGACGCCCGTGTTGCGCAGGCGTCCCGCGGCCTCCAGGCACTGCGGGTCGGGGCGGATACCGGGGCCGTCGGCGACGTCGAGGACGACCCAGTGCAGGGGCGTGCCGGGGCGGGTGAGCAGGTCCCATTCGGTGGGCGCGACGAGGGGGTGGGCGTAGCCGGGGACGCCGAACCCGGTGCGGACGCCGGTGGTCGCGGTGCCGTTCGTGGCGCTGGTCAGATGCGGCATGCCGCCTCCATCCAGATGTCGGCGAGGGACTCTTCGAGGTTGATCCGGGGCCGCCAGCCGAGCCGGTCGCGGGCGGTGCGCACGTCGGCCTGCTGCCAGCTGCCGCAGCCGTCCGGGTACGGGTACGCCACCGGGGGCACGTGGTCGGCGTCGCCGCGCGGGTGGCCGATGGCCGACCGCAGGTGGCCGGGCGGGCCGTCGAGTTCGTGCAGGGTGCCGCCGTATCCGGCCACCCTGGCGAGCGTGGCGGCGGCGTCCCGCAGGCGGACGGCGCGGCCGGAGCCGATGTTGATGACGCCCTGCGCGGCGGAGAGGGAGGCGGCGTGCACGGCTCGGGCGACGTCCCGTACGTCGACGAAGTCGCGCTGGACGCCGAGACCGCCGAGCTTGAGTTCGCCGTCGCCGGACTGCATGGCGCGTCGCATGGCCTCGGCGAGCCGGCCGAGCGGTGAGCCGGCGGGCGTGCCGGGGCCGACGGGCGAGAAGACCCGGAGCACGACCGCGTCGAGGCCGGAGCCGAGGACGAGTTCGGTGGCGGCGAGCTTGCTCACGCCGTACGGGCCGCCGGGGCGCGGGACGGCGTCCTCGGCCGTGGAGGAGCCGGGCTGGCTCGGGCCGTACTCGGCGCCGCAGCCGATCTGCACCAGCCGGGCGCCGCAGCCGCTGCGGCGCAGGGCCTCGCAGACGGTGGCGACGGCGACCGTGTTGTGGCGGGTCAGTTCGCGGGCGCCGCCGCGGATGGCGCCGGCGCAGTTCACGACGACGCCGGGGTGCACCGCGTCGAGGAAGCGGGTCAGGGCGCCGGGGCTGCCCGAGGCGAGGTCGAAACGGACGTCGGCGTCGTCGCCGCGGCCGAGCGCGGTGAGCTGGACGGCCGGGTCGGCGAGCAGTCGGTCGGCGACGAAGCGGCCGAGGTAGCCGTTGGCTCCGATCAGCAGGACCCTCATCGTGCGGCTCCCGGGGCCGAGGGTTCGGGTCGGGAGGTGATCATCTGGTGTTCTCCTTCTCAGTGGGGCGTGATCAACGGGTCGTGCTCAGTGGGTCGGCAGGTGTTGCTCGGTGGGGTCATGTGATGCCCGCGGCGCTGTCGGCTCGCGCCGCGTTCGGCGGAAGGCACCCGCGCGGCGCGGGCCCCGGTGCGGCACGGCTGCCGGCAGGGCGGGGACGCCGGTGGGGCGCGGACGTCATCGCTGCTCTCCTCGGGGGGCGTGGGCCGAGGCCCGGGTGACGGTGCGCGTCGCGTGGATGAGCAGGGTCAGTGCGCCCGCCGCGCAGGTGAGCGCCGGGATGGAGCCGGGGCCCCATGCCTCGGCCAGGGTCCGCACCGGGGTGGCGAGGAATCCGGCCCCGGGCAGGCGCCCCGCGAGGACGGTGACCGGTGCGGCCGCCTCGGCGGCGGCTGCGGCGGTGAGGACGAGGGCGGGGGCGCGGGTGAAGCCGTGGACGGTGAGGAGGCGGGTGAGAAGCAGGAGCGCACCGAGACAGAGGGCCTGGGCGTAGGCCGCGGGCTCGCCCAGGACCGCGCCGCACACGGCGAGCAGGGCGGCCAGGGCGCACAGGTACAGCGCGAACGTGCCGAGCAGCAGCGGTCGTACGGAGGCGGCGAACTCCTCCAGGCCGCGGCTCGCTGCCAGCCTGCGGCCGGCCCGCACGGTGAAGAGGTGAGCGCACCAGGCCGCCGGGACGCAGGACAGGGCGAGGGCGAGGACGGGGGCCGTGGCGACAGGCCAGGGGCCGCCGGGGCCGCCGTTGGGCGGTCCGTCGGGGCCGCCGGCCATGGCCGCGCCGAGGAACCCGTCGCCGAGAAGGGCGTAGGCGACGAGCCAGCAGGTCCGGGCGCGGGCACCGGGCGGGTGCGCGGCGGGCCCGGCCCCCGTCCGGGCCGCCGCGCCGAGCGGTCCGCGGGCGAGCGCCGCCCGCAGGCCGAGGTACACGGCGAGGGCGCCGACGGCGGCCACGGTGAGTCGGGGCTGTCCGTGGGTGAGCCGCAGGCCGGCCAGGGTCGCGGCGCACAGCGCTCCCGGCAGAAGGGTCAGCAGGACCCAGTCGGTGCGCGCGCCGGGGACCGCGACGGCCGCGGGACGCGGGGGCGACTCCTTGTCGTGGGAGGCGCGGACGTACATCTCCTCGGCGAGGGAGAAGACGTCCCGGTGGTGGAAGCGTGCGGCGGTCCGGTCGGTGACGCCGTGCGCCTCCAGGCCCGCCGCGATCTCCAGCGCGTCGACGGCACTCTCGCACAGCTCGCGGTGCCGGTGCAGCAACGTCTTCACGGGATCGGCGGCGCGGGGCCGGGCGGACGAATGCCGACGGGCGGCGGGCGGCTCGGCGGCGCCGGGAATGCCGGCCGGGGCGACGGCGTCCGCGTCGGCGCGCACACGTGGGGACTCCGCCGTGCCGGGACGCCCGAGTTCTCCGGGGCCGCTCATCGCGCTCCCTCCGTGGTCGGCAGCCAGGCCGGCACCCGCGCGGGTGCCGGTGCGGGCCAGCCCCCGAGGAGATGCGCCTCGGCGGGGACCGCGAAGGGCAGCGGCTCCGCGGCGTCGTCGAGGACGGCCCGGCACACCGGAGCGCGCGATACGAGCTCCAGGTAGAGGCCGTGGAACGCGGCGATGTTCTGCTCGACGGTGAACAGTTCCAGTGCACGCGCGCGGGCGGCGGCGCCGAGGCGCTCACGGCGCTCGGGGTCGCGCAGCAGCGCCACGCACGCCTCGGCGAGCGCCCGCGGGTTGCGCGGCGGTACGACGAGCCCGGTGCCGCCGATGACCTCCACGACCGCGCCGACGTCCGTGGACACCGTCGCGCGAGCGCAGAACATGGCCTCGACGAGGCTGACGGGGAACCCTTCCACGACGCTGGAGAGCACGGTCACCGCGCCCGCGGCGTACGCGTCGGGCAGGGCCGGGATCTCCGGACCGCCGATCTCCTCGAAGGAGACGGGGTTGTCCCCGACAGCGTGCGGGCCGTCGGCCTCGTCGGGAAAGAGCTGCGCGGCGAGGGTCCGGCAGTGGCCGAGGTAGGCCTCGCCGTCGGGTCCGGCCGGGGCGCCGATGACGCGCAGGCGGGTCTTCGGCTGTTCCTTGCGGATCTCCGCGAAGGCGTGCAGCAGGGACATCAGGTCCTTGGCGGGGTCGACGCGGCCGACCCAGACCAGCGTGTCGGGGTCGGCGCGGTCCGGGGAATCGCCCACCTCGGCGAAGCGGGAGGCGTCCATGCCCGGGTAGACCGTGCGCAGCTTGGCGCGGTCGGCGCCGCAGCGCTCCTGCCAGCGGCGCGCGTGCGTGTTGCCGGGCGTGAGGAGGGACGCCCGGCGGTAGATCTCGGCGGCGAGCCTGCCGTGGAAGGCCGCGAGCAGCGACCGCACGGCGGGCGGTGCGTCGACGGAGGCCAGGTAGTGCGCGCGCAGTCGCACCCCGTACTCGGTCACCAGCAGGGGCACGCCGGCGAAGTGGTGGGCGAGCAGTCCGGGCAGGGCCGCCGAGCCGCCGGAGGCCGCGTGGCACAGGTCGGCGCCACCGAGCCCGTCGTGCCGGTACCAGTCGAGGGAGAGGGGGCGCAGGACGCGTTCCAGGTGCGCGGCGACGGCGAGCAGATCGGGTACCCGCGCCTCGCGCGCCGTGCGAGGCGCGCCGGGCGCACGACAGGCGCTCTCCAGGAGGCGAACGGCGGCCTCCGAGCGGAGCGCGGCCACCAGCCCGCCCTCGTCGCGGGCGAGGTCGGCCAGCCCGTACAGCGCACTGGCGAAACGGTCCGCCTCGGCGCCCGGCGCCTCCTCGGACGAGCCGGCCGGCTCACCTGCGGTGGCCGCGCACAGCACGGCGGCCAGCTCGCCGTAGCACTCGGCGAAGCGGCGGCGGGCCCGGCGCCCGTACCGGACGGAGTCGTCCTCGGCCGTCCACAGCGGGGCCGTCCGGACCCGGCCGATGTGCGGCGGCAGCGGTACCCAGCCCTCGTCCTCCTGGCGCTCGTCGGCGCAGAGCGCGTAGACGTCGAACTCGTGCTGCTCGAGCCCGCGCACGAGCCGGTCGCACCAGAGCGTGCCGTCACCGCGCACATACGGATAGCCACCCTCCGTAAGCAGTCCGATGCGCACGAGCGCACCCCCGATCTCCCGTGTGAGGAGCCGTCGTTCACTCGACGGCTCGCAGCGTGAAGAACGTATGCGGACAAGGTGGTGGGGGGGGGGGGGGGGGGGGGGGGGGGGGGGGGGGGGGGGGGGGGGGGGGGGGGGGGGTGGGGGGGGTGTGTGTGGGGGGGTTTGGTGGCCGTGGCTAC
>NZ_JBVIIE010000008.1:107104-116096 GCF_055569945.1 Streptomyces sp. NPDC031340
CTCTCTTCCGGGGACACCCCCTTTCTTACCCCGACCGGCAGGCGGGGGGGGCGGGGGCGCCCGCCCTTCCCCCCCCCCCCCCCCCCCCCCCCCCCCCCCCACCAAAAGGGGTGAACGGTCGTAACTTTCCCGTGCACGTCGCGTTCGATCGCGCTAGCAGATCATGCAGTCACGTTTCGCCTGGCAGCGGCCGGACTCCGCCGCGCCACCCGCCGACCCGTGCGTCAATTGCCGGGGTAGGCCCAGGGGTTGGGCAGGCAGTGAACGCCGCTGTGGTCGAGGAACTTGGTCTGCTGCTGCATGACCGGCGCGAGCTCGCCGTCCTTGTCGCAGGTCACGTGGGAGTAGCCGAGCCGGTGGCCGACCTCGTGGTTGATCAGCATCTGCCGGTAGGCGTGGATCTGATCGCCGTACGTCTTCGAGCCCTGCGCCCACCGGTAGGCGTTGATCATGATGCGTTCGGTGGCGGCCGAGTCGCAGGAGACGTTGTCCTCGGTGGTGTCCAGACCGGACTTGGCACACCACGCGGCGGTGGTCCCGGGGCTGGCCAGCGTGATCACGAAGTCGGGCCGGCCGGAGTGGACGCGCTCGAACGTGCGGGCGCCGCCGTGCGCCCAGCTGCGGTCGTCGTTGAGTGTCTTCTGCACCGCCTGGGCGAAGAGTTCGCCGTCGAGCCCGAGCCCCTGCTCGACGTCGACCCGGTAGGTGTACTTGCGCCCCTTGCCCGGCGCCTTGGCGACACCGGGGACCGCGTCGAACTTCCCCGAGCCCTTGAGCGTGGCACTGAGGGGGTACTTCCGCGCCATCGCCTGCTCGTACGTCAGCGTCACCGGTGCGGGTGCCGCCGAGGGCGTCGTGCGTCCCTCCCCGCGCGACGCCGGGCCCCGGAGGTCCCGGGCCTGGCCGGCGGCCGACTGCTGCCGCGCGGAGCCGTCGTCCTGTCCGTCGGCGACCTGACCGGCGACGACGACCGCCAGCACGGTGGTGACGGCGGCCGCCGCGATGCCGGTGAACGTGCGCCCCTTGGTGCCCTTGGTCTGCGCGGGCACGCCGGTCGGCGGCGCGTCGTCGTGGTCGGTCTCGGAGGGGACGCCGACGCCGGTGCGCGGGTCCCAGTCGGTGCCGGAGGCGTACGGGCCGGCGGCGGACGCGGAGGTGCGGGCGCGGGGCGCGAAGACGTCGTCGTCCTCGTCGAAGGCTTCGAGGTAGTCCTGGCGCGGCCCGGCCGGCGTCGCCCGCCGCTGGCGGGGCAGGACGGCGCCGGGCGCCGCGGCCACGCCGTGGCCGCCGACGGTCGGCCCTCTCAACTCGCCCCAGCCGCCCCCGGATTCGCGCTGCTCGGGGTGGCCGCCGCGGGCCTGCGGAACGCCGTGGGCGGGAGTGGGGTCCGGCACCCGGGGAACACCACGCGCGGGCGTCCCGTCCGTGGGCAGTCCCGGGAAACCGTGAGCCGGCGTCCCGTCCGGCAACCGCGGCAGCCCACGCGCGGGCGTCCCGTCCACCGGCAGCCTCGGAAACCCATGGGCCGGCGTCCCGTCCATCGGCGGCAGCGGTGCACCCTGCTGTCCGTACGGCTGCCCGTGCTGCTGTCCGTACGCCTGCCCGAGCTGCTGTCCGTACTGCGGTCCGGGCGGCCGGTGACCGGCCGGGCCTTGTTGCTGCGGCCGGCCGTCCTGCCGGACGCCGGGAACGGCGCCGGCCCCCGGCCCGTCCTGCCGCGCTGCACCCTGGCGCGCGGCACCCTGGCGTACGTCGGCCCGCGCCTGCGGAGCCGGGAACCGGTCGTCCTGTCCTGCAGATGTGGCCGCGGCCCCGCCCTTGGCGGCACCGCGACGGCTGTGGCGTCCCACGTCGCCCCTCAGCCCCCCGCGCTCTCGGCGAGGACGTCACCGTTGCCCACGACGGAGCCCGCACCACGGGCAGCAGTCCCGCCCCCGGTACCGGCTCTCCCCCCGGTGTCCGTCCCGGCGCCGCTTTCGGCGCTGCCCCCAGTATCCACCCTCACCGCACTGTCACCGCTCGCCCCGTACCGCTGGACGGCGCCCGACTCCCCTTTTTCCACGAGGAGTTCGGTGAAAGCGCGGGCTACCGTCTCCGGGTACTCCATCATTGCCACGTGCCCCGCGTCCGGCAGGGCGAGCAGGCGGGAGTCGCGGAAGGCGCGGGCCGCCCGGCGGGCCATCCGGAAGCCGACGAGCTGGTCCCGGCCGCCGTAGACGAGCAGGGTCGGGGCGAGGACCCGCTCGGCCTGACGCCACAGCCCGTGCTGCCCGCCCAGTGTGTAGGCGTTGACTATCCCGCGCGTCGAGCGCGCCATCGCGTCCCAGAAGTACGGCAGTCCCAGCCGCCGCTCCATCTCCTCGACGGCGTGGCGGAACCCTTCCGGCGTCACCCGCGCGGGGTCGCCGTAGCACAGCCCCACGACGCCGCGGACCCGCTGCTCCGCCGACCAGTCGCGGGTCAACCGCGTGAAGAGCGCGGCCACTCCGGGCAGCGCCAGCATTCCGGTGGGCACCGCGGTGCGCTGGACGCGGATCTCCGGCAGCGCCGGCGAGACGAGCGTGAGCGTCCGGACGAGATCGGGCCGCAGCGCGGCGACCCGGGTGGCGACGGCGCCGCCGAGGGAGTTGCCGAAGACGTGCACGGGACCGCGCCCGGAGGCGTCGAGGTAGCGGACCACCGCGCGCGCGTGCCCGCTGACCGAGTAGTCGCCGTCGTCCGGCGGGGGCGAGTCGCCGAAGCCGGGCAGGTCGACCGCCTCGCCGTCGACGACGCCCTCCAACTCCTGCATCAGCGCGGACCAGTTCTGGGAGGATCCGCCGAGACCGTGGACGTACAGCGCGGGCGGCAGGCCCTCACGGGCGGGCGGGCGCGAACGCACCGTCAGCGTGATCCCCGCCAGCCCGACCGACCTGAGCCGCTCACCCTCGGCGACCCTGACGGGCGTCACCTTCGGGAGCACGTTGGTCGCCGGTACGGACGGCAGCTCGGTCGAAGACATGCGGCAATGTTACGAGACGATCACGTGGCGGCTCACGTGTTCGCCGTCACAGATCCTGGGGACTTCACGGGGTACGCGTCGAGTGACGTTCCGGACGCGGATCACATGGCGTCCGGACCGGGTGTCTCCTAGGCTCGTGCAGAGGGCACCCGCTGGTGACCCCCGCTTCTCGGAGCGAGGTCCGCAGGAGTGGGACGTAGGAAGGGAGCCCGTCATGGCCGTAGACCCCACCGATCCCGAGACGTTCCAGGAGGAGGAGACGGAGGAGGCGCCGGAGTTCGACGTCGAAGCCCCCGAGAACGACGCGGCGGAACAGATGACCGCCCTCGCGCCGGACCGCGACGAACCCCTCGAGGACGTGGACCCGGCCCGGGCGAACGAGGCCGACCTGGTGGAGCAGCGTCGCGTCGTCTCCCTGGACGAGGACGACTACCGCTGACGAGCAGCGCAGGAACGCCCGCCGTCGGCGAGGTGCGCGGGGGCGCACAGGAGCGCCGCTGAGCTGGCAAGAGGCGTTGGCATGCCCGCTCTGCCCCGCCTTGAAACCTTCTGCGCGGCTTTCGCCGCTGTCCGGTCCGTGAAATTCTGCGCTCGCAGCGCGCACACCGGGGTTACCGAAAAGTACGATGGCCACGCGGCGCACACCGCATGTGGACGAATTTGGGAGGCGGCGTGACAGCCATCGAGCAGACAGAGGCGGCACGCCCGCGAGGCACGCGCCTGCCGCGCCGTGCCCGCCGGAACCAGTTGCTGGGCGCCGCCCAGGAAGTCTTCGTGGCGCAGGGCTATCACGCGGCCGCGATGGACGACATCGCCGAACGCGCCGGCGTCAGCAAGCCGGTGCTCTACCAGCACTTCCCGGGCAAGCTCGACCTCTACCTGGCGCTGCTGGACCAGCACTGCGAGTCCCTGATCCAGTCCGTGCGCAGCGCGCTGGCGTCGACGACCGACAACAAGCAGCGCGTCCGGGCGACCATGGACGCCTATTTCGCGTACGTCGAGGACGACGGCGGCGCCTTCCGCCTGGTCTTCGAGTCGGACCTGACGAACGAGCCCGCGGTGCGCGAGCGCGTCGACAAGGTCACGAACGACTGCGCGGAGGCGATCTGCGACGTCATCGCCGAGGACACCGGCCTCTCGCGTGCCGAGTCGATGCTGCTCGCCTCCGGGCTCGGCGGCCTCGCCCAGGTGGTGGCCCGTTCCTGGCTGCACAGCGACCGCAGCGTCCCGCGCGACCAGGCGGTCCAACTGCTGACGTCGCTGGCGTGGCGGGGCATCGCCGGCTTCCCGCTGCACGGAACCGACCAGCAGCACTGAGGGCGCCCTTTGTTCCCGCCCGCTGTTCGCTCCTGGCGTTCTCGGGCGGAGCGTGCGCGTCCCCTCGCCGGGCTAATGTGTGCTGGGTACGGCGCGGAAGGTCGCGCACTTCACTGACCGTCGGAGGGACATAGCCGTGGAGGTCAAGATCGGCGTGCAGCACGCGCCCCGCGAGATCGTTCTGGAGAGCGGTCAGAGTGCCGAGGAGGTCGAGCGCATCGTGGCCGAGGCACTGGCCGGGAAGTCACAGCTGCTGACCCTCGTGGACGAGCACGGCCGCAAGGTGCTGGTCCCCGCCGACCGCCTCGCCTACGTCGAGCTCGGCGAGCCGGCCCCGCGCAAGGTGGGCTTCGGCGCCCTGTAGCGCACGCGGACCGAGAGGGGCCCGGCGACTGGTGGGATGCTGCATCCCGGTGGTCGCCGGGCCCCTTCGGTTTCCGCCTCCACGGATGGAGCACAAGTCGGCCACAGGGGTGGATTGCATTCCGCAGGTCACGGGTATGACCGGCTACGACCGCGACGCGCAGGGCGGCCCTGTGGGAGGGACTCCGTGATGATCTTGGAAGCAGTCGGCTCCGCCGTGCTCGGTCTCGCGTTGGCGTGGGGGGCGGTCCACCGCCTGTCCCACCGTCTGCCGGCTCGCGCGCTGGTGCTGGCGACGGGTGTCGCCGGGGCCCTGTTCGGCGCCTTCGTCACGCACAGCGCGCTGGACCCCGGCAGCCTCCCGCTGATCCTGATCGGCGCCGCGATCGTCTCCACGGCCTCGCTGTCGCTGCTGCTGCGCCCGGCGGGCAGACTCCGCCGGCGCTCCGCGCCGGCGTGACCCCGGACGAGAAAACGCCCCCGGACGAAGAAGCGACCCCGGACGAGAGAACGACCCAAGCGACTCCGGACAAGAACACGACCGCGGCCCGGAAGAACACCACGGCGGGGAAGGACACCCCGGCCGACTTACGGCACCACGCGGCGCACCCGGCGGAGCACTCAGGCGGCGAGCCCCAGAGCCGCCATCCGCTTCGTGTGCGCCTCGGTGATCCGGGAGAACATCTTGCCGACCTCGGCGAGGTCGAAGCCGTCCGCGACACCGCCGACGAGCATGGTCGACAGCGCGTCCCGGTCGGCCACCACCCGCTGCGACTGCGACAGCGCCTCGCCCATCAGACGCCGCGCCCACAGCGCGAGCCGGCCGCCCACCCGCGGCTCCGCGTCGATCGCGGCGCGCACCTTCTCGACGGCGAAGCTCGCGTGCCCGGTGTCGTCGAGCACGGCCAGCACCAGTCCCCGGGTGTCCGAGTCGAGCCGGGCCGCCACCTCGCGGTAGAAGTCGCTGGCGATCGAGTCGCCGACGTACGCCTTGACCAGGCCCTCCAGCCAGTCCGAGGGAGCCGTCTGCCGGTGGAAGCCGTCGAGCGCGGCGACGAACGGCTCCATGGCGCGGGTCGGCTCCTCGCCCATCTCGGTCAGCCGGTTGCGCAGCCGCTCGAAGTGCTGGAACTCGGCCGACGCCATCTTCGCCAGCTCGGCCTTGTCCTCCAGCGTCGGCGCCAGCTTGGCGTCCTCCGCGAGACGCTCGAACGCCGCGAGCTCGCCGTACGCGAGGGCGCCGAGCAGGTCGACGACCGCGGCGCGGTACTGCGGATCGGCGGAGGCCTTCGCCCAGTCCTGGGCGGCGACTCCGGTGGTTCCGGCCGAGGCTTCGGAGGCGTTGTCAGGCTTGTCAGAGGTCGTCATGAAGCGCACAATAGCCCGCTCGCGGCGTCACGGAAGGTCATGGCCGACCCCTGTGACGACCACCGCGTGACCAAATCGGCCATCGCATGTGCGGGATTCCGGGGTATGGTGGTAATGCGCCTGCTGAGTACGCACCTCCGAGGAGTACTGCTTCGCTCGACGGGCCGCACGTTTGAGGATGCCCGGTCGGTGGCCC
Source organism: Streptomyces sp. NPDC031340 (assembly GCF_055569945.1). Taxonomy (NCBI): domain Bacteria; kingdom Bacillati; phylum Actinomycetota; class Actinomycetes; order Kitasatosporales; family Streptomycetaceae; genus Streptomyces; species Streptomyces sp. NPDC031340. Next base: position 113,350 of record NZ_JBVIIE010000008.1, read on the forward strand.
GATCGGCTCCGACCCGACAGCCCTCCCTGGCCGTACGACGAGTGCGTACGACGACCGGAGGGACACCCTCAGCGGTACGAGCGCTAGAGCGTCGGCAGTGGTCCCGTGCCCTACGGCCAAGCCCGTAAGGCAGCCGACGTCCCCGGCACGGTCCGTCAAAGACCCCCGCGCTCGCCTCGCACCGCCCACACAGAAGAGGCAGCACCCTGACTACGACGTTCAGAGATCTCGGAATCCTTCCCGAGACGGCCGAGGCCCTTGAGGCCGTCGGCATCAACACCCCCTTCCCCATCCAGGAGATGACCCTCCCCGTCGCCCTCTCCGGCACGGACGTCATCGGCCAGGCCAAGACCGGCACCGGCAAGACGCTGGGCTTCGGCCTCCCGCTCCTCGAGCGTGTCACCGTCCCCGCCGACGTGGAGGCCGGCCGCGCGCGGCCCGAGGCGCTGACCGACGCCCCGCAGGCCCTCGTCGTCGTCCCGACGCGCGAGCTGTGCACCCAGGTCACCAACGACCTGCTGACCGCGGGCAAGGTGCGCAACGTGCGCGTGCTCGCGATCTACGGCGGCCGGGCCTACGAGCCCCAGGTCGAGGCCCTCAAGAAGGGCGTCGACGTGGTCGTCGGCACCCCGGGCCGCCTGCTCGACCTGGCGGGCCAGAAGAAGCTCGACCTCAAGCACGTCCGGTGCCTGGTCCTGGACGAGGCCGACGAGATGCTCGACCTGGGCTTCCTGCCCGACGTCGAGAAGATCATCGCCATGCTGCCGGCCAGGCGCCAGACCATGCTGTTCTCGGCCACCATGCCGGGCGCGGTCATCGGTCTCGCCCGCCGCTACATGTCGCAGCCCACGCACATCCGTGCCACCGCGCCGGACGACGAGGGCGTGACGGTCGCGAACATCGCGCAGCACGTGTACCGCGCGCACAACATGGACAAGCCCGAATTGGTCGCCCGCATACTGCAGGCGGAGGGCCGCGGACTGGTCATGGTCTTCTGCCGTACGAAGCGCACCGCAGCCGATCTCGCCGACCAGCTCAAGCAGCGCGGTTTCGCCTCCGGCGCGGTCCACGGCGACCTCGGCCAGGGCGCCCGCGAGCAGGCCCTGCGCGCCTTCCGCAACGGCAAGGTGGACGTGCTCGTCTGCACCGACGTGGCCGCGCGCGGCATCGACGTCGAGGGCGTGACGCACGTCATCAACTACCAGTCGCCGGAGGACGAGAAGACGTACCTCCACCGCATCGGCCGCACCGGCCGCGCGGGCAACAAGGGCATCGCCATCACCCTCGTCGACTGGGACGACATCCCGCGCTGGCAGCTCATCAACAAGGCGCTGGAGCTGAACTTCAGCGACCCGCCGGAGACCTACTCCACCTCCCCGCACCTCTTCGCCGAGCTCGGCATCCCCGAGGGCACGAAGGGCGTCCTCCCGCGCTCGGAGCGCACGCGCGCCGGGCTCGACGCGGAGGAGCTGGAAGACCTCGGCGAGACCGGCGGGCGCGGCGCACGCGGGCGCGGCGGCCGGAGCGACCGAGGACACCGGAGCGACCGGGGCGACCGGGACGACTCCCGGTCCGCCGAGCGTGAGCGCCCGGCCGGTCCGCCGCGTCGCCGCCGCCGTACCCGCGGCGGGACTCCGCTGGACGGCACGACCGCCCCCGAGACCACCCCTGCCGAGACCACTTCGGCCGGAACCGCCCCGGCCGGGACCGAGGAGACCGGCGCCACCCGTACGCCGCGTCGCCGTCGCCGTACCCGCGGCGGGTCCTCGACGCAGTCGGCGCCGGCCACGGTGACGGCGGTCGAGCCCAGCGTGCCCGAGGCGGCGGAGGCCGCCGTGACGACGGCCGAGAGCGCCGCTGTGGACGGCCTCGAGAGCCCGGCGAAGCCGCGCCGCCGCCGCACCCGCCGCTCCGCCGAGCCGGCCGCCGGTACGCCCGTCGACACGGCTCCGGCCGTGGCCGCCGCGGAAACCGCCGCAGTGCCGGAGGCACAGGGCGTCGTCGAGGCGCCGGTGACGCCGGTCGTCGCGGAGCCCGAGGCTCCCGCCGCCGCGCCGCGCCGCCGCACCCGTAAGACCGCGGCCGCCGCGGAGACCACGGTCGACACGGCCGCGGCGACCGCCGAGGCCGCCCCGGAGGCGCCGGAAGCCGCGCCGCGCCGCCGCACCCGCAAGGCCACGGCCGCCGCGGAGACCGCGGTGGACACCGCCGAGGCGACCGGCACCGGCGAGGCCAAGCCGCGCCGCACCCGCAAGACCGCCGCGGCCGCCGAAGCCGTGGTCGACGCCGCCGAAGCGACCGAGGCCAAGCCGCGCCGTCGGACGCGCAAGGCCGCCGAAGCGGCCGAGGCCGTCGAGGCGACCGAGATCCCGGCGCGGGTCGCCGAGGAGCCCGCGGTCGCGCCGCGTCGTACGCGCAAGGCGACGGCCGCCGTCGACACCGCGGAAGGCACGGAGACCAAGCCGCGCCGCACCCGCAAGACGGCAGCCGCCCCGGAAACCACCGAGGCCACCGAAGCCGCCACCACCGAGGCCAAGCCCCGCCGCACCCGCAAGACCGCGGCCACCGCCGAAACCGCGGTCGACACGGCCGAGGCCACCGAGGCCAAGCCGCGCCGCACCCGCAAGGCGACCGCCGCCGTCGACACCGCCGAAGGCACGGAGACCAAGCCGCGCCGCACCCGCAAGACGGCAGCCGCCCCGGAAACCACCGAGGCCACCGAAGCCGCCACCACCGAGGCCAAGCCC
>NZ_JBVIIE010000008.1:116194-132612 GCF_055569945.1 Streptomyces sp. NPDC031340
CCCGCCGCACCCGCAAGACCGCGGCCACCGCCGAAACCGCGGTCGACACGGCCGAGGCCACCGAGGCCAAGCCCCGCCGCACCCGCAAGGCGACCGCGACCGCCGCGACCGTGGCCGACATCCCGGCGCAGGCCGCCGGGGAGCCGGAGGCGAAGCCGGCGGTCCGCCGGACCCGCAAGGCCGCGGCGACCGCCGAGGCGGGCGTGGACGCGGCCGAGGCGAAGCCGAGGGCGCGCCGCACGCGCAAGGCCGCGGCCGCCCCGGAGGCCGCGGAGAGCTGACCGCTCACGAGCGCGACGGCCCGGCCCCACGTCAGGTGGGACCGGGCCGTCGGCCGTCTCTCCCCCCTTCGCTGCCGTTTCCCCGAGCCGGTGCCCGCGGCCGGCCGCCCCCGAACCCGCGCGGAACCGCCCCTCCGCCTCCGCGGACCGCCCCTCCGTCTCCCGGCTCCCGCGCCCGGTAGCCTCAGCACATGAGCAGGCCACCGACCTTCACCCCGCCTCCCGGCGCCCGCGCGTACTCGCTGCGCACCGCCCGCGGGGAGTTCGCCGTCGTGGAGGCGCCCGCGGCGGACGGTGTCCCGCACAAGGGCACCGCGCTGCTGCTGCCCGGCTTCACCGGCAGCAAGGAGGACTTCAACCCGCTGCACGTGCCCCTGGCGGCCCGCGGCTACCGGACCGTCGCCGTGGACGGGCGGGGCCAGTTCGAGTCCGATGGCCCGGAACTGGACGAAGCCGCCTACGCGCAGGAGGAGTTGGCGCGGGACGTGCTCGCGCAGGCGGAGGCCGTCGGCGCCCCGCTGCACCTCGTCGGGCACTCCCTGGGCGGGCAGATCGCCCGGGCGGCGGTGCTGCTGGACCGCTCCCCCTTCCTTTCGCTCACCCTCATGTCCTCGGGTCCTGCCCACATCTCCCCCTCCCAGCAGCAGCGCGTGAAGCTGCTCCGGGACGCGCTCTCGGTGATGACCATGGCCGAGGTGTGGGAGGCGATCCAGGCCATGGAGCCGCCTGAGGAGACCGACACCGGCGAACTCGACTCCGGGCTGGACGACCAGGAGGACCTGCGCCGCCGCTGGCTGGGCACCAAGCCGGCGCAGTTGCTGTGCACCGGACGCCAGCTGTGCGTGGAGCCGGACCGCGTCGCGGAGCTGGCCGCCGTGCCGCTGCCGTTCCACGTGCTGTCGGGCGCCCGCGACGACACCTGGCCGGTGCCGCTGCTCGACGAGATGGCGCTGCGGCTGCGGGCCCGCCGGACGGTGATCCAGGGCGCCGAGCACTCCCCCAACACCGACCGGCCCCTGGAGACGGCCCACGCCTTCGCGGAGTTCTGGGACGAGGCGGCAGAAGACGGCGGTCGGGGCGGCCAGACGGCGTAAGGCTCCTAGTACAGCGCCCGCAGGTGTTCCCAGAAGCCGTCGCGCAGTGCGCGGCGCAGGTCGGCCTGGCCGCGCAGGGAGTACTGCAGCAGCCCCTCCGCCTCCACCAGCAGGTCCTGGTCCACGGAGCCGGGGAGGTAGGGGTGGCCGGGCAGCAGATCCACGAGCGACTCGCGGCCGCGTGCGGCGAGCCACTTCGCCGCGATCTGCGCGCCCACGAAGCGCACGTCCTCGCGGGTCGGCCGGGCCGCCGTGCTCTCGTAGGCGGGCGCCGCGCGCCGGGAGACGTACGGCTTGAAGAAGTCGAGGTCGAAGGTGCGCTGGCTGTCGACCTCCCAGAGCAGGGGCTCCGCCTGGTTGCGGCCCTCGGGCGCCTCGATGCCCCACAGGTGGACGCGGGCCCCGTACCCCTGGGCCGCCTCGACCGCCGACACCAGATCCTCGTCGCCGCCGAGGAGCGCCGCGTCGCTGATGGCGCGGTGCCGGGCGAGGGACTCCAGGTCGGAGCGGATGAGTGAGTCGACGCCCTTCTGCTGATTGTTGGCGTTGAGGTTGCCGAGGCGGACCTTCACGTCCGGCAGCTCGGCGATGCACTGCTGCTCGGCGGTGTGGATGCGGCGTCTGGCGCCGTCGTACCAGTAGACCCGCAGCAGTCGGCTGTCCGCGAAGATCGAGCGGGCGCGGTCGATGAACGCCTCGATCAGGCCCTCGGCGTCGAGGTCGAAGGCCCGGCGGTCCTCCGTGCCGGCGACCAGCCGCCCGGCGGCCGCGTACAGGTAGCCCGCGTCGACGAAGATCGCGTGCGTGGAGGGCGTCTTCGCCACCTCGGCGAGCATGCGCTGCAGCAGCTCGTTCGTGCGGTCGATGCGTGCGCTGAGCGCAGGGAGGTCGTCGTTCATCGCTTCCATTGTCCCGGCGGTCACGCTGCGAACACAACTGGTCCCGGTCAGTCTTCCGAGCGGGCATGAACAGACTCTTACCGGTCAGTAATTAGCTGTTCGAAAAATTTCCTTAGCCAAGGGAATGTTTGTAACACGCAGCCCGTTGAATACGTATGGAACAGGGGGCACCGACGCCTCGTGCGCCACCCACCCAGTAGTTCTCCTTCAGGAGGATGACCAGACGAAGGGAGAAGCCTGTGCGCTTCGAAATCATGCGACTCGACGAGGTCGACGGTACCCCCGTGGACAGCACCGTCGTGGACGCCGCCTCCGTCAACCGGATCGTTCAGCAGGCCGCCGCTGTCGGACAGCGCCTGTGGATCCGCCCGGCCGAGACCACGGCCTCATAACGCACGCGGATCACCGCGAGAGCTTCATTGCCCCCGTACGGCGCCGTGCCGTCCGGGGGCTCTGTCGTTCCGGTCAAGCGCCGCCGACCACCTGGGTGACGCCGTTGATGATCTGCTGCACGGCGATCGCGGAGAGCATCATGCCCGCGAGCCGCGTCACCAGGACCACGCCGCCGTCCTTGATGACCCGGATGATCAGCAGCGAGTAGCGCATGACCAGCCACAGCACGACGTGGATGGCGAGGATCGCCGACCACACCGACACCTGCGAGGCCACGCTGCCGGCCTTCTGCACGGCGAGGATGACGGAGACGATGGCGCCGGGGCCCGCCAGCAGCGGCATGCCCAGCGGCACGAGCGCCACGTTGACGTCCTTGGTCTGCTTCGGCTCGTCCGTCTTGCCGGTGAGCAGGTCGAGCGCGATCAGCAGGAGCAGCAGCCCGCCCGCGATCATCAGCGCGGGCACGGACACGTGCAGGTAGTCGAGGATCTGGTGGCCGAGGAGCCCGAAGACGACGATCACACCGCCCGCCACGCAGACGGCCTGCAAGGCCATCCGCTTCTGCACCTTGCCGGGGCGTCCGGCGGTCAGCGCGAGGAAGATCGGGGTGATCCCGGGGGGATCCATGATGACGAAGAGGGTGAGGAAGAGCGAGCCGAAGACAGCGGTGTCGAACATGGGGGCCTTGCGGGTGAGGGAGGAGCGGTGAACAGGGGTGACCGTGACAGCGGCCGTCAGCGTGAACGCGCGGCGGCCGTCGGCAGGAGAATGCGGCGGCCTTCCGCGTGAGCGTGTGTCGGCCGTCGGTGTGCGCGTGCCGGGCCGTCGGCGTGAGCGTGCGGCGCGGCGGCCGTAGGGCCTCAGGCCCCGCCGGTCCCCGGCACCGGGAAGGCGCCCGTCGCCCGCCGCGTGATCTCCCCGTACACCTCGGGATCCGTCAGGTGCTCCCCGAGCACGCACGTCTTGCGACTGCCGTGGTAGTCGCTGGACCCGGTCGTCAGCAGCCCCAACTCCTTGGCGAGGCCGCGCAGCCGCGCCCGGGTGTCCGGGTCGTGGTCCATGTGGTCGACCTCGATGCCGTCGAGCCCGGCGGCCGCCATCTCGGCGATCCTCGGCTCGGGCACCGTCCGGCCCCGCTTGCTGGCGCCCGGGTGCGCGAACACGGTGACTCCGCCGGCGGCCTTGACCAGCCGGATCGCCTCGAAGGGATCGGTCTCGTGCTTCTCGACGAAGGCCCGGCCGCCGTCGGCCAGCCAGTCCTGGGTGAAGGCGTCGCCGACGGTCGGTACGACACCGAGCTCGACGAGCGCGGAGGCGACGTGCGGCCGTCCGACGGAGCCGTCGCCGGCGATGCGCTTCACCTGCTCCCAGGTGACCGGCACGCCCAGCTCGTTCAGCTTGGCGACCATGCCCTTGGCCCGCGGCACCCGGTCGTCGCGCACCAGCTCGCGCTCGGCCAGCAGCGCCGGCTCCTCGGGGTCGAAGAGGTAGGCCAGCATGTGCATGGAGACGCCGTCGACGCGGCAGGACAGCTCGGCGCCGGTGACGAGGGTGAGTCCCTTGGGCAGCGCGGCGATCGCCTCGGCGTGTCCGCGGGTGGTGTCGTGGTCGGTCAGCGCGACGACGTCCAGACCGGCCGCGGCGGCGTTGCGCACCAGCTCGGCCGGGGTGTCCGTGCCGTCGGACGCGGTGGAGTGGGTGTGCAGGTCGATGCGCACGACGCGGACTCCAGGCGGTGACGGTACGGAAGATGACGCTCAAGGATAACCGGATTTCCGGACCGCTCTGTCACACCCGCAACCGCCGAGCGCCCCCTACAGCCAACGCACAGCGCAGCCCCAACCGGAACCTACGGTTTCAGCAGGCGCGGTGAGAGCGCCCCGCACGGCACCAGCTCCAGCTCGGCGCCCGCCTCGCGCAGATCCGTCAGCACCAGTTCGTCGTACAGCAGCAGTCCGGACTGCTCCGGCCACAGGACCGCCCACAGCCACATCCCGAGCGCCTCGCCCGCGAAGACCGCACGGTCGTCGGGGGTGTCGGCGACGTGCCAGAGCGGGGTGGGGCGGCCGGCGGCCAGGACCTTGGTCTCGGCCGGCTTCTCGACGTCCAGGTACGGGCCCGGGTCCGGGGCGTCGATGCCCGCGTACCGCGCGCCGAGGCCGACGCCGAGCTCCTCGGCGACGAGGATCAGCTCGCCCATCCCGCCGAGCGGGCCGGGGCCGGAGCAGGCCACCGCGGTGGCGCGGCCGCCGCTGCGGTCGTCGCCCGCGCAGGCCACCCCGGTGAACAGCCAGCCGACCGGCAGGGGCCACGGCATCCACACCGGCACCTGCGTGCGCTGCACCACGACGGTCAGGGCATCGACGCTGGGCGGGACCACGGGCTGCACCGGATGCACCGGCCCGTGCACCTCGCACTGCCAGGAATCGGCGAAGAGGCCGGGAGCCCTGACCCGGCCACCACACTTCGGGCAACTGGGTTCGCCCCTCATAGAGCCCCACGGTCCTACCCCTGCCCCGCCACGTCAAGGACGATCACCCGTCCGGATGGATCCGATCCCGGACAAAATTAGGTGCATCTTGCATTAATTAGCTTCGCTAACCTACTATGTGCAAATGCCAACTAATTCGACCCGGAGTGGGGGAAGCATGGACCCGTTCGACGCGGGAGCGGGCGGCATCCTGCGGCAGCCGAAGGCCGTATGGGCGACCGCCGGGGCGTCCGTCGTGGCGTTCATGGGCATCGGGCTCGTCGACCCGATCCTGCCGTCCATCGCCGCCGGACTGGAGGCCACGCCCAGCCAGGTCTCCCTCCTGTTCACCTCGTACTTCCTCATCACCGCGGTGGCGATGCTGCTCACCGGCTTCGTCTCCAGCCGCATCGGCGGCCGCCGGACGCTGCTGCTCGGCCTCGCGTTCGTGGTGGTGTTCGCCGGTCTCGCGGGCACCTCGCACTCGGTCGCCGAGCTGGTCGGCTTCCGCGCGGGCTGGGGCCTGGGCAACGCCCTGTTCGTCTCCACCGCCCTCGCGGTCATCGTCGGCGCGGCGGCCGGCGGCAGCGCCGCGGCGATCCTGCTGTACGAGTCGGCGCTCGGCCTCGGCATGGCGTGCGGCCCGCTGCTGGGCGCGCTGCTCGGCGACGCGAGCTGGCGCTACCCGTTCTTCGGCACGGCCTTCCTGATGGCGGTCGGCTTCCTGTGCATCACGGCGTTCCTGGGGGAACAGCCGAAGCCGGCCCGCAGGACCTCGCTGCTGGACCCGCTCAAGGCGCTCGGCCACGGCGGGCTCGCCTCCGCCGCGGTCTCGGCGTTCTTCGGGAGTGGACCGACCTGCACGTCCCGTTCGTGGTCGCGGCGGCCTCGGCGGTGCTGGGCGCGCTCGTCGTCCTCGTACGGCGGGGCGCGCTCACGCACGAAGCCGAAGAACTCGAGACACGGCACGCCACCGAGGACGGTGTCGCCGTCTTCGCCGACTGACCGACGTGGAACAGGCGACGGTGACCTTGCTCACTCCAGCGGGACGGACCTGCGGGACGGATCCCTCAGGTCCGTCCCGTTCGTCAGCCAGCGTTCCTGGAGGGCCTGGGCGCCGTGCACCCGCTTCCATGCGGCCTCGTTCGCCGTCATGGGCAGCAGCGGCAGGAACCGCACCGGGTCGAGGGGTTCGTCGAGTTCGAGGTCCTCGACCAGGCCGCCGGGCTCGGCCACCAGGACCGAGGTGAACGGCGCGCCCGGCCACAGCGGCTCACCGACGTCGAGAGAGGCCCCCGGCGCCACCACCACGCCCTCCACCTGCGGGGACGCGGCGAGCACGGCGAGCGGGCGCAGCACCTTGTCGGTGTCGGCGACGCCGGCGCGGACGGAGAGGACCAGCTCGGCGCGCGGCCCCCTGACGGGGTCGGCGACCACGGCCGTGGGGTCCGTCATCGGCTGCGCGGACATGCCGAGGGTGGCGTAGCGGACGACGTCCCCCTCGTGGAACCGGAGCACCTCGATGCGGTCCGTGCCGAGGAAGGTGACCGCGGCGCGCGCGTCCGGATCGCCCAGCGCGGTGCGCAACCGGGCCTCGACCAGAGGAAGAACATCAGCCATGCGGCGAGCATAGATCTCGTCAGGGCAGGGCAAAGCGGCGCCTTGACACTTGGGGCTGCTGCTAGTCTGGCCCGGTGGTTCGGGGCAGCACGCCGAAGCGTGGCTATCGGGTCCCGACGCCGATGGGATTCCCTCACGGGGGACCGGCCGGAGGAGGTGGGGCTGCGATGGACCGAAGTCGACCGTGCAGTACCACCCGCTCTTCCTGTCGTTGATGTAGCTGCTGCGCCTCCCGCCGGCTGCCGCCTCTCGCATTCGCGTCTTCATCACGGAAGAGCACTTCGTTTCGTCTTGCCTGATCTGTCTGATCTGCATCAGTAGCTGAATCAGCAGCGAAGCGCGCCACCGCGACGGTGCGGTGCTCCCCGCTTTGTGGACGTGCCAAACATCCTTCCCCTTTTCATTTCGGGGAGACGCGTTCAGGACGTCCTCATTCCGGGCAGTTCCACCCGTCGTCGCGGCCTCTCGCTGCTCGTGCGAAGGAGCCTGCCATGTCGATGATCCGCGACCTGCGTGCCGTGGTCCGCCCGTCCCGCCCTTCACTGCGCAAGGGTCCCGTGCGCATGGACAGCGGCCCGTACGACACCACGCGCGACCCCGGGACGCCCTCGGCCGTCGTCGACTGCGCCGTCTACCGCGACGGCGCCCGCGTGCAGACGCCGCAGCCGCTCACCCCGCACGAGGCGATGCGGCTGGTGCGCCGCGACGGCGGCTTCGTGTGGATCGGCCTGCACGAGCCGACCGAGGCCGAATTCGCCGGTATCGCCCGCGAGTTCGGGCTGCACCCGCTGGCCGTGGAGGACGCCGTCCAGGCCCACCAGCGGCCCAAGCTGGAGCGCTACGACGACTCCCTGTTCACGGTGTTCAAGACCATCCACTACCTCGACCACGACCAGCTCACCGCCACCAGCGAGGTCGTGGAGACCGGCGAGGTCATGTGCTTCACCGGCCGGGACTTCTTCATCACCGTCCGGCACGGCGGCCAGGGCTCGCTCCGGGCACTGCGCCACCGGCTCCAGGACGACCCCGAGCTGCTCGCCAAGGGGCCCTCGGCGGTGCTGCACGCGATCGCCGACCATGTCGTCGACGGCTACATCGCGGTCGCCGACGCGGTGCAGGACGACATCGACGAGGTCGAGACCGAGGTGTTCTCGCCGGGGCGGCGGGGCGGGGTCTCGCGCGGTGTGGACTCGGCGCGGATCTACCAGCTCAAGCGCGAGGTGCTGGAGTTCAAGCGGGCCGTCTCGCCGCTGCTGCGGCCCATGCAGCTGCTCAGCGAGCGGCCGATGCGGCTGATCGACCCCGACATCCAGAAGTACTTCCGGGACGTCGCCGACCACCTCGCCCGCGTGCAGGAGCAGGTCCTCGGCTTCGACGAACTGCTCAACTCGATCCTCCAGGCCAACCTCGCGCAGGCGTCCGTCGCCCAGAACGAGGACATGCGGAAGATCACCTCATGGGCCGCGATCATCGCCGTGCCGACGATGGTGTGCGGGGTGTACGGCATGAACTTCGAGCACATGCCCGAGCTGCACTGGCGCTACGGCTACCCGGTGATCATGATGATCACCGGCGTGATCTGCCTGGGGATCCACCGCACCCTCAAGCGCAACGGCTGGCTGTGAGGGCGCCTGGATAGGCTGGTCCCATGACAAGCGAGCTGCTGGAGCAGGCCCTCGTCGAGGAGGCCACCAAGAAGTCCGGCCTCATCTGGGTCCAGGGCCCCGGGGTCCCGGCCCGCGCGCTGTGGCACGTGTGGCACGAGGGCGCGGCGTGCGTGGTAGGCGACGGCCCGGGCGAGCAGCCGCTGCCGGGACTGGCCGACCAGGGCACCGCCGAGGTCACCGTGCGCAGCAAGGACAAGGGCGGCCGGCTGCTGACCTGGACGGCGAAGGTCGTGGAGCTCGCGTCCGGGTCCGAGGCGTGGGCGGCCGCGGTGGCCGAGCTGAAGGGCAAGCGGCTCAACGCGCCCGACGGGGAGGCCGTGCCGGAGCGCTGGGCGCGGGAGTGCCGGGTGCTGCGGCTGGAGCCGACGGGCGGGACGCTGCCGTTGCCCGACGGGAGTCTCGCCCGGGCCCCGCTGCCGTCGCCGGCCACGACACGGCAGCCGGCCCCCGCCGCGCTGCCGCGGCTGCTGGTGAAGCGGCGCAAGCGGAAGTAGCCGCGGCCAGGCGGCCGTCGACGCCCGTCACAGCCGACCGGCCGTCAGGGCGACGGCCGCCACCGTCTACCAGCCGTCAGGGCAACGGCCGCCACCGTCCACCGGCCGTCAGGGCAACACCCGTCAACGCCCATCAAAGCCCGTCAGTACCCGTCAACGCCCTTCAGGAGGACGGGAGTTGCCTGCCGTAGTCCACGGTCTCGCTCTTGTCCGGCTCGGTCAGGGTGAAGTTCGTGCCCCAGGCGGAGAAGGTCAGCGTCCCGGCGCCGCCCGCCCGGACCAGGCGGAGGGGGTAGGCCGTGCCCTGGAGGGAGACGTCCAGGGTGCCGCCGGAGCCGTCGTCGCCGGTGATCCGGATGGTGCGGACGCCCGCCTGCTGGTGGTGGCCGTCCTTGGCGAGCTTGCCGTGCAGCGTCAGCAGACCGTCGAGGAGGACGTCCTTGTCCGTGAAGCCGCTGAACTTCTGGTACGACGGGTCGCCCTTGGGCACCTTCACGTACTTGCCGTCGAGCTTGTCGGCCGCGGCCCCGTCCCCGCCGCCGTCCTGGTGGCTCCAGAAGTCCGCGTCAGCCTTCAAAAACAGCTGCTCGCCGACCCGCAGCAGCTTGAACGAGGCCCCCTTGGAGGTGACCGACCCGGTGGCGCCGTCGGACTTCAGACGCATGTCGATGCGGTAGGTGCGTCCGCTGGTGACCACGGTGCCGGAGAGGCGGACCGCGTCGGCGGACTCGGCGGCCTTCCGGGTCCGGGACTGGATCTGGTCGGCCGGCAGCTTGCCGACCCCGTTGGTGCCCGCGTCCGGGTCCTCACCGCATCCCGTGAGCAGTCCAGCCCCTGTCACGACCAGCGCGCACACCCCGCTCACCAGCACGATTCGGCGGGTACGGCCCTGGGGAGTCGCAGTCACAGGTGGGGCTGCCTTTCTGACGGGTCCTGAGCGGCGTACGGCAGCGTACCGGGGCGGTGGGCGGGCGGCGGAGCCGGTCCGTCCGGCCCCCCTGCCAGGACGTCTCCGATCGGGACGGGCTAGCCTGAAGCCCATTCGAGCGGGCAATTCGGAAAAGAGACACCGTACGAAACACCCACGGGAGAAGGAGGCGCGGCCATGGCAGGGGGTGCCCCCCGGATCTTCGTCTCGCACCTCGCCGACGTCGCCGCGTTCGACCCGAACGGCGACCTGGTGGGCCGGGTACGGGACCTGGTCGTGATGCTGCGCGTCGGGCGGCGGCCCCCGCGGCTGCTCGGGATGGTCGTCGAACTGCCCACCCGGCGCCGGATCTTCCTGCCCATGACGCGGGTGACCGGCATCGAGTCCGGCCAGATCATCACCACCGGCGTGCTCAACGTCCGCCGCTTCGAGCAGCGCCCCACCGAACGCCTGGTCTTCGGCGACCTCCTCGACCGGCGTGTGACGCTGACCGAGACCGGCGAGGAGGTCACCGTCCTCGACCTGTCGGTGCGGCAGCTGCCGGCCCGCCGGGACTGGGAGATCGACCGCGTCTTCGTGCGCAGGGGCAAGGCGGGCGGCGCCTTCCGGCGCGGCAAGGGCGAGACGCTGACCGTGGAGTGGTCCGCGGTCACCGGCTTCTCCCTGGAGGAGCACGGGCAGGGCGCCGAGAACCTCCTCGCCACCTTCGAGCAGCTGCGCCCCGCCGACCTCGCCAACGTGCTGCACCACCTCTCCGCCAAGCGCCGCGCCGAGGTCGCCGCAGCCCTCGACGACGACCGCCTGGCCGACGTGCTCGAGGAACTGCCGGAGGACGACCAGATCGAGATCCTCGGCAAGCTGAAGGAGGAACGCGCCGCCGACGTGCTGGAGGCGATGGACCCGGACGACGCGGCCGACCTGCTCTCCGAACTGCCGGAGGAGGACCAGGAACGGCTGCTGAGCCTGATGCAGCCCGCCGACGCGGCCGACATGCGGCGCCTGATGTCGTACGAGGAGCACACCGCGGGGGGTCTGATGACGACCGAGCCGATCGTGCTGCGCCCCGACGCCACGGTCGCCGACGCGCTCGCCCGGGTCCGCAACCCCGACCTGTCCCCCGCGCTCGCCGCCCAGGTCTACGTCTGCCGCCCGCCCGACGACACCCCGACCGGCAAGTACCTCGGCACCGTCCACTTCCAGCGCATGCTGCGCGAGCCGCCCTACACCCTGGTCAGCTCCATCGTCGACACGGACCTGCAGCCCCTCGTCCCCGAGGCGGCCCTGCCGGTGGTCGCCGGGTTCTTCGCGACGTACGACATGGTCTCGGCGCCCGTGGTGGACGAGGCCGGGTCGCTGCTGGGCGCGGTGACCGTCGACGACGTCCTGGACCACATGCTGCCCGAGGACTGGCGGGAGACCGAGTTCCACCTCGGCGGCGACGAGGGCGCGCAGGGGGTGGCCCGTGACTCCTGAGCGCGAGGGGACCCGCGAACGCGCCGCGGCGGGGGCGACGGCGGCCGGCCGCGCCCGCCCCCGCCTGGACCAGCCGCGGCCGCGGCGCCGCCGGTTCCTGCCCGAATGGGACCCGGAGGCCTTCGGCCGCCTCTCGGAGCGCATCGCGCGCTTCCTCGGCACCGGCCGGTTCATCGTCTGGATGACGTTCGTCATCGTGCTGTGGGTGGTGTGGAACGTGAGCGCGCCGCGCGAGCTGCGCTTCGACGAGTACCCGTTCATCTTCCTGACCCTGATGCTGTCCCTGCAGGCCTCCTACGCCGCCCCGCTGATCCTGCTGGCGCAGAACCGGCAGGACGACCGCGACCGGGTCAACCTCGAACAGGACCGCAAACAGAACGAGCGGTCGATCGCGGACACCGAGTACCTGACCCGCGAGATCGCCGCCCTGCGCATCGGCCTGGGCGAGGTCGCCACCCGTGACTGGATGCGCTCCGAACTGCAGGACCTGTTCAAGGAACTGGACGGCAGGCGGGACGGCCACCACGAACCCGCCGTATTCCCGGCAGAACGGTCGCACGGACGTGACGTAGACGACCGGTGACGGGCGTGCCGGGGCCCCCGCGCGGCGCCGTACCATCGTCCTTATGGCTAGCGAAGACGCGGTGCGCGAAGCACTGGCGACGGTGAACGACCCCGAGATCAACCGCCCCATCACCGAGCTGGGGATGGTCAAATCGGTGGAGATCGGCGCGGACGGAGCGGTCGCGGTCACCGTGTACCTGACGGTCTCCGGCTGCCCCATGCGCGAGACGATCACGCAGCGCGTGACGGAGGCGGTCTCCCGCGTCGAGGGCGTCACGCGCGTCGACGTCTCGCTCGACGTGATGAGCGACGAGCAGCGCAGGGAGCTGGCGAGCGCGCTGCGCGGCGGCCAAGCCGAGCGCGAGGTCCCCTTCGCCAAGCCCGGCTCGCTCACCCGCGTGTACGCGGTGGCGTCCGGCAAGGGCGGCGTCGGCAAGTCGTCGGTCACGGTGAACCTGGCGGCGGCGATGGCGGCGGACGGCCTGAAGGTCGGTGTCGTCGACGCCGACATCTACGGCCACAGCGTGCCGCGCATGCTGGGCGTCGACGGCCGGCCGACCCAGGTCGAGAACATGATCATGCCGCCGTCCGCGAACGGCGTGAAGGTCATCTCCATCGGCATGTTCACCCCGGGCAACGCCCCGGTCGTGTGGCGCGGCCCGATGCTCCACCGCGCGCTCCAGCAGTTCCTGGCGGACGTGTACTGGGGCGACCTGGACGTGCTGCTGCTCGACCTCCCGCCGGGCACCGGCGACATCGCGATCTCCGTGGCCCAGCTGGTGCCCAACGCCGAGATCCTGGTCGTCACCACCCCGCAGCAGGCCGCCGCCGAGGTGGCCGAGCGGGCCGGCGCCATCGCCGTGCAGACCCACCAGAAGATCGTCGGCGTGGTCGAGAACATGTCCGGCCTGCCCTGCCCGCACTGCGGCGAGATGGTCGACGTCTTCGGCACGGGCGGCGGCCAGGCGGTCGCCGACGGTCTCACCCGCACGACGGGCGCGAACGTCCCGGTCCTCGGCAGCATCCCCATCGACGTCCGCCTGCGCGAGGGCGGCGACGAGGGCAAGCCGGTCGTGCTGACCGACCCGGACTCCCCGGCGGGCGCGGCGCTGCGGGGCATCGCCGGGAAGCTGGGCGGACGGCAGCGCGGGCTGGCCGGGCTGTCGCTCGGGCTCACGCCGAAGAACAAGTTCTGAGCGCGCGGTCGGTTCCGGGACCGCCGCGACGGCGGGGCCGGTCCCACGACCGTCGCCATGGCCTCGGGGGCGCCGTCCGGTGCGGTGGCGCCCCCTTCGCCGTCCCCGTCAGGCGTAGGCGGCGATGTCCTTGATCATGGCGAAGCCGAGCCCGTAGGCGCTCATGCCCCTGCCGTACGCGCCCAGGTGCACGCCTTCCTGCGTGGACCCGGCGAGCACCCAGCCGAACTCGGACTCGCGGTAGTGGAACGGCGTGGGAACCCCGTCGACGGGCAGGGAGAGCATCGACCACTCGGGGCCGGCCAGGTCGTCGGCCAGCGCCCACGCCGTCTCCGTCTGCTGCTCCAGCCAGTCGTCGCGCAGGCTGTGGTCCATCTGGCCGGGCCAGGTGAAGGACAGCAGCCCCACCCCGGCCAGCCACGCCGCCGAGGACACCGACGTGGCCTCCAGCAGCCCCGTGCCGTCGGCGCTGCGCCGGGACGGGTTCGCCGCGACGGTCACCACGACCGCGAACCGCTCCTTGGGGTCGTCGGACGCCCCGGCCGCGTACTCGTTCTTCACGGAGGGCTCGTCGCCGTGCCCGATCGAACCGTGCTCGACGGCCCCGTCGGCCGCCGTACCGACCTGCATCAGCCAGCGCGGCCCCGTGAACGCCTCGTCGAGGCCGTACCACGGGAAGGGCGCCAGCAGGTAGCCGTCGACCGTACGCCGGGCGGAGGGGACCTGTTGTCCGCCCTCCGCGGCCGGCGCCTGCGCGACTGCCCGACTCGTCGTCTCCATGTGCCCGGACGCCTCCTCGCTCTCGTCGGACCGGAGCTGCCCGCCCCCCTTCGGGCGGCGTTGCTCTTTCGCATCCGGCCCGCGCAACAACTCGGCAGCATATCCACCCCGCCGGGAGCAGCCGGGAAAGCGCCCGGCGCGTGAGCCGCCGAGACGGCATGATCAAGCCGTCCGGGCGCCTCCGCGGGGTATGAAACGCGTCACGTGCGACGGGTGTGACCAGCGGCGACGCGGGTCGGGACTCAGGTGGCGTCGGCGTCGAACGGCGGGCGGTCGTCGGCCTCGGGCTTCTTGACCATGTCGACGCGTCCGGCGGCCGACGGGGCAGCGGACGGAGCGGAGGACGGCGCGGGGTCGCTGTCGCGGCTGTGGACGGCGTCCGTGACCTCGGCCATCTCCTTCTTCAGGTCGAAGCCGTTGCGGATCTCCTTCAGCCCCAGGTCGTCGGTGTCCAGGTGCTTGCGGATGAACGTCTTGGGGTTCAGGTCCTCGAACTCGAAGTCCTTGAACTCCGGGCCCAGTTCCTGCCGGATGTCGTGCTTGGCGCTCTCCGAGAACTCACGGATCTTGCGGACGGTCCGCATGACGTCCTGGATGACCTTCGGGAGCTTGTCCGGACCGAAGACGAGCACGGCGAGGACAACGAGCGTGACCAGCTCGAGCGGTCCTATGTCATTGAACACCTGAAGCTCCTCGCCATCTCCTCGGTCCTCGGCCCTCGGTGGTCTGTGCGGGTCTTCCGTGGTCCGGGCCGGGTCCACGGTACCCGGCGATCTGGTACGACCGGTACCGCCCCGAGGACTCCGAGTTGTCCACGTGGCGGTTTTTCGGGGTCGTTGGTCAAGCGAAGGTCATGGGGGGACCGGGGCGGGGTCCTCGTCCATGAGGTTGCTGTCAATTTCCGCCCGAGGACCCGAGCACGAGAGGGACCTTCCTGGTGATCCCGTCCCGCCGCACGGTCAGTTCCAACCGGTCGCCGGGGCGGTGGGCCCGTATCTTGACGATCAGTTCCTCGCCGGAGTGGACGCGCTGGCCGTCGACCTCGGTGATGACGTCGCCCGGCTCGATGCCGGCCTTGTCGCCGGGACCGCCCGTGTTGACGGCGGGGCCGCCGCCGCTGCCCTTGGTGCCGACGCGGGCGCCGTCGCCCGTGTAGTCCATGTCGAGGGTGACGCCGATGACGGGGTGGGTCGCCTTGCCGGTGTTGATCAGCTCCTCGGCGACGCGTTTGGCCTGGTTGACGGGGATGGCGAAACCGAGCCCGATCGAGCCGGCCTGGCCGCCGGCCGGCTCCGAGCCGCTGTCGGCGGAACGGATGGCGGAGTTGATGCCGATGACGCGGGCCTTCGAGTCGAGCAGCGGCCCGCCGGAGTTGCCCGGATTGATGGGGGCGTCGGTCTGCAGCGCGTCGACGTACGACACGTCGCTGCCGTCCCCGCTCTCCCCGCCGGCCGTGATGGGCCGCTCCTTGGCGCTGATGATGCCGGAGGTGACGGTGTTCTCCAGGTCGAAGGGCGCGCCGATGGCGACGACGGGGTCGCCGACCTGGACGTTGTCGGAGTTGCCGAGGGGCATCGGCTTGAGGCCGCTCACGCCCTCCACCCGGACGACGGCGAGGTCGTAGCCGCTGTCCCGGCCGACGACGGTGGCCTTGGCGGTGTCGCCGCTGCTGAAGGTCACGGATATCCGGCCGCCGGAGCCGGCGGGCTGGACGACGTGGTTGTTGGTGAGGATGTGTCCCTGCGCGTCGAGCACGAAGCCGGTGCCGGTGCCGGACTCCTCCTGGCCGGTCACGTGCAGGGTCACCACGCTGGGCAGGGCCCGGGCGGCGATCCCGGCCACGCTGTCCGGAGCGCGCCCGGCGGGCTCCTTCCCGGCCTGCGGCAGCTCTATGTCGCCCACGCCGCCGTTGCGCTCGAGATACGAGCCGAGGGCGCCGCCGACACCGCCCGACACGAGCGCGAGCACCAGGGCCCCGGCCACCAGCCCCTTCCGGACCCGCCGGGGCCGCGGGGCGCCGGCGTGCTGAAGGGGCGCGACGGCCCAGGGGTCGTAGTTCCGCCAAGGAGCCGCGTGCGGGGCCTCGACACCGGGGGTCACCGCCGAGTGCGGGACGGGGGCGGAGGCGGCCGGGAGGGGCGCCGTGGGGGCGTGCGCGGCGGGCGGCACGGGGGCGGCAGGGCCGGGCGGCACGGGGGCGTGCGCGGCTACGGGCACGCCGGGTGCCGCAGAGGCGTGAGCGGCGGGCGGCACGGGGACGTGCGCGGCGGGCGCCGCGGAGGCAGCGGGGCCGGGCGCCGTGGGGGCGTGCGCGGCGGGCGGCACGGGGGCGGCCGGGCCGGGCGGCACGGGGACGTGCGCGGCTACGGGCACGCCGGGTGCCGCAGAGGCGTGAGCGGCGGGCGCCGCGGGGACGTGCGCGGCGGGCGGCACGGGGGCGGCCGGGCCGGGCGATGCGGGGGCGTGCGCGGCTACGGGCACGCCGGGTGCCGCAGAGGCGTGAGCGGCGGGCGCCGCGGGGACGTGCGCGGCGGGCGGCACGGGGGCGGCCGGGCCGGG
>NZ_JBVIIE010000008.1:132710-143650 GCF_055569945.1 Streptomyces sp. NPDC031340
GGCGGCGCGGAGGCGTGCGCGGCGGGCGGCACGGGGGCGTGCGTGCCCGGTGCCGCGGGGGCATGCGTGCCGGACGTCGCGGCTACGGGCGCGCCGGGCGGCACGGGCTGTGCGGGCGTCGGCAGGGGCGTTCCGTGCGTGGAGGTGGCCGCGGGGTGCTGCACCGGCGGAGCGGGCGCCCAGGGGCCGGGTTCGCCGTAGGGCGGGGTGCTGTAGGGGTCGGGGTCGTGCAGGGGTGCGGGGCGCTCGGCCGCCGGGGTGACCGGGTCCGGAGCGGTCGCGGGGGTGACCGGGGCGGGGGCCGTCGCGGGGGTGACCAGGTCGGGCGCCGCCGCCGGTGCCGGCGTGGCCGGGCGCTCCAGCTCGAAGTCACCGTCGGTGCCGAGGCGGTCGGCGGGTACGCCGGTCTCGGCGGGGTCGCTGGGGTCGCCGGGGGCGGCCGACGGGTGTGCCGGCTCGGCGGGTGCCGCCGCGGCCGGCTTGGCCAGCTCGAAGTCGCCGTCGGGGGCGGGCGTCGCGCCCGGGACCGGTGCCGGTGCCGGTGCCGTGCCCTCCGCCCGGTCCGGCGGGTCCGCCGGACCCTGCGGTCGCGGGCGGCCCCACCACTTCGCCTTCGTGGGCTTCCCCTCGTTCATGTTCTCCCCACAGCTGGCCGCGGCACGGCTCGTCACCGCCCGCCACGGTTGTCCGACTCCGCGCCCGGTGACCAGGCCAGGTCATGTCCTGGCCACGGGCATGGCTCACCACGGATTCAACCAGGTTCCCGGGCGGTCGGTCAGCGGTCAGCGGGCGGGGCGCGAAGGGGAGGCTGACGCCGGGGACGTGTCCGGGACGGGTGCGGCGAGCATGGAGCGGGACCTGACCTCGGGTGCGGTGGACCAGGAGGTCAGGGTCAACGGCGGGGCGACGCTGGTGAGCGGACGTATCAACGGCGACATGACGGCCGCTCCGGCCATCACGGGGCCGGTCAGCGGGGGCGTGGCCTGCTGTGTCTCCCCGGAGCCCGCGGGGCTCGGTATGCCCGGCAGCAGCGGCGCGGAGACCTGCGTCGGGGCCGGCGTGGTCTCGCCGAGCGTGCGCTGGCCCTGGGCGAGCACCGGGCCGGTGCCGCGGCGCCGCTGGGTCTCGGGGGCCGCCGGGTTCCCGGTGCCCGGCGCCCGCATCGGCGTGACGTTGCTGCCGGACCCGGTGGCGCCGCGCGCGTCCGCGGTGTCGGCCGGTGAGCCGCCCGTGACGCCGCCCAGCGCGATCGCGGCGAGCGACACCGCCCCGGCGGCGACGAACGCGATCCGCAGGCCGCGCGAGGCCGGCCGCTCCGGCTCGCGGTGGCCGACGTCGTGGATGGGGAAGCCGTGGTCGGCGTCGGGTCCGGCGGTGTGCGCGCGGGCGGGGACGTAGCCGAACTCGAAGCGCTCGCCTCGCCTCAGCCCGAACACTCCGCCGCCGAACCGTCCGGAGGCCGCTGCGGGGAGTCCTCCCCCGCCGAAGGGCGAGCCGCCGTCCGTGTCGTCACCTCCCGCCGGGAGCCCCTGGAGACGGGCCAGGAAGCTCTCGGAGGGGGACGGCGGGGCCGCCTCCGCGAAGACGTTCTTCAACTGCCGCTGGGCGTCGGCCTCCGCCTTGCACCTGGCGCAGGTGGCCAGGTGGGCGAGGACACGCTCGCGCGACTCGTGACCGAGCTCTCCGTCCACCAGGGCGGAGAGTCGGTCTCCCAGATGCTGCTCGGACAGGCGCCTCTCGGCGGGGCTTGATCCACTCACGCGGTCGCGCCCCCTCCCCCCAGTGCGGGGACACGGGCCATGAAGGAGCGGCGCTCGGCCGCCCGGGCCTGCGGGGAGCGGTGGGCGAGGGCCTTGCGCAACTGCGAGCGGCCGCGGTGGATGCGCGAGCGGACCGTGCCGAGCTTGACGCCGAGGGTGGCGGCGATCTCCTCGTACGACAGCCCCTCGATGTCGCACAGCACGACCGCGGCGCGGAACTCGGGCGCGAGCGTGTCGAGGGCCTGCTGGACGTCCGCGTCGAAGTGCGCGTCGTTGAAGACCTGCTGCGGGTTGGGTTCGCGGCTGGGCAGGCGCTCGGCCGCGTCCTCGCCGAGGGCGTCGAAGCGGATGCGCTGCTTGCGGCGGACCATGTCGAGGAACAGGTTGGTGGTGATGCGGTGCAGCCAGCCCTCGAAGGTGCCCGGCGTGTATGTCGACAGGGAGCGGAAGACGCGGACGAAGACCTCCTGGGTGAGGTCCTCGGCGTCGTGCTGGTTGCCCGTGAGGCGGTAGGCCAGCCGGTAGACGCGTCCGCTGTGGGTGCTGACGATCTCCTCCCAGGTGGGCGGAGTCCACGCCTGCCCGTCCGCGTCGGTGGAGAAGGTCGCGGTCCGGTCTTGCTCAGCGGCGTGGCTGTGGTCAGCAGCGGTGTCGTTCACGGATTTCGGCCTGCCCGCCGATCCGAGAAAGCGCCACAGCACTCCTCCCCGATCCACAGGTACGGCCGCACCTCCCCTGTCGGCTCTGGTGGTGTCCAGTGGAGCCCCTACCATAGCCACCTCGCCCGTTAGCTCCGGATAAGCGGTTTTACGAGAATTTGATGTGGGCTGGCACCGCTCGGGCCGCTGCGCCCGCAGTTGCTCCGGTGTCCGTCCCTCGTCGTGATCCAACTGTGTCCCCCCGCTGTCGTCTCCACCCCTCTAAACGCCTGGTCCCATCTGCGGGTTCCCGGCGCCAACGGATACAGTCACGCCCAGGCAACCATGGGACAGGAGAGGGTCATTACCGGCAACCGGCTGACGAGCTGGGCGTTCGCCGACGCCTATGTCGCCGAGGACGAAGCGCTGCGCTGGGCCCGCGACCGGGCCCGCGAGGCGGGGCTGCGCTCGGTGTCGCCCGGCACGGGCGCCGCGCTGCGGTTGCTGGCCGCCTCGGTGGACGCGAAGGCGGTGGCGGAGATCGGCACCGGCACGGGCGTCTCCGGCATCCATCTGCTGCACGGCATGCGCCCCGACGGGGTCCTGACGACCGTGGACCCCGAGCCGGAGCACCAGCAGTTCGCCCGCCAGGCCTTTCGCGCGTCCGGATTCGCCAGCAACCGCGCCCGCTTCATCCCGGGGCGCGCGCTGGACGTACTGCCCCGGCTCGCGGACGCCGGCTACGACCTCGTCTTCTGCGACGGCGACCGGCAGGAGGTCATGGACTACCTCGCTGAATCGTTGCGTCTACTGCGTACGGGGGGCCTGGTGGTCTTCGAGGGCGTCTTCGCCAACGGCCGCACGGTGGACTCGGGGCCGCAGCCCACGGAGGTGCTGCGGCTGCGGGAACTGCTGCGCGGGGTGCGGGAGAGCCCGGAGCTGCTGCCGTCGCTGCTGCCGGTGGGCGACGGGCTGCTGTGCGCGGTCAAGCGCTGAGGACGTGCGCGGCCGCAGCGGTCAAGCGCTGAGGACGTGCGCGGCCGCGCGGGCGAAGGTGACGCGGCCGCGGGGCGGGCGAAGGTGACCCAGGAAGCAGCACCTCCGGAGGCGGCGCCCCGGAAAGCGGCGCCCCCGAATCAGCGCCTCGAAACAGCGGCCCCGGCACCACCTGGGTGCCGGGGCCGCCGAAGGGGTATGGTCGCTTCCGCGTCAGCCGACGACCTTCTTGAGGGCGTCGCCCAGCGCGTCGGCCTCGTCAGGGGTCAGCTCGACGACGAGCCGACCGCCGCCTTCGAGCGGAACGCGCATGACGATGCCCCGCCCCTCCTTGGTCACCTCGAGCGGGCCATCACCCGTTCGCGGCTTCATGGCCGCCATGCTCGTTCCCCTTCCTGAAACCAGCTCATCGTCAAAGCCGACGCCCTGGAGGGCACGCGCGCGGTCCTGGAGGGACACGCAACACCGGCATCGAACACATTGCTTCCCAGCCATTATCCCGCATCTCAGGACCCGATGACCAACATCGGTAGGCATCGCTTGGGCAACGCGCGCGAGCAAAACCACTCAATTCGGCGATGTGGCTGCGATACTTCGCCGCCGCGCGGACATTCGCCGGCCCGGAACGGGGCCGGATTCTTTGACGCAGGTCACACGTGCGCCGCGGTGCGACGGCGGTGATCTCCGTCATGCTGTCCTTCGGACAGGGCGTACCGGCCGGTACGCCGCGACCGCGACATGCGGAGGGGACACACCATGGCCGACACCGTGCTCTACGAGGTGGGCGACGGGCTCGCGACGATCACGCTGAACCGCCCCGAGGCGATGAACGCGCTGAACATCGCGGCCAAGGTCGCCCTGCGGGACGCGGTCCGGGCCGCGGCGGAGGACGACGCCGTACGGGCGGTGCTGCTGACCGCCGCCGGGGACCGGGCGTTCTGCGTGGGGCAGGACCTCAAGGAGCACATCGGGCTGCTGGCGCAGGACCGGGAGACCGGCACCTCGCACACCATGAGCACGGTGCGTGAGCACTACAACCCCATCGTGCGGGCGCTGACGGAGATGCCGAAGCCGGTGGTGGCGGGGGTGAACGGGGTCGCGGCCGGAGCCGGCTTCGGTTTCGCGCTCGCCGCGGACTTCCGGGTGGTGGCGGACACGGCCGCCTTCAACACCTCGTTCGCGGGGGTGGCGCTGACCGCCGACTCCGGCATCTCCTGGACGCTGCCGCGGGTCGTCGGGCCCGCTCGCGCCGCCGACCTGCTGCTGTTCCCGCGCAGCGTCAAGGCGCAGGAGGCGTACGAGCTGGGGATCGCCAACCGTCTGGTGCCGGCCGGCGAGCTGCGCGCGGAGGCCGAGAAGGTGGCGCGGGCGCTGGCCGAGGGACCGACGGTGGCGTACGCGGCGATCAAGGAGGCGGTGGCCTACGGGTTCTCCCACTCGCTCGCGGAGACGCTGGAGAAGGAGGACGAGCTGCAGACCCGCGCGGGGCGGTC
Organism: Streptomyces sp. NPDC031340; assembly: GCF_055569945.1. Taxonomy (NCBI): domain Bacteria; kingdom Bacillati; phylum Actinomycetota; class Actinomycetes; order Kitasatosporales; family Streptomycetaceae; genus Streptomyces; species Streptomyces sp. NPDC031340. The sequence continues at coordinate 137,598 of NZ_JBVIIE010000008.1, forward strand.
GGCGGACCACGTGATCGCGGTGGAGGCGTTCGTCAACAAGGAGAAGCCGAAGTACCTGGGACGCTGAGCGTGTCGCGGGGCTCGTCGCGGGAGGCGTCGCGGGCGACGCAGCCTTCCAGGTGGTCGTCGACCAGGCCGCAGGCCTGCATCAGCGCGTAGGCGGTCGTCGGGCCGACGAAGCGCAGGCCCCGCTTCTTCAGGGCCTTGGACAGGGCCGTCGACTCCGGGGTGACCGCGGGGACGTCGGCGAGCGTCTTCGGCGCCGGCCCGGGGGCCGGGGCGTGGGACCAGATCAGGGCGTCCAGTTCGCCCGGCGCCCACTCGGCGAGCACGCGCGCGTTGGCGCAGGTGGCGTCGATCTTGGCGCGGTTGCGGATGATGCCCGGGTCGGCGAGGAGGCGCTCGCGGTCCTCGTCCGTGAAGGCCGCGACCGCCGTGATCTGGAAGCCGGCGAAGGCGGCGCGGAAGCCGGGGCGGCGGCGCAGGATGGTGATCCAGGACAGGCCGGACTGGAAGGCCTCCAGGCTGAGCCGCTCGAAGAGGGCGTCGTCGCCGTGGACCGGGCGGCCCCACTCCTCGTCGTGGTACGCCACGTAGTCCGGGGCGGACAGGCCCCACGGGCAGCGCGGTACGCCGTCAGGTCCGACGAGCGCGGCCGTGTCGCTCACTGCCCACCCTCCGGCCGGTGCGCGGGCTTGTCGAGGGAGGTGGGGGCGTCGTGGGCGGCATGGGCGGCGGCCCGGGCGCCCGCCAGCGCGGTCTCCAGGTCGGTGATGCGGGCGTCGCGTTCGGCGAGCTCGGCGGCCAGGCGGTTCAGGACGTCGTCGACGTCCGCCATGCGGTAGCCGCGGGCGGCGAGCGGGAAGCGGAGGTCGTCGACGTCGGCACGGCTCAGCGGCCGGTCCGGCGGCAGGGGGTCGTGCAGCCGCTCCGGGGCGGCCTCCGGGAGCGGGCCTTCTCCCCCGCCGCCGCCCACCACGGCCAGTGTCACCGCCGCCACCACGACGGCGAGAGCGACGACCAGGAACAGGAACATAACCATCGCCGGGGTCCCCACGCTCGATGTTCGTACAGCCTCAATGTGTCAGGGTCCGATCGTGCCATGCGACGCTGACAGTTAGGGTCACAGGCGGCCGAACGGCCGGAAGACCCAGGACGCACTAGGAGAGGTCACAGGGGATGCTCAGGCTGGGCAGGCGCACGTTCGAGGCGCACGAGCCGGTGATCATGGCGATCGTGAACCGGACCCCGGACTCCTTCTACGACCAGGGGGCGACCTTCCGGGACGAGCCGGCCCTCGCTCGCGTGGAGCAGGCCGTGGCGGAGGGGGCCGCCATCATCGACATCGGCGGGGTGAAGGCCGGGCCCGGCGAGGAGGTGACCGCCGAGGAGGAGGCGCGGCGGACGGTCGGGTTCGTGGCGGAGGTCAGGCGCCGGTTCCCCGACGTGGTCATCAGCGTCGACACCTGGCGGCACGAGGTCGGCGAGGCCGTGTGCGAGGCGGGCGCGGACCTGCTCAACGACGCGTGGGGCGGGGTCGACCCCCGGCTGGCGGAGGTGGCGGCGCGCCACGGGGCGGGGCTGGTGTGCACGCACGCGGGCGGCGCCCGGCCGCGGACGCGTCCGCACCGGGTGGCGTACGACGACGTCATGGCCGACATCCTGCGGGTGACGCTGGGGCTGGCGGAGCGGGCGGTGGCGCTGGGCGTGCCGCGGGAGTCGGTGCTGATCGACCCCGGGCACGACTTCGGCAAGAACACGCGGCACAGCCTGGAGGCGACGCGGCGGCTGGACGAGATGGTGGCCACCGGGTGGCCGGTGCTGGTGTCGCTGTCCAACAAGGACTTCGTGGGCGAGACGCTGGACCGCCCGGTGAAGGAGCGCCTCCTGGGCACCCTGGCGACCACCGCGGTCTCGGCGTGGCTCGGCGCCCAGGTCTACCGCGTCCACGAGGTGGCGGAGACCCGCCAGGTACTCGACATGGTCACCGCGATCGCCGGCCACCGCCCCCCGACGGTGGCCCGCCGGGGACTGGCGTAACCCCGGGACCGGGCCTGGCGCCGGGGTCAGCAGCCCGGAAACCCGGGGCAGAGGGTCCGAGGGCCGGTGTCGGCTGGGGTCAGCGGCCTGCTTCCTTGGAGACCAGGGCTACCGCTTCGTCCACCTCGTCCGTGACGTGGAACAGCAGGAGGTCGTCCGGGGACACCTTGCCCTGGGCCGCCATCGTGTTGCGCAGCCAGTCCACCAGGCCGCCCCAGTAGTCGGTGCCGAACAGGACGATCGGGAAGCGGGTGACCTTCTGGGTCTGCACCAGGGTCAGCGCCTCGAAGAACTCGTCCAGGGTGCCGAGTCCGCCGGGCAGGACCACGAAGCCCTGCGCGTACTTCACGAACATCATCTTGCGGACGAAGAAGTACCGGAAGTTCAGGCCGATGTCGACGTACGGGTTGAGGCCCTGCTCGAAGGGGAGCTCGATGCCGAGGCCGACCGAGGCGCCGCCGGCCTCGCAGGCGCCCCGGTTCGCGGCCTCCATGGCGCCGGGGCCGCCGCCCGTGATCACCGCCCAGCCCGCCTCCGCGAGACCGCGGCCGAGACGCACGCCCGCCTCGTACTCCGGCGAGTCGACCGGCGTCCGGGCCGAGCCGAACACGCTGATGGCGGGCGGGAGTTCGGCCAGCGTGCCGAAGCCCTCGACGAACTCCGACTGGATGCGCAGCACCCGCCAGGGGTCGGTGTGGACCCAGTCCGCGGGGGCGCGCTCGTCCAGCAGCCGCTGGTCCGTGGTGCTCGCCGTCACCTGTCCGCGCCTGCGCAGGACCGGTCCCAGGCGCTGTTCCTGCGGTGGTGGCGTCTTCCCCCTCGGGTTGCCTGTTGCCATGTGCGCTCCCTCCGCGGTCGATGCCTCCCCGTCCCGAGCGAAGTCGAGAGGTGGGGAAAGGTGTTTCCGCCTCAGCGTAGATCCACACCCGTTACGGCCGGGGGACTTGGACGTGTCCGCCGCGCGGCACCACCCCGCACGGGGTCCTACGCCGGTGCCGTCAGCCAGGCCCGCAGGCGTTCCTCACCCGCCAGGATCTTCGCCGTTTCGACCCGTTCATCCCGCTTGTGCGCCAAGTGCGGATTGCCGGGGCCGTAGTTGACGGCCGGGATGCCGAGGGAGGAGAAGCGCGAGACGTCCGTCCAGCCGTACTTGGGCCGCGGGACGCCGCCCACCGCCTCGATGAAGGCCGCGGCGGCGGGGTGGGACAGGCCGGGCAGCGCGCCGCCGCTGTGATCGTCGATCACGAACTCCTCCACCCCGCAGTCCGCGAACACCTCGCGGACGTGCGCGACGGCCTCCTCCTCGGTGCGGTCGGGCGCGTAGCGGAAGTTGACGGTGACGACGCACTCGTCGGGGATGACGTTGCCCGCGACCCCACCCGAGATGCCGACCGCGTTCAGGCCCTCGCGGTACTCCAGGCCGTCGATCACCGGGTGGCGCGGCGTGTAGGAGGCGAGGCGGGCCAGGATCGGCGCCGCCGCGTGGATGGCGTTGGAGCCCATCCAGCCGCGCGCCGAGTGGGCCCGCTCGCCCTTCGTCTTCAGCAGCACCCGGAGCGTGCCCTGGCAGCCGCCCTCGACCTCGCCGTCCGACGGTTCGAGAAGCACCGCGAAGTCGCCCTCCAGCCACTCCGGGTGGGCCTCCGCCACGTGCTTGAGGCCGTTCAGCTCGGCGGCGACCTCCTCGTTGTCGTAGAAGACGAAGGTCAGGTCGCGGTTCGGGGCCGGGACGGTGGCCGCGATGCGGAGCTGGACCGCGACGCCCGCCTTCATGTCGCAGGTGCCGCAGCCCCACAGGACGCCGTCCTCGTCCAGCCGGGAGGGGACGTTGTCCGCGATCGGGACGGTGTCGATGTGCCCGGCCAGGATCACCCGCTGCGAGCGGCCCAGGTTCGTGCGGGCCACGACGTTGTTGCCGTACCGGTCGACCGTCAGGTGCGGCAGGGCGCGCAGGGCGTTCTCGATCGCGTCGGCGAGGGGCTGCTCGGTGCCGCTCTCCGAGGGGAAGTCGACCAGCCGCGCGGTCAGCTCGGCGGCGTCCAGCGTGAGGTCAAGCGGGGTGTCGGCCATGCCGTCGACCCTAACGCGTCCGCCTCGTCACACTGGTCCGCACCCGCCTCGCCGCCCTCGCGTGCCTCCGCTACCTTTTACGGCGTGTCAGAGCCGTCCCCCCACCCCGTCAAACGCCGGGGCCGCGTCCTCCGTTTCGGTGCGGCCCTCGTGACCCTGCTCGCCGTCGCCGGCTACCTGGTGGTGCAGTACGTCACCGGGGGCAGGAGCGGCCCGGGCTGCACGGTGGTGTCGGGCGAGGTGGACGGCGCGCGCTACGAGTTCACGCCGGAGCAGGCGGTGAACGCGGCCACGATCGCCGCCGTCGGCACCGGACGCGGGATGCCCGAACGAGCCGTGACGATCGCGCTCGCGACCGCGCTTCAGGAATCCGGGCTGCGCAACATAGAGCACGGCGACCGGGATTCGCTGGGCCTGTTCCAGCAGCGGCCCTCGCAGGGCTGGGGCACGCCGCGGCAGATCATGGATCCGGCGTACGCGGCGGGCGTCTTCTACGAGCACCTCGGCAAGGTGCCCGGTTACACCCGGCTGCCGCTCACGGTCGCCGCGCAGCGCGTGCAGCGCAGCGGCTATCCGGAGGCGTACGCCAAGCACGAGCCGGACGCGCGACTGCTCGCCGCCGCCCTCACCGGGCACGCGGCGGCCACGCTCACCTGCCGGGGCAACCCGGACGCGGCCGCCGTCCAGGCGGGTCCGGACGCGGTTCGCTCCGCGCTGGTGCGGGACTTCGGGCGCGACGTCCTCCAGGACGCGGGCGCGGAGGTGAGCGGCGGGCCCACGCCGACGCCCTCGTCCTCGCCCACCCTTTCCCCCTCCTCCTCGTCCCCGGCGGGCGCGCAGGACGGCACGCGGACGGTCACGCTGCCCGTGGCGGCCGGCGCGAGCCCCGCGAAGGGCGGCACCGCGCGGCAGCGCGGCTGGCAGCTGGCGCACTGGGCGGTGGCCAACGCCTCCGCGCTGCACATCGAACGCGTCTCGTTCGCCGGGCGGGAGTGGACCGCCGGGACCAGCGACCCCCGGTGGCGCGCGACGGGCGCGCAGAGCACCGGCGGGACTGGGCGGACGGCGGACGCGGTCCGGATCGTCACCGTGCAGTAGTACGACTCATCACCCGAACGGGTCACCCGGGCCGGGTTTCCGGCCCGGTGCGCGGCTGTTTCCGCCCGGCCCCCGGCGGATTCGCGAAAAGCCTTGGGAACACGGGGCCGTAAGGATTCGGCAGCCGTGCGCGCCGCGCCCTTTTCGCCCAGGTTCGTCCACAGCCGATAATGCGACGCATTGCCAACTCTTTACGGTTTCGCTCCGCAACCTCGGAGGGGCCTCGAGCGGTAGTCACGGCGTCCGAGCAACACCCTCTCCCGTCGAAGGAGCATCATGTCCCTCCCCCTGACCCGTCGGATCGCCCGTGCCGCGCTGCTCGTCGCAGCGGGAGCGGCAGCCGGGGTCGGTGCGGCCGGCTCCGCGAGCGCGGCCCCCGAACTGCCCGCCACGCCGAACGTCGGCGGCCTGACCGCCCTGGACGGGGCGAACGTCGGCCACACCGTCGACGGCGCGGCGGGGAACGTCACCCGGGTCGCGGGTGACACCGGCGGCAAGGCGGTCAAGAAGGCGGTGCCGACCGCGACCAGGACCGGCGGCAAGGTGGCGAAGCAGGCGGCGCCGGTGGCGCGGAAGGCCGCGGGGGACGCGACGGGCTCCGCCGAGGGCGTCCTGCGCGACGCCACGAAGACGGCGACCAAGGGCGGCCTGCCGACGGACGCGCTGACCAAGGGCGGCATCCCGTCCGCGAAGACCCTCCCGGCGAAGAGCCTCCCGCTGGGCGGCTGAACCACCCGCACGGCTGCGGGGGCGGGGAACACCGCCCCGGGCCCCCACCCCGCCCCCCCCCCCCCCCCCGTTTTTCCCTCCTCCGGCGCAACCCCGGCCCCACGGGGTGGTCGCGT
>NZ_JBVIIE010000008.1:143660-210073 GCF_055569945.1 Streptomyces sp. NPDC031340
GGAGACGACCCCCGCCCCCCCGCCCCCCCCCCCCCCCCCCTCCTCCCCCCCCCCCCCCCCCCCCCCCCCCCCCCCCCCCCGCGTCCACCGCGCCCACCGCGTGCGCCGCGCCGCGGCCGCACGCCGGGCCACGCGGGTCGTCCGCGCCAGGCCCTCGCGGTCCCGGCGACGCCGTCCGCGTCTCGCTGTCGCGGACGCCGGGCGGGGCCGGGCCGGGTCGCCCGGAAGCGCCCGAGCCGCGATCGTCCGCATCGCACCGAGCCCGCACGGCGGGTCCCGGCCGCGCGCCGGTCGCCCGCACTGGGCCCTCGCGGTCACGGCGACACCGTCCGGGCCCCGCAGTCGCGGGTGCCGTCTGGAGGACGCGTACCGAGCCGCAGCCGTGCGCACGGCGCAGCGGCCGCGCGCCGGGCGTCAGAGGCACGCACCGGACCATGCAGCCACCCGCGCCGGGTACGCCGACCGGGCCGGGCCGTAGCCGGACGCGCCGGATCACGACGACCGTCCACGCCGGTCCGCCGCAGGCGCGCGGCCCCCGTGGTCGTGGGAGTCGGTTACAGGCGTTCCACGGCTGCCCGGACTCGCTCGTCCGTCGCTGTCAGGGCGACTCGGACGAAGCGGTCGCCCGCCGGGCCGTAGAAGTCGCCGGGGGCCACCAGGATGCCGAGGCCGGCGAGGTGGGCCACCGTGTCCCAGCAGGACTCGTCGCGCGTCGCCCACAGGTAGAGGCTGGCCTCGCTGTGCTCGATGCGGAAGCCGTGCCCGGTGAGCGCCTCGCGCAGAGCGGCGCGGCGGGCCGCGTACCGCTCCCGCTGCTCGCGGACGTGGCTGTCGTCGCCGAGGGCCGCCACCACCGCCGCCTGGGTCGGCGCCGGCGTCATCATGCCGCCGTGCTTGCGGATCTCCAGCAGCGGACCGAGGACGGCCGGATCGCCGGCCAGGAACGCCGCGCGGTAACCGGCCAGGTTGGACCGCTTGGACAGCGAGTGGACCGACACGATGCCGTCGTACGAGCCGCCGTTGACGTCCGGGTGCAGGACGGAGACCGGGTCGGCCTCCCAGCCCAGCTCGATGTAGCACTCGTCGGAGAAGACCAGCACGCCGTGCTCGCGGGCCCAGGCCACGATCCGGGTCAGCTCGTCCTTGCCGAGCACCTTGCCCGTGGGGTTGGACGGGGAGTTCAGCCACAGGAGCTTCAGGCCCTCGGGGTCCAGCTCGGTGGGGTCGTCGTAGGCGACGTGCTCGGCGCGGGCCAGGCGGGCGCCGACCTCGTAGGTCGGGTAGGCCAGCCGCGGGAAGGCGACCTTGTCGCCGGGGCCGAGGCCCAGCTGGGTGGGCAGCCAGGCAACCAGTTCCTTGGAGCCGACGACCGGCAGGACGTGCCGGTGGGTGACCTCGCGGGCGCCCAGCCGGCGCCCGAGCCAGCCCGTGATCGCGTCGCGCAGCGCCGGGGTGCCCCAGACCGTCGGGTAGCCCGGGGAGTCCGCCGCGTCGATCAGGGCCTTCTGGATCAGTTCGGGGACCGGGTCGACGGGGGTTCCGACGGACAGGTCGACGATGCCGCCCGGGTGCGCGGCGGCCGTCTTCTTGTACGGCTCCAGCTTGTCCCAGGGGAAAGCCGGAAGGCGGTCGGTGACTGCGGACACGGGTGGTGGCTCACTTTCTCAGGATCGGCTCGGGCCCTCGTACGGCAAACGCCTCGGCCCCGCACGGTGATCGTCGACGATCGGGCCGTACGGGACCGAGGCGGCACATCTCGCGGGGCCGCTTACGGGGTCACTCGGCCTGCGGCGGCAGCGCGGCGATGATCGGGTGGTCACGCTCGATCAGGCCCAGCTTGCTGGCGCCGCCGGGCGAGCCCAGCTCGTCGAAGAACTCGACGTTCGCCTTGTAGTAGTCCTTCCACTCCTCCGGCACGTCGTCCTCGTAGAAGATCGCCTCGACCGGGCAGACCGGCTCACAGGCACCACAGTCGACGCATTCGTCCGGATGGATGTACAAGGACCGGGAGCCCTCGTAGATGCAGTCGACCGGGCACTCCTCGATGCACGCCTTGTCCTTCACGTCGACACAAGGCTGCGCGATGACGTAGGTCACGCTGTCGTTCCTCCTCGATAGGGCGCTGGCGGGCCTCCTCAGGCTCCGCCGCCTGGCGCGCGGGAGCGCGGCGTCGTCGATGCCCGCCCCTAGTATCTCCGTTCTTGGGCATGATCCGAACAGGAGGGGTGTACCGACCCGTGGAAATCTCGGCCGCTGGACGCCTCGAGGTCCGAATCACCATTGCTGACGTGGGGAAACGTGTCTCCGTGCGGCGCCTGAGCGAACCTGGAGTCACGCAGGAGAAGTTCACCGACACGGTGGGTGTTCTCACATCATGGGACGAAGGTGTGCTGCTCATCACACGGAAGAACGGTGAGAGCGTCCGGATACCGGAGTCCGCCCTGGTCGCGGGGAAGGTGGTGCCCGCCGCGCCGGCCCGCCGCCGGGGCCCCGCCACTTCCTACGAGGAGCTCGCCCGTGTCGCCTCGCGGGCGTGGCGGCCGGTGGAGAGCGAGGCGCTGGGTGGGTGGGAGCTCAGGGCGGCGGCCGGGTTCACCCGGCGGGCCAACTCGGTGCTTCCGCTCGGCGACCCGGGCGTGCCGCTCGACGACGCGCTGACCGCCGTACGGCGGTGGTACGGCGACCGCGGCCTGCCCGCGTACCTCCAGACCGCGACCGGGGCCGAGGGCACGCAGGAGCTGCTGTGCGCGGAGCTGGAGCGGCGCGGGTGGGTGCGTGAGGTGACCGCCGAGCTGTGGGTCGGCGGGCTCGCGCAGGTCGCCGACCGGGCGGAGGGGACGGGCGTCGTGCTGTCCCGCACCGCCGACGAGGCGTGGCTGGCGCGCTATCAGCGCAAGGGCGTGAGCGAGGTCGCCCTGCGGGTGCTGGGCTCGGGGCCGTCGGTGTGGTTCGCGACCGTGCCGGGCGCCGTGGAAGGGACCGCCGAGGGCACCTCGGAAGGGACCGCCGAGGGGGCCGCAGCAGGGGCCGCGCCCGCCGCGATCGGGCGGTGCGTCGTGGACGGGCGGTGGGCGGGCTTCGCCGCCGTCGAGGTCGACCCCGCGCAGCGGCGGCGCGGGCTGGCGACCGCGGTGATGGCCGCGCTGGCCCAGCGGGCCCTGGACGAGGGCGCCTCGGCCGCGTGGCTCCAGGTCGAGACGGACAACGCGGCGGCGCGGACGCTGTACGCCGGAATGGGCTTCGCCGCGCACCACGCGTACCACCACTACCGCGAGCCGGCCGGTGACGAAGCCAGGCGGTGACCAAGCCAGGCGGTGACCAAGCCAGGCGGTGACGAGTCGCCGCGAAGTCGCTTCGAAGCCGCCGCGCCAAGTCGCCGTGAAGCCGCCGTGTGAAAGGGCACGAGTCTGATATGAGTCCCCCCTGTCCCGCGTCCCCCGTTCCCCCGCCCGCCGAGCGGTCCGCGCGGCTGCGGCGGCGGTTCGCCGAGGAGGCCCGGTCCGAACGGCCCGACCTGGCCACGCTGTGCCTGCTGGTGGGCGCGCAGGCGGACGGCACGCTGGACGAGGCGGGCATGGACGCCGCGCAGCTGGAGCTGGACCGGCTGGCGGGACGGCTGCCGTTCCGGCCCGGCGGGCCGACCGCGTGGGCGGACGCGCTGCGCCGGCTGCTGGGCGAGGAGGAGGGCTTCCGCGGCTCCCCCGCCGACTACCGGCGCCTGGAGTCGTCGCTGCTGCACGAGGTGGTGCGACGGCGGCGCGGGCTGCCGATCATGCTGTCGGTGGTGTGGATGGAGGTGGCCAGGCGAGCGGGCGCGCCGGTGTACGGGGTCGCGCTGCCCGGCCACTTCGTCGTCGGGTTCGGGCCGCAGGACGAGCAGGTGCTGGCCGACCCCTTCGACGGCGGGCGGGTGCTCGCCGGGGGCGACGTGGAGCTGCTGGTCGCGGGGGCCACCGGGGCGCCGCTGGAGCCGTCGATGCTGACGCCGGCCGATCCGCTGGAGGTGGTCTCGCGGATCCTGAACAACATCCGCGCGTGGGCGGCGGCCCGGCCCGAGCGGTCGGACGTGGCGCTGTGGGCGGTGGAGCTGGCGCTGCTGCTGCCCTCGCATCCGGCGCGGCTGCGCTACGAGCGGGCTCAACTGCTGGTGCAGCGCGGCGACTTCCTCGCCGGAGCGACGGAGCTGGAGGGGTACGCCGAGGTGGTGGCCGCGGTGGACGAGCAGACGGCGCGGCAGGTGCGCCGGCAGGCCCACGCGGCGCGGGCGATGCTCAACTGAGGCACCGGAGCCACCGGGGCAGCCCCAGAGGCCTCACAGCCGCCGAGGCGGCCCCAGGTGCCTCACAGCCAGCCCTTGTCGCGGGCGATCCGCACCGCTTCCGCACGGTTGCGCACCGCGAGTTTCTGGATCGCGGTGGAGAGGTAGTTGCGGACGGTGCCCTGCGACAGGTGCAGGGCGGCCGCGAGTTCCGCGTTCGTGGAGCCGTCGGCCGCCGCGCGCAGCACCTCGCGCTCGCGGTCCGTGAGCGGGTTCGCGCCCTCGGCCAGGGCCGCCGCCGCGAGGGTGGGGTCGATGACCCGTTCGCCCTCCAGCACCTTGCGTACGGCCGCGGCCAGTTGGGCGGCCGGGGCGTCCTTGACGAGGAAGGCGTCGGCGCCGGCCTCCATGGCGCTGCGCAGGTAGCCGGGGCGGCCGAAGGTGGTCAGGACGACCAGCTTCACGTCCGGCAGCTCCGCGTGCACCCGGGCCGCGGCCTCGATGCCGGTGCAGCCGGGCATCTCGATGTCGAGCAGGGCCACGTCCACGTCGTGCTCGCGCGCCGCGGCCAGCACCTCGTCGCCGCGCGCGACCTGGGCGACGACCTCGATGTCGTCCTCGAGGCCGAGCAGGGCGGCCAGTGCCTCGCGGACCATCGACTGGTCCTCGGCGAGCAGGACCTTGATCGTGGAGCTCATGCCCCGGATCCTACGTCCGCCCCGCTGTCCACGGGGACGCGGGCGACCAGCCGGAACCCGCGTCTGGTGCCGCCCGCCTCCAGGGTGCCGCCGGCCTTCTCCAGGCGCTCGGCCAGGCCCGTGAGGCCGTTGCCGGCGCCCTTGCCGGGGCCGCCCCGGCCGTCGTCCTCGACGGACAGTTCCAGCACCCGCCCGTCGAGGGTCTGGCGGGTGAGCAGTCCGACCGTGCAGCGCCGGGCGCCGCTGTGCCGTACGACGTTGGTGACCGCCTCGCGCAGGGCCCAGGCCAGGGCCGACTCGCTCTCCTCGGGGACGCCGGTGAGGTCGGGTTCGGCGGGCAGGTCGGCGGTGACGTCGGCCGCCGCCAGCGCCACCTGGGCCCCGGCGAGTTCGGCGGCCAGCCGGGGGCGCCGGTAGCCGGTGACGGCCTCCCGGACGTCGACCAGGGCCTGGCGGCTGACCTGTTCGATGTCGGCGATCTGGCGGGCCGCCTTGTCGGGGTGGTCGGGGAGCATGCGGCCGGCCAGCTCGCTCTTCAGCGTGATCAGCGACAGCGAGTGGCCGAGGAGGTCATGCAGGTCCCGGGCGAGACGCAGCCGCTCCTCGTTGGCGGCGAGCTGGGCGACCTGGGCGCGGGCCCTGCGCAGTTCCACCGTCGTGCGCACCAGCTGCCGTACGCCCGTCATCGTGAAGCCGATGAGCAGGACCAGGAGGACCAGGGTCCACAGGTCCCTCTCGCCGTCGGCGAGGGCGCTCGTCAGCATCACGGCCGTCGTCAGGGGGATCGTCCAGTAGGCGGTCCGCAGCGGGAAGGTGGCGCCGCAGGCGACGGAGACGTACACGAACAGGTCGAGCCAGGGCCGGCCGAGCGTGACGGACAGGACGACGGCGAGCACGCCGAGGCCGGCGACCAGGCCGGTCACGAGCGGGCCGGGGAACGGCCGGCCCATGGTGCGGAAGACCAGCGTCAGGTAGGTGCCCACGAAGACCGCCAGGCCGGTCCAGCCGGCCACCGTGGCGGCGGTGGTGTGCTGGCCGGAGAGCAGGTCGTTCACGGGCGAGCTGAGGAACACCAGCCAGATGACGATCCACAGCAGCTTGCGCCCCGCCTCGCGCAGGGTGCGGGGCGGCTGCCCGAGGGGCGTCGCGCCGGTCTCCGGCGCCGACCGGTCGTCCGTCGTCGTGCTCACGCCTGCAAGGTGTCCTTCCGGTAGAGCCAGGCCGCGCCGCCCGCGAACAGGACGAAGAAGACGGCGAGGAGGGCGACGTCCCGGGCGTGCGGGGCCCGGCTCTGCTCGATCGCCCGCCCGAGAGCAGCGTACGCGTGCGTGGGCAGCCACTTCGCGACGGTCTGGAGCCACTGCGGGAAGGTCGTCGTCGGCATCCACAGGCCGCCGAGCAGCGACAGGCCGAAGTAGACGATCATGGTGATCGGCCGGACGGCGTCGCCGCTCGCCAGGTAGCCGAGGGCGACGCCGAGCGCGGCGAAGACCAGGCTGCCGGCCCAGATGGAGCCGGTGAGGGCGAGCCACTGCCAGGCGTCCAGGCGGACGTCCTTCACGGCGGCCGCGACGACGAAGACGACCACGATCGACGGCAGGCTGACCACGGCCGCGCCGGCCGTCTTGGCGAGCACGTACCCGCGTCCGGGCAGGGTGGTCAGCCTGAGCTGCCGTACCCAGCCGCTCTCGCGTTCCTTGGCGATGCGTTCGCTGTTGCCCATCAGGACGGCGGTCAGGGCGCCGAAGGACGCCATGGAGACCATCATGTAGGCGGGCAGGGTCAGGCCGGTGCCGTCGATCTTCGTGGTGCTGTCGGCGTTGCCCGCGATGAGCAGGAACAGCAGCGAGGGGTACAGGACCGAGAAGAACAGGAACTTGCGGTTGCGCAGGGCGCGGGCGAGTTCCAGCTTGATCAGGCTGTTCACGACTGCTTCGCCTCCTCGGCGGCGGTGATGGCGACGAACGCCTGCTCCAGGCCGAGGCCGGCGACCTCGAGGTTGCGGGGGTAGAGGCCGAGGCCGTACAGGGCGTGGACGGTGGCGTCGGCGTCGGAGGACTGGATGCGGACGGTCCGGCCGCTGATGTCGAGGGTGGTCAGGAACGGCAGGCCGCGCAGCCGCGCCGCGTCGATCGGGCCGTCCAGGTCGAAGGAGACGCGCCGGGCGCCCGCCTTGGCCTTGATCTCGGCCGCGGTGCCGTCGGCGAGCAGCCGGCCGCGGTGCAGGACGAGGACGCGGTCGGCGACGGCGTCCGCCTCCTCCAGGTAGTGCGTGGCGAACAGCACGGTGCGGCCCTGGCCGGCCTGTTCGCGGATGGTGGCCCAGAAGGCCTGGCGGGCGGAGACGTCCATGCCGGTGGTGGGCTCGTCCAGCACGATCAGGTCGCTGTCGCCGGCGGTGGCGAGCGCGAAGCGGACGCGCTGGGCCTGGCCGCCGGAGAGCTTGTCGACCCTGCGGTCGGCGATCTGGGTGAGGCCGGCGCGGGCGAGCACGTCGTTCACCGGGTAGGGCCTGGGGTGCAGGTCACAGGCGAGGCGGACCAGTTCGGCGACGGTGACCTCGTCCATCAGGCCGCCGCTCTGCAGCATGGCGCCCACCCGCCCGGCGACGATGGCCTCGCGCGGCCCGGTGCCGAAGACGCGGACGGTGCCGCTGTCGGCGCTCCTGAGCCCGAGCAGCAGGTCCAGCGTGGTCGACTTGCCGGCCCCGTTCGGCCCGAGCAGCGCCACGGTCTCCCCCGGCCGCAGCGCCAGCGTCAGCCCGTCGACCGCCCGCACGCTGCCGTACCGCTTGCTCACCCGCTCGAACCCGACCACCGGGGCGGCGGCCGTCTCTGTCGTTGTCATGACAGCCATGCTGGCCGCGGGGGCCGTACGCCCGGCAGTGTCGACGGTCCTGACTCCCGTATGACAGATGTCATACGCCCACGGCGACGGCCGGCCGCCGACTCAGCTCAGCGGATGACCTGGCCGGCCTTCCGCAGAGCGTTCCGCCACATCCGCCGAACGTCTCCGAGCTTCTTCTCATTGGCCTTGATGATCTTGTTTTGGTAGGCGGTCTCGACGGACTGCCAGACCGCCACGTAGTCCACCTGCTGCTTACACTTCACATCGGCCACGGCGGTGGCAATCTCCCGAGCGCCAGCCTTCCTCGGAGTGGCGGAGTCCTCCTTTCCCTTACCCCACCAGGCCGGATCGCCAGCGGCGGCATGGGGATCCGCGTAGGCGTGGCCGGCCTTCTTCATGCATGCGCTCCACTTGGCGTTCGCTGCCTCGGCCCGGCTGTCCGCCTTCGTACGTTTCCAGCCTTGCTGCTGCGCCAGGTCGACGGCGGTCAACGCCTCTGTCCGGAGCAGGCCGAGCTGCTTCAGGGCCTTGCCGCGGCAGCCGCCCGTGAGGCTAGTTCCGGTCGTCACCCCGTCACGGCCGGTGTAGGCCTTGGTGACCGCATCCGTCATGAGGGCTTTGCGCTTCTCCTCCCGCCGCGCCTCTTGAGCCAGCTGCTCCGCGGTCACGCCGACCGGCGGGGCCAGGTGATAGCCGTACACGCGCACGGCTTCCGGGTCGGTGACCCCGTAGCGCCGCTCATTGGCCGAGTGCGCCACGCCGAGCCGCTTCAGGCGAGCGGGCCAGGTATATCCCTTCGCCTTCATGCACGCCCCGGCCAGTTCGTCGACGGCCTGGTCGAGAACAGCTCGCTGCTCCGCGCTGACGCCGTAAGAATCAAGGGGAAGGACCGGCACCGGAACACCGGCAACGGTCTTCGTAGCCGGAGAGGAAGCGGCCTCGGGTTCGCTCCCCGTCCGGCTACCCGATTGACATGCCGACAGCATCACGACGGAAAGGGCGGCTACGCCGACGGCCATTGAGCTCTTCCGCATCAAGTCAGACGCTCTCATCGATGGAGAAGAACGGGATGCACCCCGGGGAAGGGGCGCATCAGCGCGTTCAGTTCGGGCAAGAGGAGTTCGAGCCGAAGCAGTGGGAGCTCGCCGTGTTGTCGTTGGGTACCTGAGTGATCTGCTCACCCGGGGGAATACCGACGAGCGCACCGGTGTATCCGGAGTACTGGTAGAAGTACACCAGGGTGTCGGGGTCCATGTTCTTCACCGAGGACATGGTGTTGTCAATGAGGGTGCTGGTGCCGTAGTAAGTGCTGCCGCTGTAGTCGGACTTGCTGTAAAGCGTGTCGTAAAGGCCGCCGCTGTAATTTGCGAGCCTGTATATGCAGACCTCGCCGCCGTTCGAGGACTCACACACCGTTGTAGCTGCCGGCGGACGCGGTGCCGCTGAACCCCAGAACCAGCGCCGCGCTCGCCAGGCCCACCAGGGTTTTCTTCCTTGCGCTCATCCACTCACCAATCCTGTGGTCATACCCGTTGAAGCCGGCAGGGCGCTGGAATGAGCGCACGACGAATCACCGGCCCCATGGGTGAACTTGATCTCTGCGCCGGAGTGATCTTAGGCAGTCACACGCGTACGGAAGGGACCGGTTTTTCGGTCATTCGCAGGCAACATCTGGCCACCCTCCAAACGTGACGGGGGGGGGGGGGGGGGGGGGGGGGGGGGGGGGGGGGGGGGGGGGGGGGGGGGGGGGGGGGGGGGGGGGGGGGGAGGGAGGGGGGGGGGGTGGGTTTGTTTTTTCCCCCCCTCCCCCCCCCCCCCCCCCCCCCCCCCCCCCCCCCCCCCCCCCCCCCCCCCCCCCCCCCCCCCCCCCCCCCGTCGGACTACTCGCCGCTAACTCGGGTTCGTCTCGATCACACCGACGCGGTCGGCCGGCGTCTTGCCGAGCAGGGCCTTACGCATGGCGCCGATGACATCCTCGGGCGTTACCGGGGTCTTCTTTCCGTTGCCCCGGGTGATCAGCACGCCGTCGTAGGCGCCGCCGTACAACTCCTTCAGCGCGGCCTTGTCGTAGTACTCGACCAGCTTGTTGCCGACCGGCTTAACGGCAAGGAACCTCCACAGGGAGTTCTCGGGGCTGAACTTGACCTCCACCCCGCCCGCCTCGATCGTGACGATCCCCGACATCGCGGGTTCCGCGAACTCCTTCAGCTCGCGGTCGACCTCGGCGTTGGAGATCGTCGGCTGTTTGGTGGTGGTGGCCACGGCGGCCGGGGTGGTGGAGCCGGTTTCGACCTGGGCACGGTAGGCGGTCACGATCGCGTCGGTCGACCTGGCGATGTCGATGCCCTTGCCCGGCTTGCCGTAGACGGCGACGGCCTTGCCGGAGACGAACTTGACCGTGCCCTCGGTCATCGAGCCGGAGCCGCCGGCCACGTCCTGGAGGGCGGCGTTCAGCTTCTCCTCGTCGACGGGCATGACGGGCTCGACGACCCGGTGGTTGCCGAAGAGGGAGCCGATGACCGAGACCGGGTTGTAGTCGCTCTTCGCGGCCGCGGCGACGGTGGCCTGCTCGTCGAACTGGAGCCCCGCCTGGTCGGGCTTGAGCGTGACGGTGTCGCCGCCGACCGACAGCTTCAGCGGCTGGTTCACGTTCTTGCCGAAGGCCGCGTCGAGCTTCTTCACGGCGTCGTCGCGGGTGCCGCCGCCGATGTCCACGCCGAGCACGGTGGTGCCCTTGGGCACGTCGGTGTGGTTCATCAGCAGCCCGGCGCCGTAGGCCCCGCCGGCGATCAGGAACACGGCGACGCCGAGCAGCGCCAGCTTGCTGCGGCCCTTCTTCTTCGCGGGTGCGGCCGCCGGCACGTTCTGCGCGACCGGCTCGGGCAGCTTCGGGGGCGTGTGCTGCAGCGCCCCGTCGGCGGGGGCGCCCGGCCCGAACGGGGAGCCGGCGCCCGGCGGCACGACCGGGATGCCGCTGGTGACGGTGTGCCCGGAGACGTTGTCGGGGGCCGGGTAGCCGCCCTGCGGGCCCGGTTCGGGGGCGGGCTTCTGCGGGGTGAGGATCGCGGTGTCGTCGCTCAGGCCGCCACCGGACGCGGAGGCGGGACCGGAGCCGAAGGGCTCACCGCCGCGCATCGTGCCCGGAGCGCCGGGGCCGCCGGGACCGCCAGGGCCGCCAGGTCCGCCAGGTCCGCCAGGTCCGCCGACGGCACCACCGGGACCGCCGGGACCGCCCGGACCTCCGGGGGCGCCGTAGCCGCCCTGACCGCCCTGGCCGCCGGGAGCGCCCGGTCCGGCGGGCGGGGCCAGCGGGCCGTCGCCGGTCACCGGACCCGTGGTCGGACCCGCGGGGCCGCCGTGCGCGCCGCCGGGCCCGCCGAAGCCGTTCGGCCCGTCGAAACCGCTCGCGCCGCCGAACCCGTTCGGCCCGCCGGGACCGCCAGAGCTGCCCGGACCGCCCGGACCGCCGGAAGCGCCGGAAGCGCCGGAAGCGCCGGAAGCGCCGGGACCGCCGTAGCCGCCCTGGCCGTGCCCGCCGGCCTGACCGTGCCCACCGTTTTGGCCGTGCCCGCCGTTTTGGCCGTTGACGCCGCCCTGGCCGTTGACGGCGCCGCCGCGGTCGCCCTCCGAGAAGTACGGCAGGTCGTCGCGGCGCGCGTCGCCGCCGGCGCCCTGGCCGGGACGCGGCCCGCCGGAGCGCGAGCCCGCGTTCAGCGCCTCGGTGACGTCGAAGGAACCGGTGCCGCCGCCGTGTCCGGGGGCCACCGGCCCGCCGGTCGCGCCGGTGAGTCCGGCGCCGTTGGTCGTACCGGGGCGGGCGCCGTTCGCGCCGCCGGGCCGGGAACCGCCCGTCACGCTCATGGCGCCGACCACTCCGCCGGGACGCGCGCCGCCGGAGGTACCCGCGGCGGGCGTGCCCGGGCCCGCGGGTGAAGCGCCGGGCACACCGGCGCCGTTGGTGGCGCCGCCGCCCTGACCGCCCTTGGGCGCGCCCGACTTGCGGGGCGCGAACCAGTCGCTGGTCTTCTCCCCGGCGGACCGGCCCGGTTCGGCCGGGGCCTGGGTCTCGACGGTGCTCGTGGGCGTGGCCGCACGCGGCGTCGGAGCCTCGGTCTCCGCGGTGTCGTCCTTCTTGCCCTCGGCGTCCGCGACGGGCGTACGCACGACGACCGGCGGAATGGGCCGCGACCCGGGGATGTTGATCCGGATCCGCGTCGTCAGCGTGGTCTCGGTCTTGCGGTCCTCCGGCTTGGCCGAACGGCCCGCGTCCGCAGAGCCGTCGGAAGCCGCCGGCGTCCCGTAGGGCGGGGTGCCCGACGGGTATGCGGCTCCGCCGCGCCCGTTGGGCCCGGAGGACGGAGTGTCAGTTTCACGACTCAAGGCAGGTTCTCCCGGTTGGCTCCACCGCCCGACACGACCTCACGATGGGGGTCCCCCGGGCGCGAGCTGGGTCGAGCGTTCGGGGGAGGCTCGGCGGCGCGCACCACCATACTGGCCACTTCTGGCCCGTATCCCACTACCGCCGGGGAAACCCACACGGCACTTGCACGCCCGTGGGACGGCGAAGTGGTACGTCACTTCCCAAGTCGGGCGTCGCGGCCGTTCGGTTGCCGCCCCGACCCGACCGTGGCGCAGATCACAGCCACGGCCATGCCACCGAGCAGGAAGAGGTACGAGCCGCCTCCTGCGGCGAAGAGGAAGTCCCCCTCGGGGCGGCTGGTGGTGAGGAACACGACGGCGATCATCCAGCCGACGGCGGACGCGGCCGCCCCGGCCCGGCCGCCGGAGGCCAACGCCCCGCCGAGTACGACGCCGGCCTCGCCCGCGAGGGCGAGCAGCAGCCCGCCCGGGAACCAGCCGGGCTGCACCAGCGCCCCGGCCACGCCGACCACGGCGCCGCACACGAACAGGCCGAGGTAGAGGGCCGTCCGGCCGGCGGACGGCCGTTGCAGGGGCTGGGCGAGCATCGAAGTCCGGTCACCGCTCATGTCAGGAGCCCTCCCCGATCCCCGGTCCGATCCCGGCGAAGAGGTCGTTCTCCGCTGCCGCCGCGCCTTCCCCTCGCACCAGTTCGTAGTACTCGGTGGTGAACAGCGGTTGCGCGAGTTCGTTGGAGAGCGCGAAGTACGGCTCCGCCACCTCGATCTGGGTGGCGTGGGCGCGCATCGCGGCGGCCTTGGCGGCGGAGGCGTGGGCGGTGCCGTCGATCCGCGTGGTGATCAGCGCGTCGTCGACCACGCCCGGCACGTCCTGCACAGCGGCGCTCTTGGCGAAGGGCAGCCCGGGCAGCTCCGCCGCGAGCCGGGCGAAGGCGTCCTCGACGACGGAGCGCGGGGCGCGGTTGACGTAGACGCGGGGGACGTCCCAGCCCTCCGCGGCGGCCAGTTCGGCGGCGCGCAGGGCGACGCGGTGGGCCTGGATGTGGTCGGGGTGGCCGTAACCGCCGTTGTCGTCGTAGGTGACCAGGACCTGGGGGCGTGCCTCCAGGATGACCTCGACCAGGTGCCGGGCCGCCTCGTCGACGTCGGCCTGCCAGAAGCAGCCTGGGTCGTCGTTGTCGGGCAGGCCCATCATCCCGGAGTCCCGGTAGCGGCCCGCGCCGCCGAGCAGCCGGAAGTCCGCGACGCCGAGTTCGCGCATGGCCGCGGTCAGCTCGCCGAGGCGGTACTCGCCGAGGGCCGCGCCGGTCAGGTGCCGCAGCTCGGGCGGGATGACCTCGCCCAGTTCACCGAGGGTGCAGGTGACCAGGGTCACGTGGGCACCCTGGGTCGCGTACGTGGCCATGGTCACGCCGTTGTTGATCGACTCGTCGTCCGGATGCGCGTGCACCAGGAGCAGACGCCGAGCAGGCAGTTCGGTCATGCGGCCCACCCTACGAGGCCCCTCCGGAAAACCCGCACGGCAGCCTGCCCGGCCTTCCTGCCAGACACCGCGAGATCATTCGGGACTCGTCCCGGGTGACCTGATTCAGTTGAAGAGGGCAATGAGTCCATTCACCCAGATCGCGAGGAACACAAGGGCCGCCACCAGGCAGCCGACGCCCGCCAGCACACCGCCGGCCGTCCACGGCTCGGAGGGCGCCTCGTACTCCCCTTCCAGGTCGTCCCGGTAGGAGGCGGGGTCGTCCCAGTCGACGGGGTGCCCCAATTCCTCGGCGCAGGCGGTCCGCACCGCGACCAGCTGCTCCTCCGCGAAGACGGTGGCGGCCTTCGCCTCCGGGCCCTGCCAGGCGAGGGCTTTCATCCGCCACCCGGGAGACCCGTACCGCGCCTCGAAGGCATCGGTCTCGTCGGCTTTGCGGTCCTCTTCGAGGTACATCCAGCGTCCGGCCTCGGCGGCGTCGCCGTAGAGCCGGTACACCTCGGCCAGACGACGACGGAGGGTCAGGTCGTGCGGGAAGGACGAGATGAGACCGCGCAGGCGCTGGCGCGCGACGGGAACCCGGCCGGCGGCCAGGTCTGCATCGACTCGGGCAAGGGTCTCTCTCAGGGGCATGAACGCATGATCGATTACCGCACTGACCTACGTCGACCTGGTTTCACCGCTCAGCACTCGCTCGCTCTTGCCGGCATCGGCCGAACCTCAATGCGCACCGCTCGACGGCGATCGAAAGCGGTCCACGATCCGGTGTGCGTATTGGTCGTCCGGGCCGAGATCCTTGACCACTCGACACGCTTCTGGAATCCGGCTCGTCTCGCACAGCAGCCGAACAAGGACGTACAGGGCACCACGATCACCGTCTTCGGCGCGATTGCGCAGCGCCGACTCCATTCCCCGCTCGCGAAGCGCCGCGTTGAGTCTCCGACGTGCGTGGACATCCATGAGAGCGCGCTCCGTGAGTTCCGAGAGCCGTTCCGCACGGGCGAGCAGATCCATGTGCCAGAGATGGTTGTCGTGTCTGGAGAAATCGGTGGAATAGCACTCGGCGTGGGCGCTCACCAACGCGATCGCAACATCCCAATCCCGGCGCTGTTCCGCTGCCCGGGCTTGCTCGATCCACTCCACAGGATGAGTATCGCGTAGCGCTGCCTCGTACCGCATCGTGGGAGTGATCGCCGACGAACGTCCCTCAGGATCAAGTCCCCAGCGACGCCTGCGGAATACTCTTAACCGCCTTCTCAGAAGCTCAGGTAAGTGATCTGGACGATGTAGACGCGCTCGCTGCGCACCACGACCTGATAGGTGAACATGCCCCCGGGAACAATGACGACGCCGCCTGTGGGGTCGACGCCGTCGTGAGCTCGGCCGTGGACGTGGAGTGCTTCGGCGGCTCGGACCAGCTCATCTGCCCTTCTCTCCACCTCGGCGAGAAAGCTGGCGGGAGCGGTACGAGCGGTTTCCTCCGCGCCGAAGGCGTACTCCCATTTCCAGCTCACCCGCGTACTGCCTTCATGGCTTCGTCCAGCACGGCACTCAACTGACGCAGGGCCTCACGGGCGACGGCGGAGTCCTGGTGTTCCAGGTCGGCCTTGGCGCGAGCGTGGCGGGTGGACAGATCGGGGCGACGGGCGATCTCGATGTCCCTGGCCCAGATCAGCACCCAGCTCTGCACCGGGCTCAACGACTGCCACTCCACCGCCTTGGCGAAGGCTTCGTCCTTCGTGGCCTGCATCTCCTCCAGTCGGGCAGGATCGACCACGGCGAGAGCCGCACGCAAGGCGTCGGGGGTCTGCTGGGGGCGGGGGATCAGCTCGTGCCCGTGATCGGCCTGAGTGCTCATGGTGTCCTCCAGTACATGCCCCGGCCAGAGTATCCGGCGGGGACCGCGCCGGAACGGGACACGGCTGACGTGGTTGCGCATCAGAGGGCTCCCCGAAGGTCGGAGCGGCACTTGCGGCAGCGGCCGGGAGTGGGGGCACGGAAGGCACGGTCGCAGCCGTCGCAGTTCTGGAGAGGGTGGCGGGTGGGTGGTGGCGAGGAGGGCGCGCGCAGCGGGGGCGGCGACGGGAGCTGGTCGGCGAGGCGGTGGGCCAGGATGGCCGCGGGGCGGCGTACGCCCTCGGGCAGCAGGTCGGCGGTCAGGGCACGGCGTACGGCGGCGGGGGCGACATCCCGCTCCAGCCAGGCGGCGACGCCGGGGGCCAGGTGAGCCGTGTCGCGGGCGGACAGGAGCACCCGGGAGTCGTGACGGTGGAGGTCCGCGAGCAGGTCGATCGCGACCTGGAGGAGCGCTGGGACGGCGTAAGCGGGGCTCGGCACGGCGGGGAGCGGTTTGCTGGGGTTCCGCTTCTCTCGCGCGGCCTGCGTGGGGTGCGTGGGGTGCGTCCCGCTGCCCTCGCAGGCCTTCCGCCGCTGCGGTGCCGCAGGGCTTCGGGTGTCCGGGCGATCGTGCGCCTCGGCGCGGTGGCGGACCGCCGCCGGCTGGTTGCAGGAGACCGTGCGGGTGACGATGCGGCCGGTGGGGGTGCGGCGGCGTTCGCGTCGCAGGTAGCCGTGGGCCTCCAGTTCGCGCAGGGCGGCGGCGATGCGGGTGGCTCCCTCGGGGAAGCGAGCGACGAGGGTCTTGATATCGGCGGGGGCACCCTGCGGCAGCGACTGGAGGTGTACGCCGAGCCCGATCGCGAGGAGCGAGAGTTCCATGTGCTGGGCCAGGTGGTTGCCGACCACCGTGAAGCGGGCGGTGTGCCGGGTGTTGTCGTGCTGGAGCCCGCCGGTCTGACGGCCCCGGTTCGGGTGCTTGTTGCCCGCAACGCGGGCCTGGGCGTGCGGGGGCACGCTAGGGTGCTCGGTACCCATCGGGAAGTCCACTCTTCCTCGGTGGTCAGGCCCTCGCACTGGGATTGCCGTCCCGGCGGGGGCCGTCGCATGTCTGCGGTTGTTGTGCTGCTGCGCTGAGCGTCGGGCCTCGACGGCCGGAAAATCCAGTCCGACCGGGGATGTTCACCCGCCCGAGTGAGCGCGGGCCACGGGCGGGAGGGGTGGGGCTTGGTGGGGTGTTTCCCCGACGCCCTTTGTCTTTCAGCCGCCGACGGCACCGGAGCGCGTGGGGTCGGGTTCCGGTGGCGTGAGGCCGATCTCCGCCCAGACGGTCTTGCGTGGGAAGCGCCCTTCGGTGACTCCCCAGCGGTCGGCGAGCGCGTCCACCAGGAGCAGCCCCCGGCCGCTCTCGGCCCCGGCTCCGGGCTCCCGCAGCACGGGGCAGCGGTCACCGCGGGTGTCGGTGACCTCGATGCGCAGGGTGCCGCCGGCCACGTAGAGCGTCAGGCGGAAGCTGCGCCCGGGGACGCGGCCGTGGGTGGCCGCGTTGTTCGCCAGTTCCGCGACGACGTGGCCGGCCGTCTCGTCGGGGAGTCCCCAGCTCCGGAGCGCGTCCACGGCGAGCAGGCGGGCGAGGCGGGCACCGCGCGGGGTGGACGACAGCAGCATGCTGAAGTTGCGGACCGAGCCGCCGGGTTGGGTCCTGGTCTGGGCAGTTTCCTGATTCACGTCACTCAGCGTGGCCGACCGGAAGTACCGTGATGAGTAATCAGGCTGTTGCGTAGGGTCACCGTCCAGGCCTTGTCCGGTGCTGTCCGGACTGTCGTCACGGTTTCCCGCGCGCGCGAAGTGACGGTACGGAGCAGCGCTACGGAGGGGCACGCATGTCGGTGAACGGTGAGGTCGTGCGGGTCGGGAGCGAGCCGGAGCAGACGGAGGAGCCGGGCTGGGAGGTGGACCCGGACGACGACTGGGCGCTCGCCGTAGTGGCGACCGTGGGGCGGCAGTTGAGGCTCCGCCGGGAGGCCGCGGGAATGCGGGTCGGCGAGTTCGCGGTGGCGGTCGGTTACGGCGAGGACCTCGTCTACAAGATCGAGAGCGGCAAGCGGATCCCCCGGCCCGAGTATCTGGACACAGCGGACGAGGTGTTGGCGGCCGGTGGCCTGGTGTCGGCGATGAAGGAGGACGTGAAGAAGGTCCGGTACCCGAAGAAGGTGCGGGACCTGGCGCAGATGGAGGCGCGGGCGGTGGAGCTTCAGCTCTACGACCCCGTGAACATCCACGGTCTCCTGCAAACGCCGGAACACGCACAAGCCCTGTTCCGGATGCGGCGGCCGCGATACGCCGAGGAGGAGGTCGAGCGGGGTGTGGCGGCTCGCATGGCCCGCAAATCGGTGTTCGAGCGCGAATCAGCGCCCGAACTCAGCTTCATCCAGGACGAGTGGACGCTCCGACGACGCCTCGGGGGGCCGACAGTGGTGCGTCGGCAACTCGAACACCTTCTTGAGCTGGGGCAGTTGCCGAACGTCGAGATTCAGGTGATGCCCATGGACCGCGAGGAGCACGCCGGAGTGGACGGGGGGATCGAGGTGCTGAAGTTCGAGGACGGAACGGCGGTGGGCCGGTCACCGGGAGTCTCCAACGGCCGGCCGGTCACCGATCCGAGGCAGCTCCGTATCCTTGAACTGCGGTATGGAATCATCCGGGCGCAGGCTCTCACGCCGCGTGAGTCGGCGACCTTCATCGAGCAACTGCTGGGGGAGACATGATCCGCAAGACCTCGTCCAGGAACGCCTCGGACCTCGCGTGGTTCAAGAGCAGCTACAGCAGTGGCGCGGAAACCGACTCCTGCGTGGAGGTCGCCACCGAACCTCGCACCGTCCACGTCCGCGACTCGAAGAACGTCGAGGGTCCCCAACTGGCATTCGCCTCCGACGCCTGGGCCGACTTCGTCCCCTACGCGGTCGAGAGCTGACATGAGTCGCGACATCCAGGCCGGAGCCCCCTCCGGCCTGGCGTGGTTCAAGAGCAGCTACAGCAGCGGCAGCGAGGGCGACTCCTGCGTCGAGGTCGCCACCGAACCCCGCACCGTCCACGTCCGGGACTCCAAGCACGCCGACGGGCCCCGGCTGGTCTTCACGCCCGTCGCGTGGGCCGGCTTCGTGCCGTACGCGGTCGGGAGCTGATCCAGGGGGCAGGCGTGCCTGCCGGGCCCCGAGGGGCCCGGTGGGCCGCGGTCAGAACTTGATGCTGCCGATCATGCCCGCGATGTTCGTCGTCAGATCGCTGATCGTGGGCGCGATGGTCGACGACGCGAGGTAGAACCCGAGCAACATGCAGACGACCGCGTGTCCGGCTTTCAGCCCTGACTTCTTGATCAGCAGGAAGACGATGATCGCCAGCAGCACCACCGCCGAAATCGAGAGTGCCACGGCGGCTCACCTCCAAAGATCCCAAGTGCACGGGGGGGTCGGACCAAGGGGCAGAAAAATCCATACAGTAGCCAGCGGGTTCATACCCACTGTGCGCCAGTGATCATAACTATCCACACGCGCGCATCGGTCGGCGCACGGCCGCACAAGGGGGCGCATGGCCAATATGGTCATGGCATGACGATGAGGTCTGATTCCTTCCCCCGCCGGCACGCCCGCACCCAGCGCTTCACCCTCGGCGCGCCGCGTTCGTTCACAGTCTCGCCTGATGGCGGCCGTGTCGTGTTCCTGCGCTCCGGTTCCGGTACCGACCGGGCGAACGCGCTGTGGGTGCTCGACGTGGAAAACGGCCGAGAACGGGTGGCAGCCGACCCGGGTGCGTTGCTGGGCGGGGCCACCGAGAACCTCCCGCCCGAGGAGCGGGCGCGTCGTGAGCGCAGCCGCGAGGGTGGTGCCGGAATCGTCGGCTACGCCACCGACACGGCCGTGGAGTTGGCCTCTTTTGCCTTGTCAGGGCGGCTTTTCACGGCCGAGCTGCGGGCCGGCACGGCACGTGAACTCGCCGTCCCCGGGCCGGTGGTGGACCCCCGTCCCTCCCCCGACGGTCGGCACGTGGCGTACGTCGCGCGGGGCGCCCTGCGCGTGGTGGGCGCCGAGGGCGAGGGTGAACGGGCCCTGGCGGAGCCGGAGTCGGCCAACATCACCTACGGGCTAGCGGAGTTCATCGCGGCCGAGGAGATGGGCCGTGCGCGGGGCTTCTGGTGGTCGCCGGACTCGGACCGGCTGCTGGTCGCGCGGGTGGACGACACGCCGGTGCGGCGTTGGTGGATCTCCGACCCGGCCCGCCCGGAACGTGACCCACTGCACGTCCCGTACCCGGCGGCGGGTACCGACAACGCGGACGTGCGGCTGTTCGTGATCGGTCTGGACGGGGTGCGCACGGAGGTGTCCTTGGACCGTCGCCGCTACCCGTATCTGGCCCATGTGCACTGGTCAGAGGCGGGTGCGCCGCTGCTGCTGGTACAGGCTCGCGACCAGCGGAGTCAGCTGTTCCTGGCGGTGGACCCGGAGTCGGGCACGACCCGGATGGTGCACGCGGACGAAGATCCGATTTGGCTGGATCTTTTCCCTGGAGTGCCGTGCTGGAGCCCCTCCGGACAGCTCGTCCGCATCGCCGACGAGGGCGGTGCGCGGGTGCTGGCGGTCGGCGAACGCCCGCTCACCGGACCCCAGTTGCACATCCGCGCTGTGCTGGACGTATCCGCCGACGACGTGCTGGTCTCGGCGTCGGCGGGCGAGCCGGTGCTGTCCGGCGACGGGTCCCCCGAGATCGGCGAAGTACACGTGTACCGCGTGAACGAACTTGGCCTGGAACGTGTGTCCCGGGAACCCGGCGTGCACTCGGCGGTGCGCGCCGGGGGCGTGACCGTGCTGGTGTCCGCCGTGCCGGACCGGCCGGGGCCCCTGGTGCAGGTGCTGCGGGACGGGAAGCAGGTGGCGGTGATCCCGTCGTACGCCGAAGATCCCGGTCTGTCCCCGCGCGTGACACTCGCACTGGGGGGCGCACGGAAAATCCCGTGCGCCGTGCTTATGCCAACGGACTACCACGGTGACACTCCCCTCCCGGTCCTGCTCGACCCCTACGGCGGTCCGCACGGCCAGCGCGTGCTGGCCGCGCACAATCCGCACCTGATCTCGCAGTGGTTCGCCGACCAGGGCTTCGCGGTCGTGGTCGCCGACGGGCGGGGCACCCCGGGCCGCTCCCCCGCCTGGGAGAAGGCCATGCGGGACGAATTCGCGGCGGTCGCCGTCCAGGACCAGGTCGACGCGCTCCAGGGGCTCGCCGCCGACTTCCCGCTCGACCTCGGCCGGGTCGCCATCCGCGGCTGGTCCTTCGGCGGCTACCTCGCGGCGCTCGCCGTGCTGCGCCGCCCGGACGTCTTCCACGCGGCCGTGGTGGGCGCCCCGGTCAGCGACATGCGCCTGTACGACACCCACTACACGGAGCGCTACCTCGGCCACCCCGGCGAGCAGCCCGAGGTCTACCGGCGCAACTCGGCGATCGACGACGCCGGTCTGGTGGACGCCGTCGAGCCGCACCGGCCGATGATGATCATCCATGGCCTGGCCGACGACAACGTGGTGGTCGCCCACTCGCTGCGGCTGTCCTCCGCCCTGCTGGCGGCCGGCCGGCCGCACGAGGTGCTGCCGCTGTCCGGCGTCACGCACATGACCCCGCAGGAGACGGTCGCCGAGAACCTGCTCTGGTTCCAGCTCGACTTCCTGCGGCGTTCACTGGGACTGGGCCTGGAAGCGGGACCGGAAAAGCACACAAAAGCACACGAACCGCGTTAACACGCAGGCAACTTCACGGAAGCGGTACCGATATACGGACGCGCGACGCTGAACAGCGTACGGCCGTGCGGGTGCCGTGAACGGGCCGGGATGCGCCATGTCATCCCGGCCCGTTGCCGTGCTCCCCGGCGGGTTCTGCCTGCCCCGCCTGTCCTGCCTGCCCGGCGCGTCCCGTCGGCGCCGGAGCTGCGCGCACCATGGACGACCCGGCCTCCGCGAAGTGGCAGGCCGAGGGGTGCGCCGCCGGGCCGCCCGACAGCCGGTACGCGGCCGGGACCGCCAGCGGCGGCACCTCCCGCGCGCAGCGCTCCCGCGCCTTCCAGCAGCGGGTGCGGAACCGGCAGCCGGAGGGGACGTTCGTCGGGGACGGCACGTCGCCCGCGAGGACGATCCGCTCCCGGTGCTCGCGGGTGTCCGGGTCGGGGACCGGTACCGCGGACAGCAGCGCCTGGGTGTAGGGGTGCGTGGGGTGCTCGTAGATCTCCCGGTCGGTGCCGGTCTCCATGATCCGCCCGAGGTACATCACCCCGACCCGGTCCGAGATGTGCCGCACCACCGACAGGTCGTGCGCGATGAAGAGGTACGACAGCCCGAACTCGCCCTGCAGCCGGTCGAGCAGGTTGATCACCTGGGCCTGCACGGACACGTCGAGCGCGGAGACCGGCTCGTCGGCGACGATGACCTCCGGGCGCAGCGCCAGCCCCCGCGCGATGCCGATGCGCTGGCGCTGGCCGCCGGAGAACTGGTGCGGATAGCGGTTGACGTAGTCGGGGTCGAGTCCGACGACGTCGAGGAGTTCCCGCACCCGCTTGCGCCGGTCGCCCTTCGGGGCCGCCTCGGGGTGGATCTCGTACGGCTCCCCGATGATGTCGCCGACCGTCATGCGGGGGTTGAGGGAAGTGTAGGGGTCCTGGAAGACCATCTGGATGTTGCGCCGTACGGCCTTCAGCGCCCGGCCGGACAGCCGGGTGATGTCCTCGCCCTTGTACCGGATCGAACCGGCCGTCGGCCGCTCCAGGTTGACCAGCATCCGGGCGACGGTCGACTTGCCGCAGCCGGACTCGCCGACGATGCCGAGGGTCTCGCCGCGCCCGAGCGTGAAGTCCACGCCGTCCACGGCCCGGATCGCGCCGGTCTGCTTGCGGAAGACGACGCCCCGGGTGAGCGGGTAGTGCTTGACGAGGCCGCTGACCTCCAGGACCGGCTCAGCCATCCAGGCACTCCCGCCAGAAGTGGCAGGCGCTGCGCCTGTCCTCGGACACATCGGACACCTCGTACAGCGGGGGGACGTCGGTGCGGCACACGTCGCGGGCCATCGGGCAGCGGGGGCTGAACGGGCAGCCCGGCGGGACGTCCATCGGGTTCGGCGGCAGCCCCTTGATGGCGTACAGCTCCACGCCCTTGCGGTCCAGGCGCGGAACCGACTCCAGCAGGCCCTTGGTGTACGGGTGCGCGGGCGCCCGGTAGATGTCGCGCACCGGCGCCCGCTCCACGATGCGGCCCGCGTACATCACGGCGATCCGGTCGGCCACGTCCGCGACCACGCCGAGGTCGTGGGTGATCAGCACGAGCCCCATCCGGTACTCGCGCCGCAGCTCGGCCAGCAGGTCCATGACCTGGGCCTGCACGGTGACGTCCAGGGCGGTGGTGGGCTCGTCGGCGATGACCAGCGCCGGCTCCAGCGCGATCGCCATCGCGATCATGATGCGCTGGCGCATTCCGCCGGAGAACTGGTGCGGGTACTGCCCGGCCCGCTCCCGCGCGGCCGGGATGCGCACCCGGTCCATCAGTTCCACCGCCCTGGCCCGCGCGTCCTTGCGGGACATGCCCCGGTGCACGGTGAACATCTCGCCGAGCTGGTCGCCCACGGTGAGCACGGGGTTGAGGGCGGACAGCGCGTCCTGGAAGATCATCGCCATCTCCGCGCCGCGGACCCGGCGGCGCTCCTCCTCCTTCAGCGCCAGCAGGTTCCTGCCCCGGAAGAGGACCTCGCCGCCGGTGATCCGGGCCGGTGGCGTGTCGAGGATGCCCATCACGGCCTGCGCGGTCACCGACTTGCCGGAGCCGGACTCGCCGAGCACGGCGAGCGTCTCGCCCGCGTCCACCGCGTAGTCGACGCCGTCGACGGCCCTGGCGATGCCGTCCCGGGTGCGGAACTCCACCCGCAGATCGCGCACTTCGAGCAGCACGCCCGCTCACCTCAGCTTCGGGTCCAGGGCGTCGCGGACCGCGTCGCCGAGCATGATGAAGGCCAGGACGGTCACCGCGAGCGCCCCGGAGGGCCACAGCAGCGCGTGCGGGGCGTTGCGGATGTAGGGGGAGGCGGCGGAGATGTCGATGCCCCAGGAGACGCTGGGCGGCTTCAGCCCGACGCCGAGGTAGGACAGCGTCGCCTCCAGCGCGATGTACGTGCCGAGCGCGATGGTCGCCACGACGATCACCGGCGCGACCGCGTTGGGCGCGATGTGCCGCAGCAGCAGCCGGGAGTGGGAGGCGCCCAGGGCCCGCGCGGCCTGCACGTAGTCGTACTGCTTGGCGGTGATGACCGAGCCGCGGGCGATGCGGGAGATCTGCGGCCAGCCGAGCAGCACCATGAACCCGATGACCGGCCAGACGGTGTTGCCGGTCACCACGGACAGCAGCACCAGACCGCCGAGGACCACCGGGATCGCGAAGAACACGTCGGTGACCCGGGAGAGGACCGCGTCCCACACCCCGCCGAAGTACCCGGCGAGCCCGCCGAGGACCGACCCGAGGACCGCGACCCCGAGGGTGGCGCAGACGCCGACCGTGACGGACGTGCGGGCGCCGTGCACGGTGCGCGTGTAGACGTCGCAGCCCTGGCCGTCGTAGCCGAAGGGGTGGCCGGGGGCCGGGCCGTCCTGGGCCTTGGCGAGGTCGCACCGGAGCGGGTTCCCGGGGGCGATCAGCGACGGCCACAGGGAGATGACCACCAGGAACACGATCACCAGCCCGGAGACCACGAAGACCGGGTTGCGGCGCAGGTCGCGCCAGGCGTCGGACCACAGGCTGCGCGGCCTGCCCGCGGGACCCGCGCCGCCCGGCCCGCCCGCGCCGCCGGTCCCGCCCGGCGTCCGCTCCAGCGTGGTCGCCTCGCCCGCCGCGAGGTCCATCGCGCCGCCCATGCCGGTGCCGGCGACGGCGCCTCCGGGTTCGTACGGCTGCTCAGGCATAGCGGATCCTCGGGTCGAGTACGGCGTACAGCAGGTCGACGAGCAGGTTGGCCACCAGGAAGACGAGGACGAGGACGGTCACGAAGCCGACGACCGTCTGGGTGTTCTGACGCAGGACGCCCTGGTAGAGCTGGTAGCCGACGCCGTGGATGTTGAAGATCCGCTCGGTGACGATCGCGCCGCCCATCAGCGCGCCGATGTCGGTGCCGATGAAGGTGACCACGGGGATCAGGGAGTTGCGCAGCAGGTGCCGGACGATCACCCGGCGCCGGGGCAGCCCCTTGGCGACGGCCGTGCGGACGTGGTCGGAGCGCCGGTTCTCCGCGATGGAGGTGCGGGTCAGCCGGGTCACGTAGGCGAGGGAGACGGAGGCGAGGACGAGGCCCGGCACGATCAGCTCGTCCAGGGGCGCCGCGGTGGACACCGACGGTTTGATCCAGCCCCACTCGACGCCGAGCAGCAGTTGCAGCAGCAGGCCGGTGACGAAGGTGGGGACGGAGACCACGACGAGGGTGCCCAGCAGGACCGTGGTGTCGACCGGCCGCCCGCGCCGGAGGCCGGTGACCACCCCGAGCGTGACGCCGATGACGATCTCGAAGCAGACCGCCACGATCGTCAGCCGTACGGTGACCGGGAACGCCGTGGACATCAGCTCGGTGACCTGCTGCCCGTTGAATGCGGTGCCGAAGTCGCCGGTGAGGACGTTGCCCATGTAGGTCAGGTACTGCCGGGCGAGCGACTGGTCGAGCCCGTACTCCCGCTCGAGCTGGGCCGCCGTGGCCGGGTCGCACTGCCGCTCGCCGCACAGGCCCGCGACGGGATCGCCCATCACGTTCACCATCAGGAAGATCAGCAGCGTGGCGCCGACGAACACCGGGACCATCTGCAGCAGGCGCCGGAGCACGTACCGTCCCATGGGCGCTCAGCCGACCTTGATCTCGTTGTAGACCGGGACGCTGAACGGGTTGAGGGCGACGTTCGAGAGCCGGTCCGACCAGCCGGCGCTGCCGTTCTGGTACCACAGCGGGATGGCCGCCATGTTGTCGCGGACGGCCTTCTCGGCGCCCTGGAACAGGCCGACCGCGCGGGCGGCGCCGGTCTCGGCGTTGGCCCGGTCGACGAACCCGTCGAACCGCCTGTTCGACCACTTGCCGTCGTTGGAGGAGGCGTCGGTGTAGTAGAGGGGCTGGAGGAAGTTCTGGATCAGCGGGTAGTCCATCTGCCAGCCGGCCCGGAACGGCCCAGGCATCTTCTTCCGCACGATCCGGTCGCGGAAGTCCGCGAAGGTGCCGACCGGGTTGCCGACGCAGGCCTTGTCCTTGCCGAGCGCGTTGTTGACGGAGTTGCACACGGCGTCCACCCACTCCTTGTGCGAGCCGGTGTCCGCGTTGTACGTGATCTTCACCTGGCCGCCCGGCAGCCCGCCGCCCTCCCGGATCAGCTTCCTGGCCTCGTCCGGCCTGAACTCGCAGGCCTCGCCGCACAGTCCGGCCCGGTAGCCGCCCTGCGTGCCGAGGACCGGCGAGGTCCAGTCGGTGGCCGGAGTGCGGGTCCTCCGGAACAGCTTGTCGGTGATCTGCCTGCGGTCGATCGCCATGGACAGGCCCTTGCGGACCTTCTCCGAGCCGCTCCGGTTCCAGGCGCTGTCGTAGAAGGGGAAGGCGAGCGTCTGGAGGATGCCGGCCGGGGTGTTGAGGTAGCGGTCGCCGAGGTCGGTCCTGACGTTCTTGAGCTGGGCGACCGGGATGTCGTCGACCAGGTCGAGGTTCCCGGCCATCAGGTCGGTGTAGGCGGTGTTGCTGTCGGTGTAGACCATCAGGTCGACGCCGCCGTTGCGCGCCTTGTCCGCGCCGGGGTAGCCGTCCCACCTGCGCAGCGACATCCGCGCGCCCTTGGTGTACGACCGCACGGTGTACGGGCCGTTGCCGACCGGCTTCCTGATCCACGCGGCGTGGTCGTCGAAGAACGCCCGGGGCAGCGGGGCGAACGCCGCGTAGCCGAGGGTGTCCGGGAACGAGGAGAACTTCTGGGCCAGCCGGACGGTGAAGGTGCGCTCGCCGGTGACCTTCAGCCCGGAGAGCGTGTCGGCGCGCTGCCGGGAGCCGTCCTCGGGGTGGACCTTGTCGTAGCCCTCGATGTATCCGAAGAAGTAGGCGTTGCGCTGGTTGTTGCGCAGGCTCGCGCCGTAGTTCCACGCGTCGACGAAGGACCTGGCGGTGACGGGCTCGCCGTCGCTGAACCTCCAGCCGCTCCTGACCGTGATGTCGAAAGTCCGCGAGTCGGAGGTCCGGATGCTCTCGGCGAGCATGTCCTTCGCCCGGCCGGTCCTCGGGTCGTACCGCTTGAGTCCCCGGAAGATCATGTCGAGGACCTTGCCGCCCTGCACCTCGTTGGTGTTGGCCGGCTCCAGCGGGTTCTGCGGATCGCCCCACGACGAGCTGAGCACCGCGCTGCCGGCGGCGCCACCCCCGCCGCCTCCGCAGGCGGCCGCCGCCAGCGCCACGGCAGCGACGCCGGCGGCCCGTCCGGCGCGGGTGACGGCAGCGACGCCGGCGGCCCGTCCGGCGCGGGTGACTCCACGCATGGGGTGCCTCCTGGTGGCTGCCGATCCGTTACCGGCCAATATCGACGCAAACACCCCACGACGCACACGCACCCCACCGTTCGGAGTGACGGGCCATCCGGATGGCCGCCCGCGAAGAGGGAACCGCGCACTCCGGTCCCGCGTCTCATCACAGACCCGGGGGCGGCGGTTCCGGCACTCCCCTTTCAGCCGGCCGCCCCTCACGGAACCGGACCTTCACGGCCCATCGACCCGAGCCCACGGACGTCCGGTTCCCGGGGACACGAAGGCCCGCGCCCTCCACCCGGGGCGCGGGCCCTCACCACACGAGGTGTATCCCCTCGTGGCCGCTCTTCGTCGCGGTGACCGCTGCTCGCGGTCACCGCGTCTCGCGGTTACTTCTCCTCGTCGCCGGTCTCCTCCAGCGCGGCGAGCGCGGGGTCCAGCACGATGTCCTGCTCGCGCGCCTCGATCGTCGGCTCCTCCGGGAAGTGGCACGCCGTCAGGTGACCCTCGCGGTTGCCGGAGATCCGGACCAGCGGGGGTTCCTCCGTCGCGCACTTGTCCTGCGCCTTCCAGCAGCGGGTGCGGAACCGGCAGCCGGACGGCGGGGCGATGGGCGACGGCACGTCACCGGCCAGCCGGATGCGCTCCCGGGCGGCGCCGGCGTCCGCCTCCTCCGAGAGGCTCACCTCGGGCACGGCGGACAGCAGGGCGTGGGTGTAGGGGTGGCGGGGGCGCGTGTAGATGGAGTCGCGGTCGCCGACCTCGATGATCTTGCCCAGGTACATCACCGCGACGCGCTGCGAGAAGTGCCGTACGACGGCCAGGTCGTGGGCGATGAACAGGAACGCGATGCCGAGTTCCCGCTGCACCTTCTGGAGCAGGTTGACGACCTGCGCCTGGATGGACACGTCGAGCGCGGAGACCGGCTCGTCGGCGACGATCAGCTTGGGTTCCAGGGCGAGGGCCCGGGCCACGCCGATGCGCTGACGCTGGCCGCCGGAGAACTCGTGCGGGAAGCGGTTGTAGTGCTCGGGGTTGAGGCCGACGATCTCCAGCAGCTCGCGCACCCGCTTCTCGCGGCCGCCGGCGGGCTCGATCCCGTTGACCTCCATCGGGCTGGAAATGATCTTTCCGACCGTCTGGCGGGGGTTGAGCGACGAGTACGGGTCCTGGAAGATCATCTGGATCTCGGACCGGATGGGCGCGAGCTCCTTGCGGCTGGCGTGGGTGATGTCCCGGCCGCGGTAGGAGATCGTCCCGGCCGTCGGCTCCATCAGGCGCGTGATCAGCCGGCCCGTGGTCGACTTGCCGCAGCCCGACTCCCCCACCAGGCCGAAGCTCTCGCCGACGTTCACGGTCAGGTCGATGCCGTCGACGGCCTGTACGGCGCCGACCGTGCGCCGGACGGGGAAGCCGCCCTTGATCGGGAAGTGCTTGGTCAGCCCCTCCACGACCAGGAGGGGGTCGCCGGCCGCGTCGGTGCCGGTCTCCCGCGGCGCGGGGAGGACGAGGTCCTCTGTCATGGCGTGGTCCTCCTAGCCCAGACGGGGCTTGATCTCTTCGACGAAGATGGTGCGCTTCTGCTCCGCCGTGAGATGGCAGGCGGACGCCCGGTCGGGGCCCAGCAGCGGGCGTTCGGTGACGCAGCGGTTGCCGCCGACCCGGTCCTGGAAGGTGCAGCGGGGGTGGAACCGGCAGCCGGCGGGCGGGTTGAGCAGCGACGGCGGGGCGCCCGGGATCGGCGTGAGGGGAGCGGCGAGGTCCGAGTCCAGCCGCGGCATGGAGTTCAGCAGGCCCCAGGTGTAGGGGTGTTGCGGCGACCGGAGCACCTCGTTCGTGGTGCCGCGCTCGACCGCGCCGCCCGCGTACATCACCATGATGTCGTCGGCCATGTCGGCGATGACGCCGAGGTCGTGCGTGATGAAGATGATCGCCGAGCCGAACTCCTGCTGGAGGTCCTTCAGCAGGTCCAGGATCTGCGCCTGCACCGTGACGTCCAGGGCGGTCGTCGGCTCGTCGGCGATCAGCAGGTCCGGGTCGCACACCAGGGACATGGCGATCATCGCGCGCTGGCGCATACCGCCGGAGAACTGGTGCGGGTAGTCCTTCGCCCGCTCCCTGGGGTTGGGGATGCCGACCTTGCCCAGCATCTCCACCGCACGCTCCCAGGCCGCCTTCTTCGACGCCCCGGTGTGCTTCATGTACGGCTCGGCGATCTGCCGGCCCACCGTGTAGTACGGCGACAGCGCGGTGAGCGGATCCTGGAAGATCATGGCGACCTTGTTGCCGCGCAGCTTCTCCAGCTCCGGCTCCCGGGCGGTGGTCAGCTCCTGGCCCTCCAGCAGGATCTCGCCCTCGACGGTGGTGAACATCGGGTTGTGCAGCCCGAGGATCGTCAGGTTGGTGACGGACTTGCCGGAGCCCGACTCGCCGACGATGCCCAGCGTCCTGCCGCGCTCCAGGTCGAAGGACAGCCCGTTGACGGCCTTCACGACGCCGTCCTCGGTCTTGAAACTGACGTGCAGGTCCCGCACCGAGAGGAAGGCGCCCGCGTCGGCCGGCACGGGTGCTCCGGCTTCCTTGGTCAGAGTGGTCACGACTGTGCTCCTAAAGTCGGCCTAGGACAGCCGCACGCGCGGGTCGATGAAGGCGTAGCAGGCGTCGACGATGATGTTGAACAGCAGGATCATGGCGGCGGAGAACAGCATCACCCCGAGCAGCAGCGGCAGGTCGCTGAACTGGACGGCCTCCACGGCGAGATGACCGATCCCCGGCAGGCCGAAGGTGTACTCCGTGATGATCGCGCCGCCCAGCAGCGAGCCGAGGTCGATGCCGAAGATGGTGACGATCGGGATCAGCGAGCCGCGCCAGGCGTAGCGGAAGAACACGTACTTGCGCGACATGCCCTTGGCGCGGGCGGTACGGACGTGCTCCTCCTGCAGCTGCTCGATCATCGACGAGCGCGCCATACGCGTGTACTGCGAGGCGAAGATCGTGGAGAGCACCACCCAGGGGATGATCAGTCCGGAGAACCAGGTGACCGGGTCCTTGGTGAACTCGTTGTACGCGGGCTTGTCGAAGATGTGCGACTGGTACACCAGAGCCGCGAGCGCGAGCGGGCCCAGGAAGTAGATCTGCATCGAACTCAGCACCATCGACCCGGCGGTGACCGTCTTGTCGAGCATGCTCCCCCGCTTCCAGGCGGCGAGCATGCCGGTGCCCAGACCGACGAGCAGGAAGACCACGGCCGCCCCGATCGTCAGCGAGACGGTGGTGGGCAGACGGTCCGTCAGCGTCGACCAGACCTGGTCGTTGGTGTGGTACGAGTACCCGAAGCACGGGGCGGGGCAGGGGCCCTGGGCGAATTCGCTGCTGCCCAGGAAGAGGTTGTGCAGGAAGACCCCGTACTGCTCGGGGATCGACTTGTCGAGCCCGAGCACGTGGTGGATGTTCTCGATGTTCGCGGGGGTACACGTCTTGCCGCACATCAGCAGCGCCGGGTCACGGGGCATCCCGAAGAACAGCACGAATGCCACGATGCTCAACAGGAAGAGGATGACGACGGCACCGAGGGTCCGGCGGACGAGGAAGCGCAGCATGACAGGGGCAGCTCTCTGACGTCGGCGGGCCGGGCGGTACCCGGTGCGGTGTCGCCCTCGTGGGGCTCACGCACCGGGTACCGGTCGGACGGTGGTTACTTGATGAAGAGACGACGCGGGTCGAGGCCGCCGATCACGTCGTCGTAGACGAGGCCGCCGACCTTGGAGCCGGCGATCTGGGTCTGCTTGTAGTAGGCGGTCGGAACCTCGTTGACCACCTTGGTGAGGAGGTACTTGTCGAGCTTCTCCCACTCGGCCGCGGACTTGACCGGGTCGGTGATCTTGTTGATGCGGTCGATCTCGCTGTTCACGTGCGAAACGTTGACCTGCGAGTAGTTCTGCGAGCCGTCGGCGATCAGCCTGCCGTCGTACAGCGGCGGGAGGACGGTCGAGGCGGACGGCCAGTCAGCGCCCCACGCGGTGTGGAAGATGTCGTAGGTGTTGTCGACCTTGCTGACCTGGTCGTAGTACGACTCGGCCGGGATCTCCTGGCGCTGGACGTTGAAGCCGGCCTTCTTCAGACCTGCCGCCATGGCCGTCGAGTACTGCTGGCCCTCGGGGGTGTTGATGTAGGCGAAGGTCAGCTTCATGTTGAGCTTGCCGGCCTTCTTCAGCAGCTCCTTGGCCTTGGCCGGGTCGCCCGCGGGCTTCTTCTTCTTGCCGTACGGGTCGAAGGCCGCGTCGTAGCCGCTGACGGTCGGGCTGAGCAGGCCGCCGGCGACCTCCATCGCGTCCGTGCCGCCGTAGGCGCGGACGAACGGGGTGACCGGCAGCGCGTAGGCGATGGCCTTGCGGACGTTGATGTCCTTGAGCTCCGGCTTGCTCATGTTGATGTTCATCTGGCCGACGTAGGGCTGGTAGCCGGAGACCGTGCGGGACTTCAGGCTCGGGTCGGCGAGCACCTTGGACAGGTTGCCCGCGTCGACCGCGTTGCTGAAGCTGACGCCGGTCTGGTCGGCGCCGGTGTCGGCCAGCAGCGCCTTGGTGGACTGCTCGTACTGCTGGTTGAACTGGATGTCGAACTGGTCCACGTACTGGTGGCGGATCGGGTCCGTCTTCGCGTCCCAGTTGGTGTTCTTGACGAGCACCATCGACTTGCCGGACTTGAACGACTGGATCTTGTACGGGCCGCTCGTCATCGGCTTCTTGTCGTACTTCTCCTTGGTGTCGCTCTTGGCGGAGACGACGGAGTAGCCCGACATGGCGAGCGCGTACGGCAGGTCCGGGTGCGCCGTCTTGAAGTGGAAGACGATCGTCTTGTCGTCCGGCGTCTCCATGATGCTGTCAGGCAGGTGCTTGCCCTTGTACGGGCCGTCCTTCAGCAGCTTGCGGTAGTCGGTGGAGTCGGCGAGCCACTGCTGGATGTAGCTCGGGCCCTGGTTGATGAAGGGCGCGAACAGCCGCTCGAAGGTCTGGCGGACGTCCTTCGACGTGATCGGCGTGCCGTCGGCGAACTTGATGCCGTCCTTGAGCGTGTACTTCCAGGTCTTGCCGCCGTCGGTGGTGGTGCCGGAGTCGGTGGCCAGGTCGCCGACGACCTCGTGCTGCTTGCCGTCGTCGCTGGTCGCCTTGTAGCCGGTGAGCCCGCGGTGGATCAGCTGCGAGAGCGCCATCTCGTCGGAGACGTAGATCTGGCCCGGGTCCAGGTGGGCGAAGCTGTCACGCTGGAGGACCTCCATCGTGCCGCCCGCCTTGGCGCCCTTCACCTCGGCCGCGGGGCCCTGGGAGGCCGCGGCGTCGCCGAACTTGATCGACGACTGCTGCCGTTTGGCGTTCTCCTCGTTCTTCTTGTTGTTGTCGCCGGTGTCGCTGCCGCCCTTGCTGCAACCGGTGAGCACGAGTGCCCCCGCCGCGAGCACGGACAAAGCGGCGTATGTGTGGCGTCCGCCCCTACTCATCACTCAGTTTCCACCCATCTGTGTATCACCAGTGCCGAATTCGGCCGTGCGGTATCCGGGGCGAGGACGCCCACGATCTGTCGGTCAGCGCGCCGTCTTGGGATCGAAGGCGTCCCTGACCGAGTCCCCGAGCAGGTTGAACGCGACGACGAAGATGATCATCGAGACGCCGGGGAAGAACATGTACGTGATGTCGTTCTGCAGCACGAGCTCGGTCGATGCCTTGGAGAACATCTGGCCCCAGTCGGGCGTGGGCTCGACGATGCCGACGCCGAGGAAGGACAGGCCGGCCTCGATCGTCACGAAGTTCGGCAGCATGTAGGTCGTCTGGACCAGCAGCGGCGTCACCACGTTGGGGAGGAGCTCCTTGCGGATGATCCGCCACGGAGACGCTCCGCTCACCCGGGCGGCCTCGATGAACTCCCGCTCGCGCAGGGCGAGTGTGGTGCCGCGCAGGATGCGGGCGAGGCTCATCCAGCCGAGGACCCACTGGACGACGATCAGCGCGACCACGCGCACGTAAGTCGGCGTCTCGTCACGCGGGCTGACGAACAGTGAGACCACGACCGGCATGCTGGCGATGAAGAACAGCTGCGAGGGGAAGGCGAGCAGGAAGTCGATGACGCGGCCGATCGCGTAGTCGGCCTTGCCGCCGAGGTAACCGGCCGTCACACCGAGCAGAATGCCCGTCAGCACGACCGCGATCGTCACCGCCACGGAGATCATCAGCGAGGTGCGGATGCCGTAGATCAGCTTGGTG
Source organism: Streptomyces sp. NPDC031340 (assembly GCF_055569945.1). NCBI lineage: Bacteria > Bacillati > Actinomycetota > Actinomycetes > Kitasatosporales > Streptomycetaceae > Streptomyces > Streptomyces sp. NPDC031340. Next base: position 176,968 of record NZ_JBVIIE010000008.1, read on the forward strand.
AACACGTCGTAGCCGTTGCCCGGTTCGAGTCCGAACCAGAACTCGCCGCTGATGCCGCCGTTGGGCTGCACCGGGACACCCGCGCTGTCGAAGAGTTCGGGACGCTCGTCCGCGTAGATCGTGTACGGGTCCTTGCCGTACAGCTTCGAGATCAGCGGCGCGGCCAGGGCGACGACGAAGAAGAACGCCACGATGCACGCCGAGATCACCCCCGTGCGGTCACGCTTGAAGCGGATCCACATCAGCCGGCCGGGGGAACGGCCCTCGAGCTGATCGGCCTCGGCCTTGGCGTGAGGCTGGGGTGTGCCGTCGACGACGACCGACGCCTCGCCGCCTTCAACGTCGATTGGACTGGTCACAGTTGGCCCATTTCACAGGTGTGGGTGTACCGGGTCACCGACCGCGCGGGATGTGCGCGGTCACCGACCGGATCATGGAGAAGCCGCAGCCGGACGCGCGTAGCGTAACCACGCGGTGAGCGGCCGGCGCAATCCTCAGAGAGAACTGCCGTGTGCGGTGAAGCAGTTGCGGGCGACTGTCGACCTGTCCCACTTGGTGCTCGTGACACCGCGCATGGGGCTCCTCCTCGTGACTGCACATGCTCACCGACGATTGGGGGCCCATGCCCGTCCTCCGTCACCCCTGACGAAGGATCAGACACCCCCTGGTGCTCTCGTGAGTCGCCGCTGTCCCCACAGCGAGACCCATCGACCCGAGCGCTACGCGGCTAACTATCTGCCATGAGCCGATGGCCGAACCACTGTCTTTAAATCTCAATTCAGTCACAGCTCGCGCATACTTCTTCCGAATTCTGGACAAACGGTTCGGGACAAGAAGGCCGCGAAACGGACTTGTTACATGGCTATCGGGCAGTGATCTCCGCATTTCGGACACCTGGCGCCCGAAAACCGGTTGCAAAAAGCCCGGGCGCCCCCAAGATGGGGGCACCCGGGCTCGGAGGGTGCGGCGAGGACGCCGTCCCGGCCGTCGGCTCAGCCGTGCTTGGCGCGGCTCGCGGCGCGGGCGCGCTCCCGCTGGTCCAGGTTGACCTTGCGGATGCGAACGGCCTCCGGGGTCACCTCGACGCACTCGTCGTCGCGGCAGAACTCCAGCGACTGCTCCAGCGACAGCTTGCGCGGCGGCACGATCGACTCGGCCACGTCGGCCGTCGAAGACCGCATGTTGGTGAGCTTCTTCTCCTTGGTGATGTTGACGTCCATGTCGTCGGAGCGCGAGTTCTCGCCGACGATCATGCCCTCGTACACCTCGGTGCCGGGCTCCACGAACAGCACGCCGCGCTCCTGGAGATTCGTCATCGCGAACGCGGTTACGGCGCCGGCGCGGTCGGCGACCAGGGAGCCGTTGTTACGGGTCTGCAGGGTGCCGAACCAGGGCTCGAAGCCCTCGTGGATGGAGTGGCCGATACCCGTGCCGCGGGTGCTGGTGAGGAACTCGGTACGGAAGCCGATCAGCCCCCGCGAGGGGACCACGAACTCCATGCGGACCCAGCCCGAGCCGTGGTTGGACATGTTGTCCATCCGGCCCTTGCGCACGCCCATGAGCTGCGTGACCGCGCCCATGTGCTCCTCGGGCACGTCGACCGTCATCCGCTCGACCGGCTCGTACGTCTTGCCGTCGATCTCCTTGGTGACGACCTGCGGCTTGCCGATGGTCAGCTCGAAGCCCTCCCGGCGCATGGTCTCGACCAGGATGGCGAGCGCCAGCTCACCGCGGCCCTGGACCTCCCAGGCGTCGGGACGGTCGGTGTCCAGGACGCGGAGCGAGACGTTGCCGATCAGCTCGCGGTCGAGGCGGTCCTTGACCTGGCGGGCGGTGACCTTGCGGTCCTTGACGGCCGACTTCGCGTCGGCGCCCTTGCCGGTGCCGCCGCGGCCGACCAGCGGCGAGGTGTTGGTGCCGATGGTCATCGAGATCGCGGGCTCGTCGACCGTGATCAGCGGGAGCGGGATCGGGTTCTCGGTGTCCGCGAGGGTCTCGCCGATCATGATGTCCGGGATGCCGGCGACGGCGCAGATGTCACCGGGGCCGGCCTTCTCGGCGGGCTTGCGGGTGAGCGCCTCGGTCATCATCAGCTCGCTGATGCGGACGTTGCTGATCGAGCCGTCGCGCTTGATCCACGCGACCGTCTGGCCCTTGCGCAGCTCGCCCTGCTCGACGCGCAGCAGCGCGATACGGCCGAGGAAGTTGTCGGCGTCCAGGTTGGTGACGTGGGCCTGGAGCGGGGCGGACTCGTCGTAGGTCGGCGCCGGGATGTGCTCCAGGATCGTCGAGAAGAACGGCTCCAGGCTGGTGGAGTCGCCCGGGACGGTGCCGTCCTCCGGCTTGGTCAGCGACGCGATGCCGTCCCGGCCGCAGGCGTAGACGATCGGGAACTCGATCTGGTCCTCGTCGGCGTCCAGGTCGAGGAAGAGGTCGTAGGTCTCGTTGACGACCTCGTCGATGCGGGCGTCCGGGCGGTCCGTCTTGTTGATGCACAGGATGACGGGCAGGCGGGCCTGCAGCGCCTTGCGCAGCACGAAGCGGGTCTGCGGCAGGGGACCCTCGGAGGCGTCGACGAGCAGCACGACACCGTCGACCATCGACAGACCGCGCTCGACCTCACCGCCGAAGTCGGCGTGGCCGGGGGTGTCGATGATGTTGATGGTGATGGGCTCGCCGCCGTCCTTGGGGTGATACTTCACCGCCGTGTTCTTGGCGAGGATCGTGATGCCCTTCTCACGCTCCAGGTCGTTGGAGTCCATCATGCGGTCGTCGACCTGGTCGAGCTGGTGCGCGGCGAAGGCACCCGCCTGCTTGAGCATGGCGTCGACGATGGTCGTCTTCCCGTGGTCGACGTGGGCGACGATGGCGACGTTGCGGATGTCGTGACGTGTTGCGGACACAGCCATATTGCGGCGTTCTCCCGGAGTGTGAGGACGGCCTGCGCGTACGTCTGTGTTACGCGGGGCCCTGCCGGGCTGTACACGCCACGGCCTCACCCCATGGTACGTGGCCCCGCGGCGAAGGCCGCCGCAGGGCCGCGCGGCTCAGCTGTGGGACGGGGCCGGGGAGACCTTCGCGCCCTTCTTCAGGAAGCCGATGTCCTCGAAGACCGGCGTCTGGAAACCGAAGGCTCCGGCGTTGACCAGGTCCTTGCGGGCGGCCGTCAGCTGCGGGCGCTGGAAGAGCGGGATCGACCCGGCCGCCGCCCAGATGCGGGAGTCGGCCTTGCGCAGCAGACCGCGGCGCTCCTGGTCGTCCAGCGTCGCCACGGCCTCGTCGAACAGCTGGTCGACCTGGTCGGTGCCGACGCGGGTGTAGTTCTGCTCGACGTTCAGGGAGCCGTCGGCGGCCGGCACCGGCTTGGCGTAGATGGGCCGGGCGTCGGTGGCGGGGTAGGCGGAGGCGGGCCAGGACCACAGGGCGAGGTCGAACTCGCCGGCGGCGATGTGGTCCTTGAAGTAGCTCGCCTCGGGGACCTTGCTGATCCTGGTGCTGATGCCGACCCGGGCCAGCATCCCGCTGATCCGGTCGGCCACCGCGCGCAGGGTCGGATAGCCGGCCCCCGAGGGGAGTACGAAGCGCAGCGCCAGCGGCTTGCCGTCCTTGGCGAGCGCCTTGACCGCGGTGCCGGTGCCGCCCGGGGCGGCGGTGCCCTTGGGGGCGTAGGCGCCGGGCGCGCTGCCCTGCCCGGCGTGCCGGGCGGCGTCCCCGGCGCGCTGCTCGTGGTCCTTCGAGTCGTCGCTGCTCCCGGTGAGCCTGCCCTCCGGCAGGTGGCCCTCGTGCCCCGCCTTGTCGTCCTCGCCGACGATGTACGTCCCGTCGTCGGCCTTCGCGGACTCCGAGGCGTGCCCGGCCTTCTTCCCGGTCGAACCGGCGTTCCCGCTGTCCTCTTCCTTCTCTGACTTCTCTGCCTTCTCTTCTTTCTCTCCGCTCTCTTCCTTCTCTTCTTTCCCGTCCTTCTTCTTGGCCTTGACGGGCCCGCCGGGCACCCAGCCGGCGTCCGACAGCAGCGCCTGCGCCTCGGCGGTGTCCTCCTTGCCGAGCGCGCCGCTGTTGTCGGCGTAGGCGGCCTGCCCGGACAGCGCGACATGGCTGCCGACAGGCACCGCGGGCAGCCCGAGCGGCTTCAGCACGGCCTCGGCCAGTGCCTTGCGGTCCAGCGCGCGGGCCACGGCCCGGCGGACGCGCTCGTCGGCGAGCGGGCCCTCGGCGCCGTTCAGCGCGAGCTGGGTGAAGGCCGGCTCCAGCGACTTGCGGACCTCGAAGGCGCGCAGGGCCTTCAGCCGCCGCTCGGCCTTCGTGGTGGCGCGCCGGCCGCCGGGGCCGTTGTGCGGGGAGGCACCCGTGCTCGGGGAGGCGCCCTTGTGGGCGGAGGCGCCGGCGTCCGAGGCCCTGGTGCCGGCCGCTCCGGCGGTGATCTGCCCGGCCGCGGAGGGGTCGATCTCGGCCAGGTCGAGCTTCCCGGCGGCCAGCGCGGCGGCCCGCTTGTCGCGCGCCACCACCTTCAGGTCGATCTCGGAGAGCTTGGCGGGGGCGCCCCACCACCGCGGGTTGCGGGTGAGGACGATCCGGTCGTTCTCCCGGTCCACCTTCTTCACGGCGAACGGCCCGGCGGTGACCTTGAGCTTGCGGCGGGCCCCGTCGTTGAAGGAGTCCGGGGTGCCCATGACGTCCTTCGGGTACAGCGGCGAGAACAGCGACCGCCAGTCGGCGTACGGCCGGGCGAAGGTGACCTTGACCTCGAGGTTGTTGGCGCCGCGCTCGACCTTCTCGATGCGCTCGTAGCCGGCGTTGCGGGCCGTCCAGTAGGCGTTGTCCTTGCCGGACAGGGCGCGCCACTGGGCGGCGAAGTCGGCGGCGCCGATCTCGCGGCCGTCGCTCCAGACGGCCTGCTGGCTGAGCTTGTACAGCACGACCTGCTTGGGCTCGGTCTCGACGACCTTGGCGGACTCCAGGAAGTCGGCGTCGCGCTGCGGGCGCCCGGCGGCGTCCAGCCGGTACATGGCCGGCAGGACGGCCTGGGCGACGCGGGTGGTGGTGGCGTCGGCGTCCGACTGGAAGGTGTTCAGCGTCTCCGGCAGGTCGTCCACGGCCCAGCGCAGCGTGCCGCCGTCGGCGACCGCGGCGCGACCGGCGGGCGCGATGTCCTGCCCGACCAGGGGCTTGCTGACCTCCTCCCCGGAACTGCAGCCGGCGAGCGTGGATACCGCGAGCGTGCCCGCGGTGAGGAAGGCGACCGAGCGCATGACCGCACGCAGTCCGACGCCGTCGTGGGACATCACGTCTACCTCCGGGGGTGGACCGCCGGTTCCGATCACGATTGGCGGTATTTGGAGCTGATCAGATGTATGGCCACTGAAGAGGAAAGGGTTCAGCAGGGCGGGGCGACACGGCGGCGGCGGCACCCAAGCCCACCCGTGCGGCGCAACGGACGCGTCACGGGGTGCCGCCCGCGCCCCCGCGCCGTCCGGTCACGACGACGTGCCCCGGCCAATCCGTGCACACCGCTTCCCACCGACAGGTGTGACGCGCGACACTCGCAGCCGCACGAACGTCGCCGCCCAGGCACCGACGCGGTACGAACCCGCGGAAGTGAGGTCACGTCATGTCCGTGCACGACGAACTCTCGTCCGTTCAGCGCTGCCTCGACGACCTGTTGCGCTCGGTCGGCCGGCTGGAGCAGCGGATCGGCGGCGGCGGACTCGACATCCGCCGGGTCCGCGCCGACGCCGACCACCTGCGCCAGAGCGTCGCGCTGCTGCGCGAGGCGGCCACCCCCGCCGCGCCCGGACGTCCCGAACTCGTCACCATCCCCGACACCCCGTACGACAGCTCCCTGTGGACCGACTCGGACGACGAGGGACTGGGCGCGCACCGCAACCGTCATTAGCGCTTACCCACACCGACCGGAGTCAGAAGTTGGCCACTGGTACGGAACCCCCTCCCAGCCGCGGCGGCGTGCGCGGCCCCGCCCGCGCCGCCATCGACGCCCCGCACCTGCGGACCGACCGCTGGTGGCTGGCCCCGGCCGCCACGGCCGCGGGCCTGCTGGCCTTCATCGTGTACTCGACCTGGCGGGCCTTCGGCAACGCGGACTACTACGCGGCGCCGTACGTCTCCCCGTTCTACTCGCCGTGCCTGGCGGAGAACTGCCGGACCATGCGCGCCGGGCCGAACGCCGACCTCTTCGGAAGCTGGTGGGGCATCTCACCCGCGATCATCATCCTGGTCTTCCCGCTCGGCTTCCGCCTGACCTGCTACTACTACCGCAAGGCCTACTACCGCGGCTTCTGGGCGTCCCCGCCGGCCTGCGCGGTGGCCGAGCCGCACCGCGGGTACACCGGTGAGACCCGCTTCCCGCTGATCCTGCAGAACGTCCACCGGTACTTCTTCTACGCGGCGATCCCGGTCGCGGGCATCCTGACGTACGACACCGTGCTGGCCTTCCGGGACGAGCACTACCGCTGGGGGCACATGGGGCTGGGCACCCTGGTGTTCCTCGTCAACATCGTGCTCATCTGGGCGTACACCCTCTCCTGCCACTCCTGCCGGCACATCGTGGGCGGCAAGCTGCGGCACTTCTCCCGGCATCCCGTGCGCTACCGCATGTGGCAGTGGGTCGGAAAGCTGAATGCCCGTCACATGCTGCTCGCCTGGTCGTCGTTGGTGAGCGTGGCGGTCGCCGACCTGTACGTGTACCTGGTCGCCTCCGGCGCCTTCGACGATCCGAGGTTCTTCTGATGTCCGTGGTCGACCGCCAGGAGTGGGACGTTGTCGTGGTCGGCGCCGGCGGCGCCGGGCTGCGGGCCGCCATCGAGGCGCGGGAGCGGGGCGCCCGTACGGCGGTGATCTGCAAGTCGCTGTTCGGCAAGGCGCACACGGTGATGGCCGAGGGCGGCATCGCCGCCGCCATGGGCAACGTCAACTCCGGCGACGACTGGCGGGTCCACTTCCGCGACACCATGCGCGGCGGGAAGTTCCTCAACCAGTGGCGGATGGCCGAGCTGCACGCCAAGGAGGCCCCGGACCGGGTGTGGGAGCTGGAGACCTGGGGCGCCCTGTTCGACCGCACCGCGGACGGCCGGATCTCGCAGCGCAACTTCGGCGGCCACGAGTACCCGCGCCTGGCGCACGTCGGCGACCGCACCGGCCTGGAGCTCATCCGCACCCTCCAGCAGAAGATCGTCTCCCTGCAGCAGCAGGACAAGAAGGAGACCGGCGGCTACGAGACCCGCCTGAAGGTCTTCCAGGAGTGCACGGTCACCCGTGTGCTGAAGGACGGCGGGAGGGTGTCCGGGGTCTTCGCGTACGAGCGCGAGTCCGGCCGCTTCTTCGTGCTGGAGGCGCCCGCCGTGGTGATCGCGACCGGCGGCATCGGCAAGTCGTTCAAGGTGACGTCGAACTCGTGGGAGTACACCGGCGACGGGCACGCGCTGGCGCTGCTCGCCGGGGCGCCGCTGCTGAACATGGAGTTCGTGCAGTTCCACCCGACCGGCATGGTCTGGCCGCCGTCGGTGAAGGGCATCCTCGTCACCGAGTCGGTGCGCGGCGACGGCGGGGTGCTGCGCAACTCCGAGGGCGAGCGGTTCATGTTCGACTACGTCCCCGACGTCTTCAAGGAGAAGTACGCCGAGTCGGAGGCGGAGGGCGACCGCTGGTACGAGGACCCGGACCACAACCGGCGCCCCCCTGAGCTGCTGCCCCGCGACGAGGTCGCCCGCGCCATCAACGCCGAGGTGAAGGCCGGCCGGGGCTCCCCGCACGGCGGCGTGTTCCTGGACGTCTCGACGCGCATGCCGGCCGAGGTGATCCGGCGCCGGCTGCCGTCGATGTACCACCAGTTCAAGGAGCTGGCGGACGTCGACATCACGGCCGGGCCGATGGAGGTCGGGCCCACCTGCCACTACGTGATGGGCGGCATCGCCGTCGACTCCGACACGGCGGCGGCGCGCGGGGTGCCGGGGCTGTTCGCGGCCGGTGAGGTGGCGGGCGGCATGCACGGCTCCAACCGGCTCGGCGGCAACTCGCTCTCCGACCTGCTGGTGTTCGGGCGCCGGGCGGGCCGGTACGCGGCCGAGTACGCGGCGGCGGGGGCACGCCCGCGCACGGACGACGCCCAGGTGGACGCGGCGGCGGCCGAGGCGCTGCGGCCGTTCTCCGCGCAGGGCCCGGCGCCGGGCGAGGACGACGGACGCCCGCCGGAGAACCCGTACACCCTCCACCAGGAGCTCCAGCAGACGATGAACGACCTGGTCGGCATCATCCGCCGGGAGGCCGAGATGGAGCGGGCGCTGGAGAAGCTGGCGGAGCTGCGGGCGCGGGCGCGGCGGGCCGGCGTGGAGGGACACCGGCAGTTCAACCCGGGCTGGCACCTCGCGCTGGACCTGCGCAACATGCTGCTGGTCAGCGAGTGCGTGGCGCGGGCGGCGCTGGAGCGCACCGAGTCGCGCGGCGGGCACACCCGCGAGGACCGTCCGACGATGGACCGCAAGTGGCGCAACATCAACCTGCTGTGCCGGCTGGCCGGCCCCACGGACGAACCGGCAGCTCTCACCGGCGAACCGGCGGCCGCGGCCGACCCCGCGCGCGGCCGGATCGAACTCACCCGCGAGACCACCGACCCCGTCCGCCCCGACCTGCTCGCCCTCTTCGACAAGGAGGAGCTGGTCAAGTACCTCGCCGAAGAGGAGCTGTACGAATGAGCAGCTACGAGGCCCGCTTCGAGGTGTGGCGGGGCGACGCGGACGGCGGCGGCCTGGCGGACTTCCGGGTGGAGGTCAACGACGGCGAGGTCGTCCTCGACGTCATCCACCGCCTGCAGGCCACCCAGGCCCCGGACCTGGCCGTGCGCTGGAACTGCAAGGCCGGCAAGTGCGGTTCGTGCTCGGCGGAGATCAACGGGCGGCCACGGCTGATGTGCATGACCCGCATGTCGGTCTTCGGCCGCGAGGAGACCGTCACCGTGACCCCGCTGCGTGCCTTCCCGGTGGTCCGCGACCTGGTGACGGACGTCGGCTTCAACTACCACAAGGCGCGCGAGGTACCGGCGTTCGTGCCGCCGGAGGGTGTCGGCCCGGGCGAGTACCGGATGTTCCAGCAGGACGTGGACCGCCCGCAGGAGTTCCGCAAGTGCATCGAGTGCTTCCTGTGCCAGGACACCTGCCACGTGGTGCGCGACCACGAGGAGAACAAGCCGGCGTTCGCCGGCCCGCGGTTCCTGATGCGGGTGGCGGAACTGGACATGCATCCGCTGGACGCCGCCGCCGAGACCGGCCTGGACCGCAAGCGCGCGGCCCAGGACGAACACGGCCTCGGCTACTGCAACATCACCAAGTGCTGCACGGAGGTGTGCCCGGAGGGCATCAGGATCACGGACAACGCGCTGATCCCGTTGAAGGAGCGGGCCGTGGACCGCAAGTACGACCCGCTGGTGTGGCTGGGCTCGAAGATCAGGCGGAGGTCTTCGTCGTAGCGTCGCCGCCGCGGCCGCCGCGGCCGGGTCGCAGGCCGAGGTTCTGGAGGAGCAGCCCGCCCATGAATCCGACCCAGCCGATGACCGGCAGCGCGTCGAAGGAGGGGTGCGGCTCGCGCAGCGGGCCCAGGAAGGCGAACAGGGCCATGCCCGCCGCGGCGAGCAGCGAGCCGTACCCCCACAGCTTGGGCCGCAGCACCTGGCGCCTGCCCCAGGGCGGCGTCCAGTCCCTGACGACACCCGCGACGCCGATCGCGGCCAGGCCCGTCACGGCCGCCGCCATGGCCACTCGCAGGAAGAGATCCATACGATCATCGTCCCACAAGGTCGAGGGCGCGCAGCAGATTCCACTCCGCGATCGCCCGCATCGGCGCCCGGTCCGGGAAGTCGCCGTCCAGGAGCCGCAACGGGCCCGCGACCAGGGACAGATGCATGGCCAGCCGGTAGAGACGGAGCCGGTCCTCGTCCAGGCCGGGCACGCGCAGCGCGTCGTAGTGCGGGCCGAAGCGCAGCCGCAGGAACACGTGCTCCCACTCCACGTCGAAGTACATCAGGCCCTCGACGTCGATCAGGACCGGGTCGCCGTCGGGTGTCACCAGCACGTGGTCCGGGCCGAGTTCGCCGTGGACGAGGGTGTGAAGGGCACGCGGCCGCACCGCTGCGGCCAGGTTCTCGACGGCGTCGGTCAGTTCCTCCCGTGCCGCGGCGGCGCGCGGCTCGCGCGCGGCGGTCTCCTCGATGTCGTGCAGCGCGCGGTCCATGACGACGCGTTCGCACGAACCGCCCGTCGGCAGGCCGCCGTTGTCGACCAAGGCGACCTTGCCAAAGGCCGGCCCCCGCTGGGCGTGCAGCGCGGCCAGTTCGCCGGCCAGCCGCCGGAGCGTCGCGTCCGCCGCGCGCGGGTCGCGCCGCAGCGCCTCCTCCAGGCTGCCGCCACGCACGTCCTCGACGACGGCCGCGTCCGCCGCCAGGTGCGTGTGCGTGGCGTCGGCGTACAGCAGGCGGGGCGTGCGGACGCCGGCGCGCGCCAGGCGGTCGTGCGCCGCGGTGAGGAGGGCGAGGCCGGTGTCGTGCGAGAAGGGGTCGCGCGGGTCGGTGGGGCCGGCGTCCCAGTAGTCCTCGTCGGCGGACCAGACGTAGGCGACGGCCGTGGTGTCGTCGTCGAAGAAGAGGCGGTGGACGCCCTTCTTCGTGCCGCCGCGCAGGCGCACCACGTCCACGAGGACGCGGTGCGGGCCCAGCGCGGCGCGGGCGAGAGGGGCGAGGGCGGCGGGGGTGTCGTGCCGGCGGATACGGCTCATCCCACCCAGTCTTCCCCCTACGCCCACCGGTCCGCGGCGGAGGCGGGGGCGCACCGGCGGCCCGTCCCCGGTCGCGCGGGCGCATTCCGGCTCATACGCTCCCAAAGGTGACCTCGTCCTTGATCCGGGGCCGGCCGCGGCGCGCGGCCTGCCACATATCCGCGCGGGTGCTGCACACCGTGCTCGGCGGGTTCGCCGGGATGGTGTGGCTGGCGTTGCCGGGGATGACGGCCCACGGTGACGCGGCGGCTCCGCCTGCCCGCGTGGAGCACCCCGCCGCGCCCGCGGCGCCCGCATCGTCCGCCGCGCCCGCCGCGCCCGCCGCGCCCGCGGCCGCGCGGTCGGGCGACGGGGCGTCGGCGGCCGACCTGGCGCTGCCGATCGCCATCGGGGGCGCGGTGGGGGCGCTGGCCGGATTCGGCTACGTACGGCACATCCGGCGGACCCGGACCCGGACGCGGACGGCGGCGGCTCCCGGGACCGGCGCCACGCCCGCCGCCGGGCCGCCGCTGCCCGAGCTGGAGGAGCGGGCGGGGGTGCTGCTGGCCGAGGCCGACGACTGCGTGCGCGTCTGCCGGGAGGAACTCGGTTTCGCCGAGGCGCTGTCCGGGGCGGCGGCGGTGGCCCCGTTCACGCGAGCCGTGCGGGAGGCCGAAGCCGAACTGTCGGCCGCCTTCCGGATGCGGCAGCGGTACGAAGACGAGGTGCCGGAGGACGAGCCGGCCCGGCGCCACATGCTGGCGGGCATCGTCGGACGGTGCCAGGAGGCGGGGAGACGGCTGGACGCGGAGGCCGACGCCTTCGACCGGCTGCGCGGCCCGGACGGCGGCGTGGGCGGGGCACTGGGGATCGCGGAGGTCCGGTTCCGGGAGCTGACCGGCCGGGCCACGGCCGCCGAGGCGACGCTCGTGCAGCTCGCCGGGCGGTACGCGCCCTCCGCGACCCGCGCCGTCACCGGCCACGCCGAACAGGCCACGGACCGGTTGTTCTTCGCCACGTCGCGGCTCAACCGGGCGCACCAGTCGGCCGACCTGGGCCGCGGCGGACCGGCCGCCCGCGACCTGCGCGCCGCCGAGGGCGCGACGGCCCAGGCCGCCACGCTGCTGACCGCGGTCGACCACCGCGCGGCTGCCCTGGCCAGGGCCGAGAGCCTGCTGCCGGCCACCCTGACGGGCGCGGAGACGGAGCTCGCGGCGGCCCGGGAGGCCGGGGCGGACACCGCGCGGGCCGACCGGGTCCTGGCCGACGTACGGGAGGAGGTGGCCTCCGGCCGGTACGACCCCCTGGACGCGCTGCGGCGCGTGGTGCGGGCGGTGGTGCCGCTCGGCGGACAGGCCGGGGTGCTGTCGGCCGCCGCGCTGCTCGTCGCGCGCGACGCCGCCGACACCGCGGCCTGCTTCGTCGCGACCCACCGGGGAGCCGTCGGCGGCACCGCCCGCACGAGGCTGGCGGAGGCGCAACGGCTGCTCGTCACGGACGCCCCGGGCCTCCTCACCGCCGAGTCACTGGCCCGGAGCGCCCTCGAACTGGCCGAACAGGACGCCCGCGACCGCGCACGCGACGCGATGCGGAACGCCAACGACCTCACCGACGCGGTCCTCGCCGGCGTCCTGCTGGACACCGGCACGCCCCCGGCCTTCGGCGGCCCCAGAACCCGCGCCCGCCTCGGCACCCCGCCCCCCGGGCAGCCCCGGTAGCCGGCGTCCCGGCAGCCCGCGGGCTGCCGGGACGGCCACGACTCAGCAGGGGTCGTAGGCGCCGTTGCCGACGAGGTAGTCGTCGAACACCCAGCCGAACCCGTGGACCCAGGTCCAGGTGTTGCCGTAGTCGTTCCGCACGTAGCAGTCGTACTGGATGGGCACGCCGTCGCCGATGGTGCCCACGGTGGTGCAGGCTCCGTAGGGGCCCGTGTGGACCGCGGCGGGAGCGGCGGAGGCCCGTACGGCGCCGGTGCGGCCGTCCTGGACGGAGTGCGACCAGCCGCTGCAGGTGACCGCGGTGGTGCTCGCGGTCGCACTCGCTGTGGTCGCCGTGATGCCGCCCACCGTGAGGGCGGTGGCGAGCACGGTGGCGGCCGCCAGGGCACGGTGTGTACGCATGTCGGATTCCCTCTCGTCAGTGGATCTGGTTCTCACCGCTGGTAGCGGTCCGGGCCGGGCGTACGCGGACGGGCTGCCCGCTGCCGGCCCGGGGTCTCGGGGCGGGCCGTCGAAGGGACCGGTCAGGTGGTCACGGAACCCGTGATGCCGCAGTTGAAGAACTTCTGGGTCGTCACATTGACCTGGCAGACGTTGAAGCGCAGTGTTCCGCCGTCCACGAAGCTCTTGTTGAGGTTGGTCCACCCGGCGGCCTTGCCGTGCGTGTCGTAGACCATGCCGCTCCGGTACTGGCCGGTCGGCCCCTCGTAGGTCCAGGAGATGCCAACGGGAATGTTGTTGGCGTTCTCGTCCTTGAGCCAGAACCACTCTCCGTAGCTCTGGAAGCATCCGTACCCGAGCGGGACGAGGCCGTCCGTGTCGAGGCACACCTTGCCGCGGTCGTTGTCGAAGGTGCTGTCGGCCACGTCGCCGGCCGCCTGCCAGCCGTCCGCCGCCGAAGCGACGGACGGGGTCAGCGCCACCAGCCCCATCGCCAGGGACAGCCCACCGATCAAGGGGCCGACTCGTCTCCGCATGGCGACGGTTCCGGTCGCCGAACGCATCGTGCGCATGCTTCTCCTTGTTGGTCGTCGGTTCGCGGCGGTGCTCTCCGGTGGACCCGGCGTGCGGCGCCGGCGGTGAGGTGACCGGACGGTGCCGGTGCCGCGCCGGGCTGTTCCGGGCGGCGAGCCGCACCGTTCTGGACACCTCGGCAACCATGTACGGCCGACCTTCGGGAAACCTTGCGAGAGACCTTGCGAGAAACCTTGCGCGGCTGGGCACAGTGGTGCCCGCCGGGTCGGTACCGGCGTGAGGGGGGAACACGGAATGCTGGAATTCCGGTTACTGGGCACGCTGGAGGCACGGGCCAAGGGGCGGCCGGTGGCCCTGGGACATGCGCGGCAGCAGGGTGTTCTCGCGGCCCTGCTGGTCGACGCCGGCCGTCCGGTGCCGGCCGACCGGCTGCTCCACCGGGTGTGGGACGACCGCGCGCCCCACCGGGCCCGCGACACGCTGTACGCGTACCTGTCCCGTCTGCGCCGGGGGCTGGAGCCGCACGGCGTCCGTCTGGTCCGCCGGTCCGGCGGCTACGTGATCGACCTCGGCGGGGCCGCGGTGGACCTGCACCGCTTCCGGGACCTGTCGGACCGGGCCCGCCGGGCGGCCGCGGACGAGCAGGCGGAGACGTTGTGGCGGGAGGCTCTGGGGCTGTGGCGGGGCAGCGCGTTCGCCGAAGTGGACGCCCCGTGGTTCAACGCGCAGCGCCAGCTCCTCGACGGCGAGCGGCTGGCCGCCCGACTGGATCTCGTCGACGTCCGATTACGCCTGGGACAGCATGACCGGATGGTGAGCGAGCTGGCGGCCCGGGCCGAGAGGCATCCGCTCGACGAGCGGGTGGTCGGGCAGCTGGTCCTCGCCCTGTGCCGGTGCGGGCGGCAGGCGGAGGCGTTGGAGGAGTACGAGCGCGCCCGGCGGCGACTCGCCGACGAGCTGGGGGTCGACCCCGGCGCGGCGTTGCAACGGCTGTACGGGCGGATCCTGGCCGGGGATCCGGATCTGTCCGGCGGTCCCGGTCCGGCCGCCGTCCTCGTCGCCGCGCGGTCCGCCGACGAGGAAGCGGAACCGGGAGCGGAAGCGGAACCGGAACCGGAACCGGATGACGACCGCGGCGCCGGCGTGCCCCCCGTGACGGGCCGGCAGCTCGTGCCCCGGCTCCTGCCGGCGGACCTCTCCCTGTTCGTCGGCCGCGACGCCGAGGTGGACGAGGCCTGCCGGCTCCTCGGCGCGGACGGCCCGGGCCCGCTCACCCTGCTGGTCACCGGCCCCGCCGGGGTGGGCAAGACGGCCTTCGCCGTACGCACGGGCCACCGGCTCGCCGCCCGCTTCCCGGACGGTCAACTGCACGCGGATCTGCGTGGCTTCGGCGACGATCCGGCCGATCCGTTCATGGTCCTGGGCGCCTTCCTCCGCGCGCTCGGCGTCCGCGGCGGGACGGTGCCCGCGGAACTGACCGGACGCGTCCACCTCTACCGCTCCCTGCTGGCCGGGCGGCAGGTACTGGTCGTCCTGGACAACGCGGCCGGGGCCCAGCAGGTGCGCGACCTGCTGCCGAGCGGCGCGAGGTGCGCCGCCGTCGTCACCAGCCGCACGACGATGGCGGAGCTGGTCTGCCGCCGGCTGCCGCTGGACGTGCTGGACTCCGCGACCGGGCTCACCCTGCTGCGCGAGATGCTGGGCCCGGACCGGACCGACGCGGAGCCCGACTCGGCCCGCTCCATCGTGGAGACCTGCGGTGGTCTTCCGCTCGCGGTGTGGGTGGCCGGCGCGCGACTGGCCGCGCGACCGCACTGGCCCCTGGCTCATGTGGCCCGCGCCCTCGCCGACGAGGAACGCAAGCTCGACGAGCTGGCCGTCGGCCACATCGCGGTGCGGGCCAGCCTCGAACTCACCTACCAGGGGATGGCCGCGCCGACCCGGCACGCGCTGCGGATGCTCGCCCTGCTTCCCGGCCCCGACTTCGCCGCCTGGGCGCTGGCCGCGCTGCTGGACGTGGGCCTGTCCGAGGCGGAGGCCGTTCTCGACGATCTGGTCGAGGTGCACCTGGTGCAGACCGGATCGACCGGCGTCGGCCGAATGCGCTGTCAGTTGCACGATCTGGTGCGGTTGTTCGGCCGGGAACGCTCGGATCACGACGTCCATCACCAGGACCGCAGGGCCGCACTCACCCGGCTGCTCGGGGCCAGCCTCCACCTCGCCGACCTCGCCGCGGACACCCTCAGTGTCGACTTCCAGGGCATCTCCCAGACGGAGCTGGTCTCCTGGCGGCTCTCCCCGGCGGACACCGGTCAGCTGCTCGCCGACCCGCTGGCCTGGTTCACCGACGAGCGCCAGTTCCTCATCGACGTGGCGGAGCAGGCGCTGGACAGGGCGGACGCCGCACCCGCCGCCGGGCTGGCCACCGCCCTCACCACCCTGTTCCAGGTCGGCGGCCACTTCGACGACTGGGAGCGGCTGCAGAACCGGGCGCTCGAGGCGGCGCTGAGCAGCGGCGACCGGCACAGCGCCGCGAAGCTCCACCGCTGCCTCGGCGAACTCACCACCATCCTCGACCGGTATCCGGAGGCGCTGAACCACTTCGAGCAGGCGCTGCTGCTCGCCGAGGGAAAGGGACCGGCCTACCGGGCGGGGGCGACCGCCGGGTTGGCGTACGTGCACCGGCTGCTCGGCCAGTACTCTTCCGCCGTGCTCCACTTCGAGCAGGCCGCCGAGCTGGCCAGGCAGGCGGGCAACGTCAACTGTCTCGTCTACGCCACCAACGGCCTCGGCGTCATCGACCTCGAGCAAGGAAATGTCGAGGCCGCGGTGGAGCGTTTCACGGAGTGCCTGCGGGCCAGCCGGGTCGCGGGCTACCGGCCAGGGGAGGCGCAGGCCCTGCGCTGTCTGGGCCAGAGCCACCGCGCGCTCGGCGCCTACCCGGCGGCCGCCGACGCCTACCGGCAGGCGGTCGCGATCAGTGCGGACCTCGGCGACCGCCTCACCGCCAATCACGCCGCCTGCTGGCTCGGGGACATCCTGGTCCGCCAGGGCGAGCACCGGGAAGGCCGCCGGCTGCTCGCGCAGAGCCTGTGGACGTACCGGGAATTCGGCAACCTCTGGGGCGAGGCGGCCACCCTGTACGCCCTCGCGGAGGCGCAGCTGGCGGCAGGCCGCCCGGCGCTCGCCCGCAGACGCGCCGAAGCCGCCGTCGGGCTCTGGCGGCAGATCGGCTCCCACACCTGGCTCACCGTCGCCCTCGACACCCTGGCCACCGCGCACACCCAGGCCGGCGACCACCGGGCCGCGGCTCGGGCCCGCGACGAGGCCGCGGAGCTGCGGAAGGCCTGACGGCCCACACCGGTCGGCCACCGCGTCGGCTCGGCGTCGCCGGGCCGCGGCGGTTGTCGGGGACGGTGAGCCGCAGGCGGTCGTCGGGGCCGGTGGACCCCACGCGGTCGGGGGCCGGCGGGCCCCACGCGGTCGCCGGGACCGGTGGACCCCACGCGGTCGGGGGCCGGCGGGCCGCGGACGGTTGGGGCTGGTGGGCCGCGGACGGTTGGGGCTGGTGGGCCGCGGACGGTTGCCGGGATCGGTGGTGGGTCAGAAGAGGCTCAGGAGGGCCTCCGCCGGGTCGGTGAGGCCCGTCTCGCCGTCCGGCAGGGGGAGTTCGAACCACACCGTCTTTCCGCGTGGGGTGCGGCGGGATCCCCAGGCGGCGCTGAGGAGACCGACCAGTTGCAGGCCCCGGCCGCCCTCGTCGGTGTCGCGGGCGCGGCGGCGGCGCGGCTGGACCAGGCCCGAGTCCCAGACCTCGCAGACCAGGGTGCGGTCCAGCAGCAGCCGCAGCCTGATCTCGCCCTCGCCGTAGCGCAGCGCGTTCGTCACCAGCTCGCTGACGAGCAGCTCGGTGGTGTCGACGAGCGGTTCCAGGTCCCACGACAGCAGCTGCCCGCGCGCGTACTCGCGGGCCCGGCCCACGCTGCGCGGCTCGCGCGGCAGCGTCCAGTCGCCGACCGACTCCGTGGGCAGGCCCTGGACGCGGGCCATCAGCAGGGCGATGTCGTCCTCGCCGTGGTGGCTGTCGAGGGTGTGCAGGACGTGGTCGCAGACGTCCTCCAACGGCCGGGAGGGGTCGGTGAGGGCCCCGACGAACGCCTGCAGCCCCTCGTCCAGCGGGTGGTCGCGCGATTCGACCAGGCCGTCCGTGTAGAGCGCGAGGAGGGCGCCCTCGGGCAGGTCGACCTCCACCTCCTCGAAGGGCTCACCGCCGACGCCGAGCGGCATGCCCGGCGGCACGTCGAGCATGAGCGCGGCCTCGCCGGGTTCGACCAGTACGGGTGGCAGGTGGCCGGCGTTGGCGAAGGTGCAGCGGCGGGTGACGGAGTCGTAGACCGCGTACACGCAGGTGGCGAGGTAGACCTCGGACAGGTCGGCCTCGCGGGGGCGGCGGGCGGCGCGGGTGGCCTGCTGCACGCCGCCCGGGGCGCCGAGGCCGCGGGCGATCTCGTCCAACGCGCTGAGCACCTCGGCCGGTTCGAGGTCCAGGAGGGCCAGGGTGCGTACCGCGGAGCGGAGTTCACCCATGGCCACCGCGGCCCGCAGACCGCGGCCCATCACGTCGCCGACGACCAACGCCGTACGGTGACCGGGCAGTTCGATGACGTCGAACCAGTCGCCGCCGACCTCGGTGGGCCGGTCGGAGGAGGAGTTGCCGGGCAGGTAGCGACACGCGATGTCCAGGCCCGCGGCCACCGGGTCGCCCGGCGGCAGCAGCGACCGCTGCAGTATCAGCGCCCGTTCGTGCTCGCGCCGGTACAGGCGGGCGTTGTCGATGCAGACGGCGGCCCGCGCGGCCAGTTCGACGGCGAGGTCGCGGTCCCGGTCGCCGAAGGGCTCGCTGCCCTTGGTCCGGGCGAACTGGGCGAGCCCGACGACGGTGTCGTGCGCGACCATCGGCACGGCCAGCGTGGACTGCACGAGCCCGCCCTCCTCGGCCGGGACGAACTTCGTGCGGGCCGTGCGCAGGGCGTCGGCGCAGGGGGAGTTGAAGGGGAAGTGGTGGACCGCGCCGACGGCGACGGGCGCCCCGGTGCCGGCGAACGGCGCGTCGGAGACGGCGCTGGCGAAGGCCACCCGGCGCAGTTGGGCGCTGCCGTCGGCGAGACCGGGCGGGGTCTCGTCGCCCGCCAGCAGCCCCTGGTAGAGGTCGACGGTGGCCAGGTCGCAGAAGCCGGGGACGACGACGTCCAGGAGTTCGCGGGCGGTGGTCTCCAGGTCGAGGGAGTTGCCGATGCGGGCGCCGGCCTCGTTCAGCAGGGCGAGATTGCGCCGCGCGGCGGCGGCCTCGCGGGCGGCGGCGCGCCGGGCGGTGACGTCGATCCCCAGCCAGGCGATGCCGATCGGGCGGCCCGAACCGCTGTGCACGCGGTAGAGGTTGACCGACCAGTGGCGGCGTTCGTCGGAGCCCGGCAGGAAGCCGGTGACGTGCATGTCCGTGATGGAGTCGCCGGTTTCCAGGACGCGGCGCAGGGTGGCGGCGACCCGTTCCGCCTCCGAGCGCGGCAGATAGTCGTGGACGCCCTTGCCCCGGTGCTCGTTGGGGGAGCCGCCGAAGAGGGAGGCGAACCGCTGGTTGGCGCGGCGCACCCGCAGGTCGGTGTCGATCAGCAGGAAACCGAAGGGAGATTGGCCGAAAATCGCCTGCGACGCCGCGAGGTCGGTCTCGATGTTCCGCAGGGTGCGGACGTCGACGACGATGCAGACGGCGGCCCTCTCGCCGTCCTCGGTCTGCGTGGGCATCACGTAGACCTCGGCGAGGCCCTCCCGCGCCCCGGTTCCCCGGACCGACCCGCGCAGCCGGAAGGGGACCACTCCGGTCCACTCCCGCCCGTCGAGGATCTCCGCCATCTTGCGGTGGCCCCGCTCGCGCAGGTCGGAGTCGACGAACGCCTCGATGGGATCCATGCCGACGGCGCGCTCGACCGGGATGCCGAAGATCTGCTCGGCGCGCAGGCTCCACTGGTCGACCAGCCCATCGGGGCCGATGGAGAAGGACGCCACCTTGATGTAGTCGTAGATCGAGCCGGGCGGGCTGCTCTGCCACACGGCGTCGCCGGGGGGCGGCACGTCCCCGAGGCCCATGTCCCGGCTCGCGTAACCGAAGGAGGACAGCCCCGGCCGGCCCGTCGCGCCGCGGGCCGCGGACGCGCCGGCATCGCCCGCGGTCCTCGCCCTCGCGCCGTCCGACGGGTCCTCGGACTCCGTGGCCCTCGCTGGTATCTCGCTCACGCGAACCGTCCCCTCCAGCTCACCGCCTCCGGCACCGGTCACCGACGGCGGCTGCCCGCAGTATCCAGCACTACGGCGCCTTACAACACGGTGTTCACGATCACAGCACGGTCCCGACGGTTTTCGGTCCCGGCTCCGAGAACACTTCAAGTCTTCTAACCAGCCGACACGTCCTCGAATCCCGCCCGGAGACGGCGGTCGCTGATGCGAACCGCCCGGTGGACAGGGCACGGTGGGCCGTACAGGTCCCGGGACGGGTTCCGGCCGGTCGTACACCCGGCGGGCCGTCCCGCGGCGGCGGGAGTCAGCCCGGCACGGCGAGTTCCAACCACACCGTCTTTCCGCTCGCGCCGGGCCGGGTGCCCCAGCGGCGCGAGGTCAGTGCGACCAGCATCAGGCCGCGGCCGTTCTCGTCCTCGGCGTGCGCCTCGCGCTCCAGGGGCAGGTCGGGGAGCGAGTCGGAGACCTCCACCAGCAGGACGTCGTCCGGGGCGGCGGGGCGCACGAGGCGGACGCCGATGGGGCCGGTGGCGTGGCACAGGGAATTGGTCACCAACTCGCTGACCAGCAGGGCGGCGAGGTCGCTGAGGGAGTCGAGACGCCAGGCGCGCAGCCGGCCGCGCACGGCGGCCCGCGCGGCCCGGGCGGCGCCCGGTTCCGCGGCGAAGGTCCACTCGGCGCAGTCGCCCACGGTGTCGAACACACCGATCACTTCCCAGGCCCCCGAACCCTCCCATGCCGTTCCATGGGCCTGCTGGGGAGATACCCGATATCAGGCAATATGTAATCCGCCCGTCGCCGGCTGGCCCCGGTGACCCACCACCGACGGGTCCGGGACGGGTCCCCGCCGACGGGTACGCGCGGCGGGTCCCCGGCGACGAGTACGCGCGGCGGGTCCGCGGGACCGGTCTCCCTTGGGGCGGATCCCCCGCGACGCCCCTTCCGCAACAGGTGCCCGAGGGCGCTCCCCCGCGGCGGTTGTGTGGGGATCTGCCTCCGGCAGGTACGCGGCGGCGGGCCCGACAGGGGGCGCGTCCCCCGCGAGGGGGCCTCCGCAGCGGGTCCGCGGGAGCCGGTCCTTCGGCGCGCCCCGGCAGCGGCCCACGGGGGGCGGGTCCCCGACGGCGGGTTCCCCACCGGGCTCCTGCGGCGGCTAGCCGGTGGTCATTCGGGTGGCCGCTTCGCGGACCGCGGGTACGTCCTGGTCGAGCCAGTGCACGTCCCAGAGTTCGGCGGGGCCGAGCCAGCGCAGTTCGTCGTGGTCCTGGAGGGGTTCGGGGTCACCGGAGCCGGGGCGCAGCCGGGCGGTCCACACCGCGAGGACGTACGGCGGCTTCAGGGGCCATTCGCCGGGGATGCGTTCCACGGGTTCGGCGTCCACGCCGAGTTCCTCGCGCAGTTCGCGCACCAGGGCCGCTTCGGGAGTCTCGCCGGGCTCGACCTTGCCGCCGGGCAGTTCCCAGCGGCCGGCGAGGTCGGGGGGCGCGCTGCGGCGCGCGGCGAGCAGGCGGCCGCCGTCCAGCAGGGCGGCTCCCACCACCACGATCCGTTCCGTCATGCGCGGGAGCCTACGGCAGGCCGGAGGGCGGAGTGCGCGGCGCGTCAGGCGTCGGCGCCGCCCGCGCCGATCCGCTCGACGCAGTAGAGCTGCTTGTGTCCGCGGGCGTCCAGGCTGTCGGCGATCTTCTGCGCCTCGGCGCGGGTGGCGTACCGGCCCACGCGGTAGCGATTGCCGTTGTCGTCCTGACGTATGACGAGCCAGGGAAGAGTGATCGTGCCGTCGTTCATCGCGCCCCACCGCTTCTTCCCGCTCCGGCCCGTGCACCGCCGCTCGACGGCTGGCGCCGGGTCCCGCCCGCTAAGGAAACCGCAATCCGCATATGCCCGAGCCTACGCCTAACCTTTACGCACCGAACACGGCTTTTTACGAAGAGGTACGCAACCGGCCAGGACCAGGGGGGCGCACGATGCCGTGTGCGCCGTCCGGGAAGCGTACTGCCTCCGGTCAGCGGCTTACCGGGCAGCAAGGGGACGACCTGCGAAAACGGCCAATTTGCAGCGGCCCGCCAAGGGGGCGCGCGGGTGACGGGAGCGGGCGCCGCGGGGCGCGGGCGCCGCAGGGGTGTGCGCTATTTCACCGGGAGGTGGTACGCGACCCGGTAGCGATCGGCCGGAACCACCACGTCCGCCGTCTCCACCGCACGGCCCGAGGCGTAGAAGGTGCGCTGGATGACGAGGACGACATGACCGGGGACGCCGCCCAGGGCGTGCAGTTCCTCGGCGAGGCCGGGACGCGCGCCGACCTCCTCGGTGACGTTGTCCACGACGACGTCGATGGCCGCCATGCGCTCGACGACGCCCATGCCGCCGAGCGGGCCCTCCTCGGGGAGCATCACGGGCGTGCGGCCGGTGAGCTCCAGGGGCTCCCAGGAGGTGGAGAGCATCATCGCCTCGCCGCCCTCGCGGAAGACGTACCGCGTGCGCATCACGCGGTCTCCGGGGTCGATGCCGAGCCGCTCGGCGACGGCGGCGCACGCCACGGTCTGCTCGCTGCCGGACTCCCAGGTGCCGTGCGCCTCGCCGGCGGCCTGCTCCTGGCGGAAGGGCGTGGCGCCGCCGTCCGGGCGGAAGCCGGAACGGAAGACGCGCCGGGGCACGGGGCGCTCGCGAACGTACGTCCCCGAGCCGGAGCGGCCCTCGACCAGGCCCTCGGCCATCAGCACCTTGCGGGCCTCCAGGGCGACCGTGTCGGAGACGCCGTACTCCTCGCGGATCCTGGCCTGGGAGGGGAGGCGGGTGTGCGGGGGCAGTGAACCGTCGACGATCTTCTTGCGCAGATCACCCGCGACGCGCAGGTACGCCGGCTGTTCACCGATGGTCACTGGCCGCTCCCGTCAGGTTGTACATACGGCAACAGCCTGGCAACCGAGGGTTGGAGCGTGCAAGCGAAGGCCAGATAATCACTCGATGTGATGACGTGTGGGGCCCGGGGGCTTCACGCAGGCACTTTCTCCCCGCTATGGCCGTTGTCACACCTCCAGTTCGCCGCCGCTTCCCCCGCTGTCGCCGCCGCGGTCCCCTTCCGGGTCGGCGGGCGGGGTGCTGTCCAGCCCGAGCGCCTTGCGGGCGGTGACCGAGTGGTCGGTGGCGGAGCGGGCCGTCGCCCGGTCGTAGTGCTCGTAGAAGGTGTCCGGGTCGGTGGCCCGCGCGGCGCGCGCCCACTCCTTCTGGGCCGCCTCGACATCTTTGAGCACGTCCGCGACCGGCTGCTGCGCGGCCACGGGCCAGGCGCGGCCGCGCAGCAGCCCGGCCTCCTCGGTGAGCGCGGCGGACAGCCGGCCGGCCCACTCCCGGCAGGCGTCGAGGTCGTCGTCGGGGGTGTCGGCGGGCTGGGTGTCCAGGACCTTGTTCTCGACGTTGACGGCGTCGAGGTAGGCGATCTGGTCGTCGTTCAGCCCGGAGCCGTCGTCGCGCAGCGAGCCGGTCAGGCTGCCCCGCTCGTCCGTGTTGCCGAAGACGCAGGTGATCCCGCGGTCGCCGAGGGCCCAGCTCTGCCGGGTCGGTGTCAGGTAGTAGACGTCCACGTCGTCGGGCACGGCCCAGGAGTCCATCACGTAGTCGTACCGCAGCGCGTAGCAGCGGGCGTCGGCGACGTCCGTGACCTTGCCGTCGCCGGGGTAGGAGTCGTAATCCTTCATCATGAAGGCGGCGAACACCTCGCCGTCGTGTTTCCCGGCGCACGGCACCTCGTCGACGTCGTAGGCCTCGCCCTCCAGGGAACCGCCGGGCGCGTCGAAGCAGTCGCCCGTACGGAGGGAGTAGGCGCTGCCGTTGTTTCGGGCGGCGTCCTTGAAGCCTTCCCAGACGTCGGCCGGGACACCGCCGGCGATCGCCAGCACCCACAGGGCGATCCCGAGCCCGGAGAGCACCGAGCCGGTGACCGCCAGCGCCTTGCCGCGCTCACCCCGCCGGCGGATCTGCGACAGCGCGATCAGCCCGAGCAGCAGACCCGCGCCCGGCACACAGCACAGCAGGCCGAGCACGAGGGAGCCGACGGCGACACCGTTCACGGGCGCCGGCCGGCGGTAGGGGCTGTAGCCCTGCGCCCACGGCTGGTACGGGGGTTGCCCGTACGAGTTCGGCGGCCCCTGCGGACCCTGCTGGTACGCCGGTCCCTGCGGATGCGCCGGTCCCTGCGGGTACGCCGGCCCCTGGGGGGACGGCTGATGAGGCGGCTGCCAGGGGTCTTGCGGCTGTTGGGGGCCGGGGGACGGGGGTATGGACACCGGTACCGTGCTCCTGGGTCGGGCGGCGGCTGCGCAGGACCGGCGACGGGCCGGCGGCTGAACTGAGGTACGACTGCGCATCGTAGGCCAGGCGGGAAGCGGCGCCGGAACCAGCGGGGAGAAACCCTCCGGGGGTCTCGCGCGCGGATCTCCCAGATCTCGCGGATCTCCCAGATCTCGCGGATCTCCCGGATCTCCCGGATCTCGCTCAGGGTCCGGTGTCGGCCGGCGGCTCCCACGGCGGCTCGTGGCCGTCCCCGGCCGACGTCTGCTCGGCCCAGATGCACTTCCCGGTCGCCGTGTAGCGCGTGCCCCACCGCTGACAGAGCGCCGCGACCAGTTGCAGACCGCGTCCGCCCTCGTCCGTCACGGAGGCGCGACGGATACGGGGTGTCGTCAGGCTCCCGTCGGAGACCTCGCAGACCAGACCGCCCGGCCGGGTGTGGAGCAGCCTGAGCCGGGCCGGGCCCCGCGCGTGCCTGACCACGTTCCCGACGAGCTCGCTCACGACGAGTTCGCTCGTCATCACCAGGTCGTCGAGCCCCCAGTGCGGAAGCTGGTCCCGGACGTGTTCCCGCGCCTGTCCCGCCGCCCGCGGGTCGTCGGGCAACTGCCAGGCGGCCATCTCGTCGTCGGGCAGGGTGTGGAGACGGGCGAGGAGGAGGACCGCGTCGTCGGGGGCAGTGGGCTGCTTGTCGGGCAGCAGCTTCGAGGTGACGAGGTCGCAGAGCCGCTCCAGGTCATCACGGCCGGCCGTCCGCAGCAGTGTGGCGAGGTCGGCCATGCCCTGGCCGATCTCTCGGCCCGCGGACTCCACCAGACCGTCGGTGTACAGCGCGAGCAGAGTGCCGTCCCGGACCTTCAACTCGCTGGCTCGGAAGGGCGGTCGCGCCACGCCGAGCGGCGGGTCGGGGGACAGCTCGGGGAAGTGGACGCGGCCGTCCGGCTCGACCACGGCCGGCGGGGGGTGACCGGCCAGCGTCAGGGTGCAGACGCCGGTGGTGGAGTCGTGGACCGCGTAGAGGCAGGTGGCGTACGCGTCCCCGCCGAGGCCGCCCACGATCTGGTTGAGGCGGCCCATCAGCTCGTCGGGGGGAAGCTCCAGGTCGGCCAGGGTGTGCACGGCGGTCCGCAGCCGGCCCATGGTGGCCGCCTCGGACAGGCCGTGCCCCATGACGTCTCCGGCCACCAGCGCGACGCGGCCCGCGGACAGCGGGATCACGTCGTACCAGTCGCCGCCCACGTCCTGCGTGGCGGGCAGGAAACGCGCCGCGACCGTGCACTCCGGCAGTCGGGGGAGCTCCCTGGGGAGCAGAGCGCGTTGCAGTTCCTGGGAACGGGTGTGCTCGGCGTCGTAGAGCCGGGCACGTTCGAGGGCGTGCGCGACCAGGGCGCTGATGGTGGTCAGGAGGGTCTGCTCGTCGTGGTCGAGGCGGCGCGGCTCGTCGAAGGAGACCACGCAGGCGGAGAACGTATGTCCGGAGACAGTCAGCGGCACGAAGGCCCACGCCTGTTTGTGCCCCAGACTCGGCAGTTGGGCCCTGGAAGGGTAGCGCCTGATGAACTCCTCGGCCGACGGTATGAACAGCGGGGCACCGGTCAGCAGGGTGTCCTTGACCGGGTCGTCCGAATCGACCCGGAGGCCGTTGAGCGTGTCGAGCATCAGCGCCGGGTAGCCGACGGCTCCGACGACGTGCAACCGGCTGCCCACGACGGTGGTCACAGCCAGCCCGCTCGCGCCGAGCGGCGGGAGCACCCGCTGGGCGACCGCGTTCACGACATCCCTCGACGTCATCGCCCTCGCGAGCGCGGCGGTCAGCTCGGCGATCCATGCGGAACGCTCGGCGGCGGCGCGCCGGGCGGCGGCGCGTTCCGCCTCGCGCCGCCGCTTCTCGGTGACGTCCGTGAGGTAGACGGTGAGTCCGGAGGGCCCCGGGACGAGCCGCAGGCGGTGGCACTGGTCGGGGCTCAGCCACACGTCGAAGCTCACGGGCGCTGCGGCCGCGGCGGCGGCCTTCCGGCAGCGGGGCTCCAGGTCGGGGACGCCCCGCACGGCGGGCAGCTCCCACAGCAGGCGCCCCAGAAGTTCCTGCTCGGGGGCGTCGAAGATGCGCTCGGCCTCCAGGTTGACGAAGACGATCCGCCCCGTGTCGTCCAGCAGGACGAAGCCGTCGCTCATCATGCGGAGTGCCCGGGCGAGGGCGTCCCGGGCGCTGCGGGACTCACTGCTGTCCCAGACCACGCCCACCATCCGCACGGGCTCGCCGTTCTCGTCGCACACCACCGAACCCCGGGCCTGGTTCCAGCCGTAGCTGCCGTCGGGCCGCCGCATCCGGTACTCGGCCTCGTACACGGTGCAGTCGCGGATCGCCCGCTCGGCGGCCGCCATCGCCGACGGCAGGTCGTCGGGGTGGGCGGCCCTCATCCAGTTCTCCATGCGGGGCTCGTAGTCGGCCGGGAGGGCGCCGTAGATGGCGACGGCGGCGTCGGCCCACTCCAGGTGGCCGGTGCGCAGGTCCCAGTCCCAGGTGCCGATCGGGACGCCCCGCAGCGCCTGCCGGAGCCGGTCGCCCGCCAGCACCTCCTGGGCCGGCTGGACGGACGGCGGCGCCTGGCGCATGCGCTGCTCGGTCCACGCGGCCACGGCCCGCAGGTACTCCCACTCCCGCGCGGTCGGCTCTCCCCGGTCCCCGGTGAGCAGCGTGATCGCGCCGACCGCGCGATCACCGCTGAAGAACGGGACGGAGGCGAGGCCGGTACCGGGCCAGGGGCCCGCCGGCATCCCGGCGGTGTCGTCGGATCGCGCGGTGTCGTCGGATCGCGCCGGAACCCAGGTGCGACGGCCCTCGCGCACGGCCCCCGCCGGAACGGTGGGCCCGTCCTCCATGACGATGTCCCAGCGTTCGGCCGACGCCGGTGGCAGGCCGGCCGAGCACACGAGGCGCAACGCGGAGGCCGGCCCGCGCATGTGTACGGCGCCCGCCACCGCCTGCAGCTCCGCCGCCGCGTGGTGCAGCCCCAGACGGAAGACCTGGCTCTCGGCGATGCCGGGCTCGGCCGCCGCCAGGAGGGCCAGCCGCGTGTGCGCGGACCCCTGCACGTCCATACCTCCGAGACTAGCCGCGCGACGCCCCGGCTTCATGGCCCCGGTGATGCGGGCGGGTCCGGAGACGGGCCACCGGTCAGATGAGTCCCCTGCGGATGGCGTACGACACCGCCTGCACGCGGTTGCGCAGCCCGAAGCGGCACTGGAGGGCGGACAGGATGTTCTTGATCGTGCGCTCGGAGTAGTTCAGCTCGACGGCGATCTCCGACAGGGTGAACCCTTCGGAGAGCAGCCGCAGCACGTCGAGCTCCCGGCTGCTGAGCCCGGAGGCGGTCAGGCCCCGGGGTCCCAGCACCTCGCGCTGGACCCGTTCCAGCTGGTCCAGCAGCCTGCCCTGGACGTCCGGCGGCAGGCACGCCCGCCCTTCCGCCACCTCACTCACCGCCCGGACCAGCGCCGGGGCGTCCACCTCCGCGCGCCACAGCACCGCCCTTATCCGGTGTTCCGCGACGACCGCCAGGTCGGTGTGCCAGCCGCCGCTCACCACCAGCACGAAGCGGCTGCCGGCCGGTGCGGGCAGGCCGCGCAGCACCTCCAGCGCCGGGGAGTCGACCGCCGTGACCGCCACCACCACGGCCTCGGCCTCCTCCATGGCCGTCAGGACGACCCGGGGGCTCTCCTGCAACCACGTCAGCAGGCCGATCCTGGTGAGCGGTTGCGCGGCGTGCAGGGCCACACGGACTGGTTTCACTTTCTTCCCCTCAGCAGCCCGGCGGACGGCACGACCGCACCCCGTTCTCCCCGGGGGCCGAGCGGTGTGGTGCGGTCGGCGTCCGGTGACCGCCGTCGCCCGTGGGGCCGGAGCGGTGCCGGCGCCGCGGGCGGGCTCCGGCCCGCCGGTGACATGGTCGTTGTGGAGGTGCGGCCCCGTGCTGCGCGGCATCAGTACCGCCGGCCGGGCCGCCGTCGCGACGACCGGGCCGACGCGCCGCGGCGGGGCGGCCGTTACCGCTCGCCGCCGGCCGGGTGGCCGTGGTCGCCGAGCCCTGTCGGCATGGTGTCGTCGAAGAACACGCCGGGCACCCCCTCAGCCGCGGACTCACCCCGAGGGGTACTGGTCGGGCTGAGGATACCTCCGCCATATGTCATGACAACAGCATGCGCCTGAACAGTGGTCCACCACTCGCCGACGGGGTGCCGGTCCGGGGGACGGCGCGCTCCCCGCCTTCCGGGACGGCGTCCGGAATCCCGTGCTCCATACGGCCGGACGGGCTGCCGTAGGCTGAGCGCCGCGACCCGGACGGAGCACCGGGCGGTGATCGCGCCAGGCGTTCCGGGGCCGTTGTGCCGTACCACCGTTCGCCTGCCGGACGGCACCGCCGCGGCCACGGACAAAACCGGGACCGGAAGAGGGCCGCAGTCGGCCGGACACGCGGAGAGCGCTTCCCGAGGAGGGTGGATGAAGACGGTGCGCGCGGCGGTACACGCGGAGGAGCCGCTCGCCGAGACCGCCCTGAAGGCCTGCCTGGTCCGGAGTCCGCAGATCACCCTGACGGCCGTCGAGCAGGCCGAGGCCGTGGTGGTCGCGGTTTGCCGGGTGGACGCCTCGGCACTGGAACTGCTCAGCGGTCTGCCCGCGCCGGCGCGGGCCCGCTTCGTGCTGGTCGCGGACGGCGGCTGGTACTCCGAGCCGGCCGCTGTCGTGAGGCATCGGGTGCGGGCGGTGCTGTGGCGTGCCGAGGTCGACGCGGCGACGCTGGTACGGGCCGTGCGCGCCGCGGCGTCGGGGCAGGCGTACCTGCCCGCGACCGTCCAGGGCCGACTGCTGGACCAGCTGGAACACGTCCAGCGGGAGGTGCTCGGGCCGAGGGGCCTGACCGCCTCCGGGCTCAGCCACCGGGATCTGGAGGTGCTGCGCCTGGCGGCGGCCGGAATGACGGTGACCGAGATCGCCGCCGAGCTGAACTACTCCGAGCGCACCATCAAGAACGTCCTCACCTCCGTCCAGCTCCGCCTCGGCATGCGCAACCGCGTGCACACGGTCGCCCACGCCATACGCGCGGGGCTGATCTGACGCCGGCTCAACACCCTCGACGCTGCGGCGGCTCACCCCCCTCCGCATCACGGCGGCTCACCCCGCCGCAGCACGGCGGCTAACCCCGCCGCGGCGGACGCCCCGGCGGGAACGGCCGTCGCCAGGTCCGGGCGGGGCGACCGGGCTTCCCGCCCGCCCTCGCGAACAGTCGCGGTGTACGAAAAGGCAACTTCTCAGAGACAGACAGCTCAGAAGTTGCTCAACTGAGAGCGCTCCCAGCCGCATTGGGCCCTAATCTACGTCTCGATCTCGCCAAGCGACTCATCAACCCAGGAGCAGACCCATGGCAGGTGGCGGACAGCAGTCGAGTGCGCAGTCGACCCGGAACGGTATCCACGCTCTGGAATCCGCTCTCAGTGGCATCACGAGGTGCCGGCAGGACGTGGACAGCACCCGGGGCAACCTGGCGCGGGGCTACCAGGGCAGCGACGGAGCGCAGTTCGGGCAGCTGCTGGAGCTCTGGGACCAGCAGTGCGGCGTCATCCAGAAGAACCTTCGGGACATGATCGACAAGCTCGGTGTGAGCCTCCAGGAGCACACCAAGACGCAGGCCGCGTCGCAGGACGCGGTCCAGCAGGCGTCCCACGCGTCCCAGGCGGCCTTCCAGGCGCTGTCCGGCGCCTGATCCCGTTCTCCTCATCCCACACCCCGATCACGAGACGAGAGCGTGATGTCCGAAAACCTGACAGACGGTTACATCCACGTCGACTACGCGTACGTGCAGAACGCCGCCGACGACATGGTCCAGCAGACCAAGGCCATCGCCACCACCCTGGCGTCGCTGGAGGCGGAGCTCGGTGAGCTCAAGAAGACGTGGTACGGCACGGACGCCGACGTCTACCGCGAGAAGCAGGCCGCCTGGGACCGCGCGGTCGCCACGATGGAGCAGTTGCTCACTTCGCACGCCTCCCTGCTGAACGACATCCACGGCAGCTACAAGTACAGCGAGAACTCGCTGTCCCAGATGTGGTCCGAGGTCGGTATCGGCCGCTAGTCCACCCCCGGGCGCGAGCCCTCCCCCCGTCCGCTCGCGCCGCCGCCCGCCGTCCGTCCCTGAAGGGGCCGGACGGCGGGCGAGTATCCAGGAGACAGACAGTGACCGATCTGACGCATCTCGACAGTGGGCAGCTCAAGAGGTTCCTCGAGGAGGACGTGGCCGCGTTCATCAAGGCGCTGAAGGAGATCCGCGAGGACCTGCCGGGCGGTGAGAGCACCTCCATCCGGGCGCTCCGCAGTCTGGTGGAGGGACGTACCAGCCCTGCGACGCTGAACCAGAACCCGGTTCTCGCCATCGGCACCATGGGCGCCGACGACCTGGTCCACGGCAAGAGCCTGGTCACGCAGGTGACCGGCATGGCCAAGTCCGTCGAGGACGTGTTCCAGGCGCAGCAGACCCTCTTCAAGGATCTCGAGCGCAATCTGCGGGCGACTCTGGACACACTGCTGAAGAACCAGGGCGCCAGTCTCACCGCCATCGACGGCGAGAAGCTTCTCGACCTGTTCGCCGACGTGGACGGCGACCTCGCTTCCGGGGCCGGATCGAGCGGTTCCTCCACCAAGTCCTGATCTTTCCCTCCCACCCACGGAGTGCCCCGCTGTGGCCGACGACACCACCACCGACGACGACTACTGGGCCAGGGCCGTCACCCTGTTCACCGGATTCGCCATGCCCAGCCGCGGCGAGCTTTTCGAAAAGCTCAAGAGCAAGGAGGGTGTCCCTCTCTTCAGGCACGGAGTGGAGACCCTGCCGGCGCGGGCGGTGGAGGAGTCCGACATCGGGCGCAACGTGCGCGGGGGCGAGGACTACGACCTTGTCTTCTACACCTCCTCGGGCGGCGACGGCGCTCACAGCGGCGTCAAGATGCACCGGGTCCGGATCGTGCTGATCGGTGTGGTAGCCGACGCCAACGGCCGTGCGACGTTGTTCGAGGAGAACGGCGACAAGGCGAGCGACCAGTGGAACGGCGACAACACGTTCACCGGCATAGGGGGTGAACAGTGGGACGCCTCCGCCATGGCCAGGTACATCTTCGGAGGCAGGCAGGCGATCGGAGCGCTCTTCAACAAGTACACCACGCAGGACTTCTCCTACGACGGCCAGCGGGTGCCGGACAGCAACGCCGTCGACCTGGGGTCGTTCGAGCGCACGGCGCAGGCGTTCGACCGGGCGAAGAAGTTCTTCGTCGACCAGGCCGATGTGCTGGACCAGTGGGAGAAGGCCCTGGGCTCGGAACAGTCCGCCTGGCGCGGTAAGGCCGCCGGGGTCTTCCGTGGTCTGATCAGACAGCTGCACAGGAACTACACCAGCTATGCCGATCAGCTCGGCGGCAAGGACTACACCGCCGCGAACCTCACCCTCAACAGCTACTGGTCCACCTCCACCGTGGGTGACGCGTTGGCCAGGGCCCAGTTCGATCTGCGGGACCAGGCCCGCTCGTTGCAGCAGGCGTGGGCCGAATGGGCCGCGACGGGCCGGCACGATCCGCACAAGGTCGTCGTGGAGTTGCTGGACGAACTCAGCCAGTGGCTGATCACGAACAACATCACCCAGATACTCACCCGCCGCCGGCACGTCAGCGGGCAGTCCGGCGGATACGACGTGGACACGCTCAGCACGACTGCGGCCTTCAGGCAGAACCACCCCACGTACGGGGACCTCACCAAGCCCGATGCCTGGAAGCGGCTCGGCGAGACGGCGGTCAGGAAGTGGCGGGAGGCACAGGACTCCTACGTCGAAGAGGCCGCCCGCGGCGCGTTGTCGACCCTGAACAACCGGTGGATCGACGTCTCGAAGGCCGTCGGGGCGCCGCTGCGGACCGTGGGGACCAGCACCCTCACCGAGATGTACCAGAAGGACGAGGCGCAGCTCAGCAAGGAGGAGGCGGAGAAGCAGAAGAAGGAGGCGGAGAAGCAGGGCGACGCGCTGAACAAGGCCATGGAGGGGCTGAACCAGTTCGGCCAGAACATGAACAAGGGCCTGGGCGACTTCACCGGGGACCTGAACAAGGGGCTGGAGAACTTCGGCAAGGACATGTCGAAGGGCATGGAAAACTTCGGCAAGGACGTCACCGAAGGTCTGAACGAGACCGCCAAGGGGATCGGTGAGAACGTCAGCGGCCTGAACGACAACCTGAAGGACTTCGGCAACGGGCTGACCGACAACCTGCGCGACCTCAACGGCGCGGGCGGCACCGACCAGGGCACCTCTCCCTTCGCGCCCTCCACCCTGCCGGTCACCTCGCCGCTCAACGACCTCCCCTCCGACGGGTCTCTCTTCGACCCGGGCGACGGCACGACGGACGGGAAGTCCGCCGACAGCATCATCAACCCGGACGGCAGCACCACGAAGCTGAACCCGGACGGCTCGCTGACCACCACCTACCCCGACGGCACCGTCTCGGTGCTCAATCCGTCCACCGGGACCCTGACCACGACCTCACCGGACGGCAAGAGCACCACCACCCCGGTCGACCGGGGCAAGCCGGTCACCAACCCCGACGGCAGCACCACCACGCTGAACCCGGACGGCTCCCTGACCACCAAGTACCCGGACGGCACCGTACAGACCATCAAGCCGGACGGCACCGTCACCACCACCAAACCCGACGGGACCGTCGACACCACCCAACTGAACTCCGCACCGGACACGATCACCGGGCCGGACGGCTCCACCACGAAGCTGAATTCGGACGGCACGCTGACGCGGACCTTCCCGGACGGCTCCAAGGAGATCGTCGACCCGTCCAAGGGCACCGTCACCACCACCGCACCGGACGGCACGACCCACACCGATCCGCTCGGCTCCGACACACCCGTCACCAACCCCGACGGCAGCACCACGGTGCTGAACCCGGACGGCTCCCTGACCACCAAGTACCCGGACGGCACCGTACAGACCATCAAGCCGGACGGCACCGTCACCACCACCAAACCCGACGGC
>NZ_JBVIIE010000008.1:210167-217848 GCF_055569945.1 Streptomyces sp. NPDC031340
ACGGGCACGGTCACGACCTCCGACCTCAACGGCACTCCGGCCGGCTCCGGCGACTCCGGGAAGACCGACACCGCGGGCGGTTCCGGCACGGGCTCCGACACCTCCGGACTGAACGACGACCTGCCCGAGTGGAGTCCGTCCAGCCTCGACGACCTGGGCTACGGGTTTCCCGATCTCAGCGGCGGCGGGCTCTCGGCCACTCCCCTGAACCAGGACCTGGCCGGCCTCGGCGGAACCGGTGGCGCCGCGGCCGGAGGCGCCGGCGCCGACTCGTGGGAGGAGTACGACAGCACCCCGTACGACGGCGGCTCGCTCGGCGGCCCCACCAGTGAGGCGGCCGAGGCGACGGGCGGCTCCACAGCCGGCCAGCAGAGCACCGGCGGAGTGCCGCTGAACCCGATGGCGTTCGGCGGCATGGGTGCCATGGGCGGCATGGGCGGCATGGGTGGCGCGGGCGGTACCGGCGGCTCGAACGGCGAACGGGTCCGCTCGGTGCTCAGCGACGGCGACGGTGCCTCGCTGCGCCGGCGGCCGAGGTCCCGGACCGCGTCGGCCGACGACGAGGAGGACGTGGTCATCACCAGGGGCGGACGGCCCGTCACGACCTCCACCCCTTATGTCCCGATGGGCATGCCCGGCGGTCAGGGCGGCCGGGCCACCGAGTCCGGCGACCGCGTGCGGTCGAACTGGGAGACCGAGGAGGACGACGACGTGTGGGGCACGGACGAGGGAGGCGCTCCGGCGGTGATCGGACGATGAACGCAGACCGAACGAGGAACGGAGACCGGACGGTGAACGGAGACCGGACGGTGAACGACGGTCGTGGCAGCGGCACGCCCCAGGACCCGGTGGCGTCGATCGAGCAGCGGCTGGCCGAGGCGATGGCCGAACTCGAAGCCACCCAGGAGGCGGTGGCCAGGGCGGAGGCGGAACTGCGGGAGGCATCCTGCACGGTGCGCTCCCGGGACCGCGCGGTCGAGGTCACGGTCGGCCACCAGGGCGAACTGACGGCGCTGCGGTTCCTGGACGGCAAGTACCGGACCATGACCGCCGGTGAACTCGCCGGCAGCGTCCTGGAGGCGGCGGAGCGCGCCCGGACCCAGATGGCCCGGCAGGTGATGGAGACCTTCGAGCCCTTCACCCGGCCGAGCGACGCCGTACCGGAGATGACCGGGGTGGACGTCGACTGGCGTGCGATCTTCGGCCCCTCCGTCCTGGAGGACGAGACGGAACGGCCGGGTCACCGGGGGTCCGACCGGCTGCGCGACGAGATCCACGAGGACGCGGAGGACGAACACGATGGCTGACACGAGCAGCGGGTACAGCGCGAACGCGGAAGAGGTCCGCCGGGCGGCCGAGCTCATCAACAAGATCGCCGCCATGTCCGGTTCCATCGTCGCCGACTTCGCCGACGGGGCGGCCACGACGAGCGGCTGGGAGGGCGACGACAGCTACGGTCGCTCGCTGCGCCCGAACCTGGACAACGAGCGTACGTCGACGGTGGACACCGGCAAGGCGGTGGCCAAGGCGATCGACGCCGCCTCCCGCGGCAGCCTCGAGAACGCCCGGAACATCCTGCAGACGCAGGGCGCGAACCTCGACGCGATCCACCAGGCGCAGGGCGCCACCGTCAACGTCACCCGGCACTAGCACCCGGCACCAGCACCCGGCACCAGCACACTCGGCACTAGCGGAAAGAATCGATTCAGCGTGGCGATCCAGGCCTCCCCGCCGGTCAACAACATGCTCTTCGTCCTCATCGGCGAGCGTCTGATCCAGGCGAACGAGGACCTGGCCCGGGGGAGTCACGCCCCGTACCGGAAGCTGGCCAGGAATCTGGAGGAACTGTCCGACCTGATCGAGAAGTCGATCGGCAGCGCCGCCCGGGCGCTGCCGCCCCAGGCCGGGCAGAACTACGTGCGCGCGATGCGCATGTTCGTGGACGAGGGCGGGACCGCTCATCTCAAGCAGTTCTCCAAGCAGTTGGACGACATCGCCGACGGCCGGGTCCGGACCTCGTACCAGATCATGGAGACCAAGTGGCAGATCATCGCCGAGGTCATCCGCCTCATGGCCGAACTGTTCGTGGTCTTCGCGCTGTCGGTGTTCAGCGGCGGGGCCGCGGCGGGCCGTGCGGCCGTCGCCAAGGCCCGCAGCCGGGTGGCGGTCCTCGCCCTCATGGAGCAACTCGCCCGCCGCTCCCACGTGGCGCCGGTCCTCAGTGAGGCGCTGGAGGAGGCGTTCCAGTCCTTTGCCGTGCGACTGGGCATGATCGCGCTGACCGCCGGCGAGTTCGCCCCCAAGGGCTTCGACTGGAAGTCGATCGCCGCGGACGGCGTCATCGGCGGTATCGCGGGCGCCTTCATGGCCCCGATCGCCAAGGGGGGTCAAAGTGTTTTCGACGGGCTGAAGAAGAGTTTCAAGGGGAGCACGCCGGTCAAGAACGTCGCCGACGACGTTCTGCCCAAGGTCGGTGCGAAGGCGTCCCCCACGGCGGTCAACCACACGCCGGGCCTGAGGAAGGACGCCGGGGCCGGGCTGCCGACGCCTCCGCCGGGTCAGCACCTCTCCGGCGGAAGCCAGGCCCTCGGCGAGGCCGGCGCGGAGTCCGTGGCCGAGTTCCTGGGCGGCGGCCTCATGTACGGCAGCTGGTCCACGTCCTGGTCGTCGTTCGTGGGCGCGGGCCTGAGCAACAGGTCCGAACACGTGCTGCACACCGGTGCCGTCGGCTCGGGTACGTGGATCAACAGCAAGTTCTCCGGCTCCCAGCCCACCGGGCCGGTCAACGGGCCCGATGCCGGGTTCGGCGCCGGGGCCGACGCCGGGGGCGAGGACGAGCAGGGCACCCGCCCGGGCTCCCCGGTGGGCGGCACGCCCGCACGCACCGGCGGCAGCGACGGTTCCGGCTCCGGGTCCGGCTCCGACCCGGCGTCGGCCGTGCCCACCGTCAGCGGCGGCCTCACGGACCCGGGTCACATCGACCCGGCGGTCCCTTCGGTCCACGTCGGAGGCCCCGGGACCCCCGGGTCCACCGCAGGCTCGGGCGGTGCCGGGTCCGTCGCGGTGCCCCCGGGCGGCGTTCCCCAGGGCACCGTGCCTGGGACCTCCGCGCCGGGGACCACCACGCCCGGTACGGCGTCCCCGCAGCCCGGTACAGCCTCCCCGCAACCCGGTACGGCGTCCCCGCAGCCCGGCGGGAGCCGGACACCGGCCACGGGCGGCGCGGGCACCCAGACCGGCACCGGATCCGACGAGGACGCCGAGGGTACGCCGACGCACGTCACCGGACCCGCCGACGGCACCGAGGGCACGCCCACGCCCGCCGCCGGACCCGAGGGTGCCATTCCGGCCGCCCCGGCCGCGACGCCGCCCGGCGACGCGGCCCCCGGCCCTGACGCCGCCTCCCCCATCGCTCCGGCCGCCGCACCGCACACCACCGCGCCGACCACTCGGCCGGCCACGGTGGCGGAATCGGCGGCGCCGCGCCCGGTCCGGGGCACCACCGGTTCCGCCACCGATCCCGTCGTGGCGGACGATGCCCCCGCCACCGGGGACGACACGACCACCGACGACACGCACACCGAACCGGCGCACACCGCCGGGCAGACTCCGGCCGACCCCGACGGCACCACCACGTCTGACCCCGTCACCACCGAGATCACCACCCCGACCCCACCCATCGACACGCAGAGCCCCTCCGGCGTCCCCACCGCCGTTCCCACGACGGCCCCCGACCGCACCGTTGGCACCACCCCGGCGGCCCCGGTCAGCACCCCGGCCGCCGCTGCGAACCCCACGCCCGCACCACGCCGGACCCCGCCCACCGCCACCGACTCCACGGCGACAGACTCCACGGCGAACGACCCGACGGCGACCGACCACACCTCCACCGCGGACGACACCGGCACCGACGACACACGCGGCGAACCGGTACACACCGTCGGGCAGACCCCGGTCGACCCTCACGCCACCACCGCACCCGCACCCGTCACCACCACCGAGACCGAGGCGGCCGACCAGGTCCACGACCCGGTCCCGGCTCCAGCGCGGGTCTCCACCGTCTCCGGCGCCGGTACCCCGGCCGCGAGCGGCTCCGCCGACGCCGCTGGCGCACCAGCGGCGCAGGAGCAGGACGAGGCCCGTCCGTCCACACGCCCCGCCACCGCCTCCGAGGTCTCACCCGTCAGCGGGCGGACCGTCCCCACCACGCCGACGGCGGCCGACGTGGCGCCGGCGGTGGACTACAACATGGTGAGCGGCGACGACTTCGACCTCTTCCCCTACCCGGAGAGCCGCGAGGGCGAGCAGGTCTGGCGGTTCTCGAACCTGCCGCCGGAGCAGGTGTTCCGGGAGGGGTTCCACCCGGACGACCCGGCCAA
The DNA here is from genome assembly GCF_055569945.1 of Streptomyces sp. NPDC031340. Classification (NCBI taxonomy): domain Bacteria; kingdom Bacillati; phylum Actinomycetota; class Actinomycetes; order Kitasatosporales; family Streptomycetaceae; genus Streptomyces; species Streptomyces sp. NPDC031340. Next base: position 214,547 of record NZ_JBVIIE010000008.1, read on the forward strand.
CGTCGTGCCCGTCATGGACTGGGTGACCGAGAATCCGCCCGCGCAGTTCGTGGCCACCACCCGCGACCGCGAACTCTGGTACGGCGACCGCCGCTACCGCTACCAGATCGACACGGCCCGCAACGCGGACCCCACCGGCGTCGACGTCAACGCGACGATCGGCACGGACCTCGACGAGCAGGAGATCGCGTTCACCGGCCCGATCGCCGGGGCTGCGGTCGTCAGCGTCTTCGACCGGGAACTGCACCGCACCGGCACCTGGAACCCCGCCACCGAATCGGTCGACTGGACCACCGGTGAACTGCTGGCGTCGGGCGAGGTGGACACCGACCGCTGGATACCCTTCGGCACCGGCGAGGGGACGCCCGAGGCGTTCGTGTTCGCCCCTGTCCCGCCCGGCACCCGCACGGTGTCCCGGATGGTCGACGGTGAGCTGGTCGAGTCCGACGTGCCGTGGCAGGTCAGCCGCCCCCAGGGATCCGGTGAGCGGACGCGGGTGGGCTATTCCTGGGCTCACTACCGTGGTGCCACTCCCGCGCAGGACGCCGTCCACCTCACCCGTCGGGTACATCTGGTCGGCCGGGGGGTGTCCGCGGAACAGCTCGCCGCTGTGCAGGGCGGGCTGCGCACGGCGCTGGAAGATCTGGTGAACAGGCGTGACTACCGTCTGCCGGCTCTTCAGCCGGACCAGGTCACCGGTCCGTCGCTGCCGGATCCGTTGCTGCGGGTGCAGGTGCTGTTCGTCGATTCCCCCGCCGACGCCGACTCCGTCGTCACCGTGCACGACGGCCTGCCCGACCGTGGGCGGTCGATGGTCCAGAACGCCTGGTACACCGACGTCCACCCCGCCGCCTACGTCCACGAAATCGTCCACGGCCTCGGCGTCATCGACGACAACCCCGACCCCCGCGTCCTCCTCACCCCCGGCGGCCGCGGCCAACAACACCTCAACCCCGGCCAGTCCAGCCTCATGGGCCCCTTCACCGACCCCGCCCGACAGAACTTCGCCCTCACCACCGACCACCTCCAGCAGATCACCGACGTCCTCACCCCCTACCTCCACCACACCACCACCCCCGACACCGCCACCGCCACCGCCACCGACCCGGCCAAGCGCACCGAGTCCAACCCGGCAACACCGGCCACCGTCTCGCAACCCTTCTCCACACAGTCCGACCAGACCGGACCCGACACAGCCCCTGCGGTCGACGACCAGACCACCCAGACCGCCCGGTCCCAGCTGCAAGACCTGGCCCGCACACTGGGCAGCCAGCAGGCAGTGGCCAAGGAACTGAAGGTCACCGAATCCGCCGTGAGCAAATGGCTCACAGGCAAGAAGCCACTGACCGCAGACCGCATCAGACAAATCGAAGAGCTGCACGGCTCCACACAGTCCGACCGGACCGGACCCGGCACCGCCCCCGCGGTCGACCACCGAACCCTCGAAACCGCCCGGTCCCGCCTCAAAGACCTGGCCCGCACGCTGGGCAGCCACAGGGTCGTGGCCAGGGAGCTGGGGGTCAACCCGTCCACCGTGAACAGATGGCTCAGCGGCAAGATGCCGCTGAGCGCAGACGCCGTCCGAAGAATCGACGAGCTGCACGACCGCCCCGCGACCGGTGACGTGCCCCCGCCGGACACCGCCGACCACCAGACCACCCAGACCGCCCGGTCCCAGCTGCAAGACCTGGCCCGCACACTGGGCAGCAGGACAGCCGTGGCCAGGGAGCTGGGGGTCAACCCGTCCACCGTGAACAGATGGCTCAGCGGCAAGATGCCGCTGAGCGCAGACGCCGTCCGAAGAATCGACGAGCTGCACGACCGCCCCGCGGCCGGCGAGGTGCGGCCACCGGAGACCGCCGCGTCCGTCCGGGACGTCCTGGAGTCCCTGTACGTGAAGGAGCGGGAGAGCCACGCGGGCGACGCGTCCGCGCTCCGGGCGGTGGCCGACGCACTCAGCGGCGGTACGGTCGAGGTGAGCCGGGACGACGTGTACCACTGGATGTCCGGCACGCGGCCCGTTGACCCGGCGATGCGCGAGCGGATCGCCGAACACGCCGCGCTCGTCCTCCCCGACGGACCCACCACCGCACCGGTCGACACCCCCGCTCTCCACACGGCGGAGATCCGCTACCTGGTGAACCGGCTCGGCCCCGACACCACGGCAGGACTGCTCGGCGTCTCACCGCAGGTCCTGGAATCCCTCCGCGCCGGCACTTCCTCCCCGACGCTGGAGGTGGCGGAGCGGATCACGGCGACCGCCGACCTGCTCCTGACGCAGGACACCACACCGACCGCCGACGACGTCACGAACCACGTCCGCCAGCGCAGAACCCCCCTTCAGAACGCGATCGCGGACCTCACCAGCCACATGGGAACACAGGCCGCCGTGGCCGCCGTGCTCGGCTGTGACCATAGCTATGTGCGCAGGTACCGCCGTGGTCATGAGGCGAGGGTGCCGAAGAGGACGGCCGACCGGATCCGCGCGACACTGACCCTGCTCGACGAACACGGTCCCGCCGGCGTCACCGCCGACACGGTCACCGAACGCGTCACACCGGACGCCACCACGGCCAAACTCCAGGCGTTGAGGGACGTCGCGAGCAGTGACAGGGACCTGGCCAGAGAGCTCCAGGTCTCGCAAGCGACGCTGCGGCGTCACCTCAAAGACGCGCTGGTCTTCCGGGAGTTCGCCGACCGGGTGGACGCGCTGGTCGCACAGTGCGAGCAACTGGGGATCGACATCCGGACGACCGCGACCGCGACCGCCGGGGCCGACGGAAATGCGCCGACCACGCTCGTCCAGGCCAGGATGAGGCTGCTGCTGAACCGGCTGGACCCGGAAGGGAACGTGGCCGGTTCGGAGAAGGCCGCGGCTGCGGCCGCGGTACTGAACATGCGCCAGGAGCTTGTGCGGGCTTACCTGAACGGCACGGACACGCCTCCGGCCGCCACCGTCGGTCCGCGGCTCAAGGCCGCCGCCGACCTGCTGCTCGAACGTCCCGGACCGGTCACCGCCGACGAGGTAACCGCGCGGGTCAGCCGTGAACGCAGCCCCTGGCAGACGAAGATGCAGAAACTGTGGGACGGGCTGGGAAACGACGAGAACGTCGCCGACGTGCTCCTCATCAACCGACAGACGGTGCATATGTACCGCGTCGGTGAGGCGAGGACCCCGCTGAAGGAGACGGCCGACCGGATCGACGTGGCACTCGCCCTGCTCGACCGACACGGTCCCGCCGGCGTCACCGCCGACACGGTGAGCGACCACGTCACACCGTACGACGCCCGGGACAAGATGC
>NZ_JBVIIE010000009.1:0-204752 GCF_055569945.1 Streptomyces sp. NPDC031340
CGCGCCGCCCCCCCCCCCCCCACCGCCCCCCCCCCCCCCCCCCCCCCCCCCCCCCCCCCCACCCACCCCCCCCCCCCCCCCCCCCCCCCCCCCCCCCCCCCCCCCTCCGCCGTCAGCGGGTCCGGCGGCCCGGCATGAAGGTGAAGACCGCGCCGCCCAGGAGGATCGCGGTGCCGGCGACCAGGCCCAGGGCCTTCAGGGCGCCGTGGTCGTCCGCGCCGGTCGCCGCCAGTCCGCCGTCCGACGACGCCGACGACGCCGACGACGCCGAGCCGCCGGAGGACGAGGAGCCGCCCGAGGCGCCGTTGGCCTGCTGGGTGGTGTCCAGGGTCAGGGAGACCGCCGTCCTGTCGGGGGTGCACGTCGTGGTGGTGCCGAGGGCCTCGATGGTCAGCACGCCCGGCGAGAGCGTCGACTTTCCGGTCGCGCCCGGCTTGTAGGTGCCGGTCAGGTCGGGGATCGTGATCGGGTCGCCCGACTTGATGGCCTCTGCGTTCACCGGGCCCTCGACGTGCACGGAGCCCTTGTCCGCGCCGCCCAGGACCACCTCCATCGACGGCTTGACCGAGCCCTTGGGGATGTCGGCCGGGCTGTCCATCACGGACTTCCCGAACCGCACGGTGAGGCCGAAACCGCCACCGTCCTTCTTGGCGTCGATCCGGATCGGCGAGGTCGCCTTCTTCTCCCCGATGGGCGACTGGCAGGTGTACGGGATGTCGACCTGCTTGCCGGTGAAGTCGGTCTGCCCGCCCGATCCCGAGCCGCCGGTGTCCGTGCCTCCGCTGTCCCCGCCCGACGGGGAGGCGCTCGGCGTGCCCGTCGCGGACGGCGTCCCGGTGGGCGACGCGGTGGCCGATCCGGTGGGCGATCCGGTGGGCGAGGCGCTGGAGGTGCCCCCGTCGCCCGCCGTCACCTCGATGGTCGCCGCCTTCGGCACCGTCCCGGTCGGTGAGCACACGGTGTTCGTCGACATCGCGTTGACGGTGTACGCGTCCGGCGTCAGCGTCACCTGGCCGGGCGCGGTGAGCTTCAGGGTGCCCTTCATGTCGGACAGCGTCATGGCGCCGCCCTTGGGGATCGCCGGGTTCTCCCGCGGCCCCTGCATGTCGATGTCGGCGGTCTGCGCGCCGGCTGCCTTGAGGGTGCCGGACGGCTGGACGGAGTTCGCGGGCAGGTCGATGATGTCCGGGTTCTTCGACGCGGCCTGCACGAACTTCCACACGATGTCCACCGTGTCACCGACCTTCGCCGTGGCGGGCGCGGTGATGTCGACCTTCGTGGTGCCGTCGACCGGGTCGATGCCGGCGGGCGGCACGCAGTGCGTCGCGTACGACACCTCCGCGGCCTGCGCGGAACCGGCCGTCAGGCCGAGCAGCGCGCCCGCGCCGCAGAGCACCGTCGCGGCGCCCACGGCGCCCGCTCTCAGCCGGCCGGCCGGCGTGACTCTCCTTCGCTCGCTCACGGGGGTCCCTTCCTCCTGGTGGGAGTCGTGTGACTCGTCGGGCTGTCGTCGTGCGGTGCGGAGAGCCGACCGGCCGCCCCCGGGTCGGAGTCCGGGGTGAACCACGGCAGGGTCGAAGCGTGGGGTGGTGTCTGTTCCGCCCGCGCGGCGAACCGCGGCAGGCGCTGGGCGAGCCCGGGCAGACGCTGGGCGAACCCCGGCAGACGCCGGGCGGACCCCGGCTGGCGCGGAGCGGACCCCGGCGGGCCCGGAGCGGCCCGCGGCGGGCGCGGGCCGCGGCGCCGGACGCCGCCGGCGCGCCGCGGCCGGACCCGGTCCACCACGGCCATGCCGGCCCGGAACACCGCGGCCGGCACGACCAGGAACGCCAACGCCCAGAACAGGGTGACGCCCCAGGGGCGCCCCACACCCCAGGGCTGTTCGACGAGGACCTTTCCGCCGTACTTGAGGGAGACGGTGTAGTCGCCGTGCGCGCCCCCCGTGAGCTCGACGGGCAGTTCGATCCGCGCCCGCTTCCCGGGCCGGATCGTGCCGTGCCACCGCTGGTCCTCCCACTGCGGGGCGAACACCCCGTGGGAGGTGCCGACCTGGAAGACCGGGTCCTTCACGGCGGACGTGCCGACGTTGCCGACGGTGAGGACCAGCGTGCCCGCGGGCGGGGCGCCGAACCAGGTGAGCAGCCCTCTCGAACCGTCGAGCCGGGTGTCGGTGAGGACCGACAGGCGTCCGCCGGCCGGCTGGGCGGGCAGCGGTTCGACGGCGTGCCCGGCCACCTGGAATATCGCGTCGGCCTCGGCCCGCGCGCCGGTCACGGTGGCCACGTGCACCACGCACGGGCACGGCACCGGCGGCTCGGCGACCGGCAGCTTCCGGCGGAAGGAGCCGTGGGCGTCGGTGGTGACGGCCCGGCCGTCGGCGTTGGCGCAGGAGTTGGTGCCGCCGGGCACGCCGCGCGACGGCACCGCCTGTCCGCAGATCAGGATCATCAGCAGCGCGTGCGCCCGCCAGTCGCTGCCCCGGACGGTGACCGAGCCGCCGGTGCCCGCCTGGGACGTCGACAGCTCGACGGCCGGCCGGCCGTCGGCCATCGCGGTGCCCGCCGACGACGGCAGCAGCAACAACAGCAAGGCGAGCACCGCCGCCGGCGCCGCGATCCGCACCGTGCCCCTCACGTCCCCGCTCCCGTCGGCTCGGCCTCCGTGGACGGGGACGCGGGTGCTGCGCCATCCGTACGGCGCGCGCGACGCCGTACGGCGAACAGGGCGCCCGCGGCCGCCACCGCCCCGGCGGCCCCCGGCACCGCGCCCCGGGGCACGAAGCGCGTCCGCGTCGTCGCGCTGTCGCGCGCCCCGCCCGCCGCGGTCACCGTCAGCCGCACGTCGACCGCGTCCAGCGCCGGGCGGCCGGACCAGGGCTCGGTGAGCCGCAGGCGGCGGCCGGGCGGCAGCCGGACCGGCAGGCTGCGCGGGGGCCGGTCGAGGACCGCGCCGAACAGGCCGTCGGCGTGCACGGCGAGCCGGGGCGCCAGGACGGTCGTGCCGCGGTTGACGAGCTCGTAGGCGATGCCGTCGCCGCGCACGGTCACGTGCTCGACGGTCAGCGCGGACAGGGCGGGCCCGCCGGCCCTCAGCCGCAGCGGCACCGACCGGGAACGGCCGTCGGCGTCACGGGCGACGATCTCGCCGGCCCGGTCGCCGGAGGCGGTCACGGTGAAGGGCACGTCGGCACGGGTGCGGGCCGGGACCCGGACCCTGGCGGCGGCGAAGACCACGTGGACGCCGCTGCCGTAAAGCCGCACGGTGACCGCCCGCCCGCCGCGGTTCGTCACGGACACCGTGTCCCGCAGGACCGTGCCCGCGGCGCCCTCGGCGTAGAAGGCGGGGCGGGAACCGCCGACGGGCGCGAGGGACCAGCCGTCGGCCGCGGAGGCCGCCGGGGCGGCGGTCAGCAGGAGCAGGGCGGGCAGGCAGAGGGCGACACGTGCGGCGGACGGCATCGGCGGCTCCAGCGGGAAGGCGCGGCGGCCACGTTCGTACGGCCTCGTTCGTACGGCTGCGTACGAGCGCTTCGTTCGTACGGCTTCGTTCGTACGGCCGGGGGTCAGCGGCGGGCCGGCTGGTGGCGCCGCGTCAGCCAGAGCACGCCCGCCGCGCCCGTGAGCAGCACGGTGCCGCCGAGGGTGCCGAGGGCGATCGCCGAGTCCTCGGGCCCGGTCTGCGGGAGGCTGTCGCCGGTGCCGGCGCCGCTCGAGGAGCTGCCCGAGGAACCGCCGGAGGAGCCGCCGCCCGCTGCCGTCACGTCGAGGGTGAGCGACGGTCCCGGGTCCTTCGACGGCGTGCAGGTGGTGGTGGTGCCGAGCGCCTTGATGGTCAGCACGCCCGCGGTGAAGGTGACCTTGCCGGTCTTCTTCGGGGTGTACGTGCCCGACAGGTCGCTGATCTTGATGGGCGTGTCGGCGGGGATGGCGGCCTGGTTGGCTGGCCCGCTGACGGACAGCGTGCCGCTGTCGGCGCCGCCCAGCTCGATGGTCGCGCTCGGGTTCATCGCGCCCTTGCCCAGTTCGACCGGGCTGGAGGAGACGCCCTTCTGCCACGACATGGTGATCCGGTATCCGTTGCCGCTCTTGACGCCCTTGATGTCGATGGGCGAGACGGCGCTCTTGTCGCCGATCGGCGTCTTGCACCGGTAGTCGACGTCGACGACCTCGGCGTGGGCTGCGGGGGCGGTCATCAGCACCGCCGAGCCGGCCAGGGCCGCGGCGGACGCGAGCGCGGCGGTTCGTTTCCGGTACGACACGGTTCCGCTCCCTTACCTGTCTCCTGACGCTTCCTGACGGCACATCAGATAGGGCCGTCAAGGTACGCCCGGGGCCGGAAGAGGGGAAGACACGGTACGGGCCGGAGTTGTGCGGATCCGGCACGCATACGGGGAAGTTGACGTTCGGGCGGCGCCCCGCCCCGCGGGCCGACCTCGGTGACAGTCGGGCCCCGGACCGACGGGCGCGAGCGTCCGACCGGTGCCGGACTCGGCCTGCACGCCGGGGCAGGGGCGGCCGGCGCCCCCGCGTCGTACGTCTCGGCAGGGCCCGGCACGGTGCCGCGGCGGTCGGTCCGGGAACCCGCGGTCGGGGGTCGGCTCAGGCCGGTGCGCCGAGCTCCGCCCAGACGGTCTTGCCCGCCGCTCCGGGCGTGCGTACGACCCCCCAGTCCAGGCACAGCCGCTGCACGATGAACATGCCGTGACCGCCGGGGCGGCCCGCGCGGTGCGGGTTGCGCGGCGCCGGCTGGCCACCGCCGCGGTCGGAGACCTCCACCCGGATCACCTTGTTGTCGCAGGTGATCCCCAGCTCGTCCGGCCCCTCGGCGTGCAGGCAGGCGTTGGTGACCAGTTCGGAGACGACGAGCAGGACGTCCTCGGCGGCGGCCCGCCGGTCGGCGGTGGCGGCGGGCAGCCATCCCCACGCGTACAGCGCCTGACGGGTGAAGTCGCGGGCGAGCGGCACGACCCCGCTCTCACCGTCGAAGCTCAGTCTGCGGACCTGGCGCCCCCCGGACGATGCGGATGATGCCGCTGACGACGCGGTCGCGTCCCCGCCGGACGCCCCGGTCACGGGCGCGCCCCCCTCGGACGCCCCGGAAGCGCCGCTGGGCTCCGGGCCGCGGTCGCCCGGCGAGCAAGGCCGGGTGGTGCTCATCAGCGCTTCACCTCACCGATTCACCAGTTCATCATTCAAGAGTCAGTACGTGGCCGGGCGGCGGATGCGCCGCTCTGCCTGCCGACAACGTTTCAGGATGTCTCCTGCCCGACCGGACCGGCGGAACACCCCTCGTTTCGGCGCGGAAGGCGTGACGCCCGGAAAGTGCCGGTCGCGCGGGGCGGCCGGGACACGGCACCGGACCGCCCACCGGGTCAGCCCGCCTCGTCGGCCTCGTCGGCGAGGGCCGCCTCCAGCGTGTCATGGATGGCGAACACCGCGTCCGCCCCCGTGATCTCGAAGACCCGTGCCACCACGGGCAGCATCCCCGCGAGGTGCACCCCGCCGCCCGCCGCCTCGGCCTTCAGCCGCGCGCCGAGCAGCACGTTCAGCCCGGTGGAGTCGCAGAACTCCAGCCGTGAGCAGTCCACGACCAACCGCTTGTGTCCCTTGTCGAGGCAGTCCTCGAGGGGCTCACGCAACAGATCGGCCGTGTGGTGGTCCAACTCGCCCGCCGGGGTCACGACGGCACTGGAGCCCTCTTCCCGAACCTCCACCATTAGCCGGCCAGACTGTGCGCTGCCGACCGTCCCGCGGTCCATGCCGTCTCTCTCTCCCGACGTCGAGGCTGCTGACTGACGCCCTCGAACACTACGCCTTCTCCACACTCTCCGACACCCGAACAACCCCAAGCAAACTGACATTTCCCCACGTAGCGCACTTGCGAGGGGCTCGGGGAAGCGGGTAGGGCTAGATAAACACGCAACCGACACGGCCGGCTTTGGAGGCGCCGCACACCGCAGTGCAGGTACTGGCTTCGGCAGCCATATGCCGAGAACGATGGAGGACCCCATGTCACCCCGGCTCGACGCATCGCGTTCCCGTCAGGAGACGCCGGCACCCCTTCCGGAACCTCTGGACACCGCAGAGGACGATGACGCGGACGCTGCCGCCGGGCTTGCCGGGCTCCCGGAGATCCCCCCGTACGACGAGGTGGGACCGGTCGACGCCCGCGCCCTTTCCAAGACCCTCTTCGAGCGGCTGGAATCCCTCGAAGAAGGCACCCACGAGTACGCCTACGTCCGCAACACGCTCGTGGAGCTGAATCTCGCCCTGGTCAAGTTCGCCGCGTCCCGGTTCCGCTCCCGCAGCGAGCCGATGGAGGACATCGTCCAGGTCGGCACCATCGGCCTGATCAAGGCGATCGACCGCTTCGAGGTCTCGCGCGGGGTGGAGTTCCCCACGTTCGCGATGCCGACCATCGTCGGCGAGATCAAACGATTCTTCCGCGACACCTCGTGGTCCGTGCGCGTCCCGCGCCGGCTCCAGGAGCTGCGGCTCGACCTGGCCAAGGCCGGTGACGAGCTGGCCCAGCAGCTGGACCGCGCGCCGACGGTGGCGGAGCTGGCCGAACGTCTCGGCATCTCCAACGACGAGGTCGTCGAGGGCATGGCGGCGTCGAACGCGTACACCGCCTCCTCGCTGGACGCCCAGCCGGAGGAGGACGACGCGGAGGGCGCGCTCGCGGACCGCATCGGCTACGAGGACCACGGCATCGAGGGCATCGAGTACGTCGAGTCGCTGAAGCCGCTGATCGCCGGGCTGCCGCCGCGCGACCGGAAGATCCTCTCCCTGCGATTCGTGGCGGGCATGACCCAGTCGGAGATCGGCGAGGAGCTGGGCATCTCGCAGATGCACGTCTCCAGGCTGCTGTCGCGGACGCTGGTGCGGCTGCGCGAGGGGCTGACCGTCGAGGAGTGACGCCTGCTCCCGGACACCCGCCCACGCACCGCTCATGGCCGCCCGTTCCCGGGCGGCCGCTTCCGCTCCCGGGCGGCCGCTCGCAGGCGGCCACTCGGGCCACTCGCGGGTGGGCCGCCCGGATGCGGCCGACCGGTCGCCGCCCGGTCAGTGAAGGCGCCTGCCCCGCCGCCAGACGCCGGTGACCAGCGGGACGCCCGGGCGGTAGGCCAGGTGGACGTGGCTCGGCGCGTCGAGGACGATCAGGTCCGCGTACATGCCGGGCCGGAGGCGGCCGATGTCGTCCCGGCGCAGGGCCGCCGCCCCGCCCGCCGTCGCCGACCACACCGCCTCGTCCGGCGTCATCCGCATGTCCCGCACGGCGAGCGCGACGCAGAACGGCATGGACGAGGTGAACGACGAGCCCGGGTTGCAGTCCGTGGACAGCGCGACGGTGGCCCCGGCGTCCAGCAGGCTCCGGGCGTCCGGCCACTCGGCGCGGGTGGAGAACTCCGCGCCGGGCAGCAGGGTCGCCACCGTGTCGCCGTGCGCGAGGGCGTCGACGTCGGCGTCGGTGAGGTGGGTGCAGTGGTCGGCGCTGGCCGCGCCCAGCTCGACCGCGAGCTGGACGCCGGGGCCGTGCGACAGCTGGTTGGCGTGGACGCGCGGGCGCAGGCCCCTGGCCCGGCCGGCGGTGAGGATCGCGCGGGCCTGGTCGCCGTCGAAGGCGCCCTTCTCGCAGAAGACGTCGATCCAGCGGGCGTGCGGCGCGCAGGCGTCGAGCATCTCGCCGGTGACCAGGTCGACGTAGCCGGCCGGGTCGTCGGCGTGCTCCTCGGGGACGACGTGGGCGCCGAGGTAGGTGACCTCATCGGTGTGGCGGGCGGCGATGCGCAGGGCGCGGGCCTCGTCGGCGACGGTCAGGCCGTAGCCGGACTTGGTCTCCATGGTGGTCGTGCCCTGGCGCAGGGCCTCGGCGAGGTAGCGGGTGAGGTTGGCCTCCAGTTCCTCGTCGCCCGCGGCGCGGGTGGCGGCGACGGTGGTGCGGATGCCGCCCGCGCGGTAGGCCCGGCCGGACATGCGGGCGTTGAACTCCCGGGTCCGGTCCCCCGCGAAGACCAGGTGGGAGTGCGAGTCGACGAAGCCGGGCAGGACCGCCCGGCCCTCGGCGTCGACCCGGTTGTCAGTGGCGGGTGCTTTGCTTGACTCACCGGTCCACACGACCCGTTCGCCGTCGATGACGAGCGCCGCGTCCTGGATCGCTCCGAGGGGAGATCCGTCACCGAGGGAGGGGTCGTTGGTGATCAGCGTGGCGATGTTGACGATGGCTGTGCTGCTGCTCATGGCGTCCTCGGTGATGGTGGGTTTCCGTCGCGCAGAGCCGCGACGGCCCGCGCGAGGGCCTGCGGCACGTCCGGCACGAGGGTGTGCGCCCCGTCGCGCACGATGTGCCGGCCCGCGACGACCGTGTGCCGCACGTCGGCCGCCGTCGCGGCGAATACGGCGGTCTCGGCGCCGAGCCGGGGCAGTGCGCCGGCCGTCCTGACCGAGTCCAGCGCGATCGTCGTGAAGTCGGCGAGCGCGCCCGGTCCGATCCGGCCCGCCCCGTCCCAGCCGAGCGCGGCGTGACCGTCGGCGGAGGCGGCGCGCAGCAGGGCGGCGGCCGTCCAGTGGCCGCGGGTGCGAGTGCGCAGCCGTTCGTCCAGTTCCATGGCGCGCGCCTCTTCCAGCAGGTCGACGACGGCGTGGCTGTCGGAGCCGAGGCTGAGCGGGGAGCCCGCGGCCTGCAGCGCGGCGGCGGGTCCGATGCCGTCCGCGAGGTCCCGCTCGGTGGTCGGGCACATGCAGGTGCCGGTACCGCTGCCGCCGATCAGGGCGATGTCCTCGTCGGTGAGGTGCGTGTTGTGGACGCCGGTGGTGCGCCGGCCGAGGACGCCGTGGTCGGCGAGCAGCCGGGTGGGCGTGCAGCCGTGGGCGGCCAGGCAGGCGTCGTTCTCGGCGGTCTGCTCGGACAGGTGCACGTGCAGCGGGGCGCGCCGCTGCTCGGCCCACCGCGCCACGGTCGCAAGCTGGGCCGCCGGCACGGCCCGCACGGAGTGGATCGCCGCTCCGATCCGCGCGTGATCCCGTTCCTTGAGAACTGAACAGCGTTCGGCCCAGGCGTCGGCGTGTCCGTCGGAGAAGCGGAGCTGGTGGGCGCCTGGCGGCTCGCCGAAGCCGGAGGAGAAGTAGGCGGTGTCGAGGAGGGTGATGCGGATGCCGGCCTCGGCGGCGGCCGCGATCAGCGCCTCGCCCATCGCGTTGGGGTCGGCGTAGGGCGTGCCGCCGGGGGCGTGATGCACGTAGTGGAACTCGCCGACAGCCGTGATCCCGGCCAGCGCCATCTCGGCGTACACGGCGCGGGCGAGGGCGTGGTAGGTGTCCGGGGTCAGCCGGTCGGCGGTCGCGTACATGATCTCGCGCCAGGTCCAGAAGGTGCCGGAGCCGACCTGGACGGTGGAGCGCAGGGCACGGTGGAAGGCGTGGCTGTGCGCGTTGGCGAGGCCGGGGAGGGTCAGGCCGCGCAGGATCGCGGCGCCGGGCGGCGGGGCGGGCGTGTCCCCGCGGACGGCGGTGACGCGGCCGTCCGCGACCTCGACGGCGACCCCCGGCTCGACGTGGGTGCCGAGCCAGGCGTGCTCCAGCCAGTACGTGTGGGTCGCCGTCACCTGCAGGCCAGTCCTTCCAGTACGTCGGCGAGCGCGAGCACCCCGGCGGCGCAGTCGTCCTCGGCCGCGGACTCGGCCGGGGAGTGCGAGACGCCGGTGGGGTTGCGCACGAACAGCATGGCGGTCGGAATGCTCCCGGCGAGGATCCCGGCGTCGTGTCCTGCTCCGGTACCCAGCACGGGCACATTCAGCCGATCGCTCTCCCGGTTCCCGGTTCCCAAAATGCGGGCGATCTCGTCGCGCAGGGCGTGGTCGAACTCGACGACCGGCGTGAAGGACTCGCGGACGACGTCCAGGTCGACGCCGTGTTCCCGGGCGTGGTCGCGGGCCGCGGCCTCCACCGCCGCGACCACGGTGTCCAGGCTCTCCTGGTCGGCGGCGCGGGAGTCGAGCCAGCCGCGCACCAGGGACGGGACGGCGTTGACGCCGTTCGGCTCGACCGCGACCTTGCCGAAGGTGGCGACGGCGCCGGCCAGCCGGGCCTCACGACGGGCGGCGAGCACGGCCTCGGCGTACGGCAGCATGGGGTCGCGGCGGTCCGCCAGCCGGGTGGTGCCCGCGTGGTTGGCCTCGCCGCGGAAGTCGAACCGCCAGCGTCCGTGCGGCCAGATGGAACTCGCGATGCCGACCGGGTCGCCGGACAGGTCGAGGGCCCGGCCCTGCTCGACGTGCAGTTCGACGAACGCGCCGATGCGGGCGAGCCGTTCCGGGTCCGGTCCGATGGCCTCGGGGTCGTATCCGGCGGCCTCCATGGCCCGGGGGAGGGTGACTCCGTCGGCGTCGGTCAGCAGGTGCGCCTGCCGGGCGGTGAGCTTCCCGGCGGTCAGCCGTGAGCCGACGCAGGCGAGCCCGAACCGGGCGCCCTCCTCGTCGCCGAAGTTGACGACGGCCAGGGGCCTCGCGAACCGCGCTCCCCTGCCGCGCAGTTCGTCCAGGGCGGCGAAGGCCGACACGACGCCCAGGGGGCCGTCGAAGGCGCCCCCGTCGGGCACGGAGTCTAGATGCGACCCGGTGACGACGGCGTCCCCCTGCGCCGGATCGCCCAGCCAGGCCCACTGGTTGCCGTTGCGGTCGACCTCGAGGGCGAGTCCGCGCGCCTCCGCCTGCTCCCGGAACCAGGCCCGGCACTCGGCGTCGGCGCCGGTCCAGGCGAACCGGCGGTAGCCGCCGGACTCGGGGTGCCGGCCGACGGGGCGCAACCGGTCCCACATCTCGTGGAAGGAGTCACCGGCCGCGACGGGCGGCGCGACGGCCCGTGGCACACCGGCCGGGGCGTCGACCGGGGTGCCGGCCGGGGCGCCGGCCGGGGCGGGCGGCGAAGGGACCCCGGCGCCCGCGGAGGGAGCGCCGGTCCCGTTCGCGTACCGGTCCACGCCTTCGTACCGGTTCACGCCTCGTCACCCTCACGCATCGGGATGCGCACGCCGCGCTCGTGGGCGACCGACTCCGCGATGTCGTAGCCCGCGTCCACGTGCCGGATGACGCCCATGCCGGGGTCGTTGGTGAGCACGCGGCGGATCTTCTCCCCGGCCAGCGGCGTGCCGTCGGCCACCGTCACCTGCCCGGCGTGGATCGACCGGCCCATGCCGACGCCGCCGCCGTGGTGGATGGAGACCCAGGAGGCGCCCGAGGCCACGTTGACCATGGCGTTGAGCAGCGGCCAGTCGGCGATCGCGTCGGACCCGTCGAGCATCGCCTCGGTCTCCCGGTAGGGGGAGGCCACCGAGCCGCAGTCGAGGTGGTCGCGCCCGATGACGACCGGTGCGGCCAGTTCCCCGCTCGCCACCATGTCGTTGAAGCGCTCGCCGGCCTTGTCCCGCTCGCCGTAGCCGAGCCAGCAGATACGGGCGGGCAGGCCCTGGAAGTGGACCCGCTCGCCGGCCATCCTGATCCAGCGGGCCAGGGACTCGTTCTCCGGGAACAGCTCCAGGATCGCCTTGTCGGTCCTGGCGATGTCGGCCGGGTCGCCCGACAGCGCGGCCCAGCGGAAGGGGCCCTTGCCCTCGCAGAACAACGGGCGGATGTAGGCGGGGACGAAGCCGGGGAAGGCGAACGCCCGGTCGTACCCGGCGAGTTTGGCCTCGCCGCGGATGGAGTTGCCGTAGTCGAAGACCTCGGCGCCGGCGTCCATGAAGCCGACCATGGCCTCCACGTGCCGGGCCATCGACTCGCGGGCGCGGGTGGTGAACCCGGCCGGGTCCTTGGCGGCGGCCTCGGCCATGTCCTCGAAGGCGACGCCGAGCGGCAGGTAGGCCAGCGGGTCGTGGGCCGAGGTCTGGTCGGTGACGATGTCGACGGGGGCGCCCATGGCGAGGAGCTGCGGGACGAGCTCGGCGGCGTTGCCCAGGACGCCGATGGACAGCGGGCGGCGGGCGTCACGGGCCTCGACGGCCAGCTGGAGGGCGTGGTCGAGGGAGTCGGCCCGTACGTCGAGGTAGCGGTGCTCGATGCGGCGCTCGATGGCGCGCGGGTCGCAGTCGATGCAGATCGCCACGCCGTCGTTCATGGTGACCGCGAGCGGCTGCGCGCCGCCCATGCCGCCGAGCCCGGCGGTGAGGGTGATCGTCCCGGCGAGGGTGCCGCCGAACTTCTTCGCGGCGACGGCGGCGAAGGTCTCGTAGGTGCCCTGGAGGATGCCCTGGGTGCCGATGTAGATCCAGGAGCCGGCGGTCATCTGGCCGTACATGGTCAGGCCGAGGGCCTCCAGGCGGCGGAACTCCTCCCAGGTGGCCCAGTCGCCGACCAGGTTGGAGTTGGCGATGAGGACACGCGGGGCCCACTCGTGGGTCTGCATGACGCCGACCGGGCGGCCGGACTGGACCAGCATGGTCTCGTCCTGCTTGAGGGTCCTCAGGGTGCGGACCATCGCGTCGAAGGAGCGCCAGTCGCGGGCCGCCTTGCCGGTGCCGCCGTAGACGACGAGCTTGTCGGGGTGCTCGGCGACCTCGGGGTCGAGGTTGTTCTGCAGCATCCGCAGGGCGGCTTCCTGCTGCCAGCCCAGGGCACTGAGTTCCGTACCGCGGGGGGATCGTACGGGGCGGGGTCCTGACATGGGGCTGCCTCCTGGCGGATCACGACCGGATTCTTGCTGCAGTTATTCACATCCTGACTTTCTGAATAGAACTAGTCAACACGTTCTTGCGTCCGCACCGGCGCGTCGCGGATGTTTGGCTGGAGAGACGGCCGCGGGCGGCTGCGGCGACGACAGGACGGGGATGCGGTGGACAGGGACAGCGACCGCGACGAGGACCGGGCCACCCGGCGCGACGACGCCGCCCAGGACGACCGGGTCGGCCGGCCTGCCCAGGGCCATGACGACGACCGGGCCGCGCGGCGGGACGCGGACCGCGACGAGGACCGGGCCGCGCGGCGGGACGCGGCCGTGCGGGCCGCCGTGGAGCAGGGGCTGCTGGGGCCCGCCACCCCCATCGTCGGCCTCCTGGACGTCACGGGCATCCGGGAGTCGGCGGCGCGGCTGCGGGCCGCGTTCGAGGCGGTCGTCGCCCCCGGCACGCCGGTGCTGCACGCCTTCGCCGTGAAGGCGACCCCGCTGGTGCCGGTGCTGCGGCTGCTGCACGAGGAGGGCATCGGGGCGGAGGTGGCGAGCCCGGGCGAGCTGGCACTCGCGCGGGCGGCCGGAGTGCCGCCCGCGCGGACGGTCCTCGACTCGCCCGCCAAGACGCCGGCCGAGCTGCGCGAGGCACTGGAACGGGGGATCGCCGTCAACGCCGACAATCCGCAGGAGCTGGCGCGCATCGACGGCCTGATGCGGACCACCGCCAGTCGCTCCCCGCTCGGGCTCCGGGTGAACCCGCAGGTCGGCGGGGGCGCCATCGAAGCGCTGTCGACGGCCACCACGACCTCGAAGTTCGGGGTGGCGCTGCGCGACGAGGGGGCGCGCGCCTGGGTGGTGCGGGCGTACGCCGAGCGGCCGTGGCTGACCCGGCTGCACGCGCACACCGGTTCGCAGGGCGTCCCGCTGCCGCTGATGGCGCAGGGCGTGGCCGAGACGTACGCGCTCGCCGAGGAGATCAACCGGCGCGTCGGGCGGCGGCAGGTCGACACGATCGACATCGGCGGCGGGCTGCCGGTGAACTTCTCCTCGGACGCGACGACACCGACGTACGCGCGGTACGCGCGGCTGCTGCGGGAGACGGTGCCGGGGCTGTTCGACGGGCGGTACGGGCTGGTCACCGAGTTCGGGCGGTCGCTGCTGGCCAAGCACGGCACGGTGGTGGCCCGGGTGGAGTACGCCAAGAGCGCCGGCGGGCGGCCGGTCGCGGTGACGCACGCGGGCGTGCAGGTGGCGACGCGGACGGTGTACGTGCCGGGGGCGTGGCCGCTGCGCGTCGCCGCGTACGACACCAGGGGGCGGCCGAAGCAGGGGCCGCCGGTCGTGCAGGACGTGGCCGGCCCGGCGTGCTTCGCGGGCGACCTGCTCGCCGAGGCCCGCCCCCTCCCGCTGCTCGAACAGGGCGACCATGTGGCGGCGCTGGACACCGGCGCGTACTACTTCGCGCACCACTACGCCTACAACTCCCTGGTCCGGCCCGCGATCCATGGCTTCGCGCCGGACGGCCGCGGCGGCGTCGCCTTCGCGACCGTGCGCGAGGAGCAGAGCCTGGCCGAGGTGGTCGCCGAGTCGGGAGGGGCGCACGCCGGTTCGCTCACCACCCTGGGCGCTCCCAGCCGCCGTTGACACACGTTCGAAGCTCTGCAGTTCCCCGGTTTTCCGCTGTTTTCGCGACCTGGAAAATCGACCCACCCTAGTGGCCCGGAGCATGTTCCGCCGGAAAATGCCGGAAGCCTCACCCGTCGCGCACACGTTGCGTAGTTTCGGCGTCACTCAGCCGAACCCCAGGCGGGAGGGGAACCACGGTGCCCGGAATCGACGAGTGCCTGCTGGAAGCCATGCGACTGCCCGGTGCCCGGGGCGCCGCACTGGTCGACTGGATCAGCGGGCTTGCCCTGGGCGCCGTGGGCGAATCACCGGGGGGCGATCACGAGACGGCTGCCGCCGAGGCCGCCGAGATCGCCCGGCTCGCCGCGGAGCAGCACGTCTTCGCGCCGGCCGACGATCCCGGCGGCGACCCGGGCGCGGACGTCGATCCGCCGGTCGAGGACCTGATCCTCAGCAACCGGGACAGCTACCACGTGCTGCGGTTCGTGGGGACGTCCTTCGACGGCAGCGTGGTGCTGCACCTGTGGCTCACCCGCGCGGAGGGCAACCTGGCGCTGGCCCGCATCCGCCTGGGCGAGATGGCGGAACGGCTGGTGCTGGCATGACCGTCGCCGGGACGACCGAGCCCGCGAGACTGCCCGTGCGGGACAGGGCGGAGCCACGCGGGCGCGGCCGGTCCGGGGTCTCCCCCATGCTGTCCCGGCTCGCCGACGAGCGGGCCACCGGCGTCCTGGTGCGCGAGCGCGGCACGCTCCACCTCGCCGAGGGCCGGGTGGTGAACGCCGAGAGCCCGGCGGCGCCCGGACTGGACGTCCTGCTCACCGCGCACGGCACGCTCGCCGCGGGCACCTGGCGGCAGGCGCTCGCCGCGGCCGACGGCGACCGCCTGCACACCGCCCGCGCCCTGGCCGACAGCGGCCGGCTCCCCTTCGGCACGCTGGAGCTGTGCCACCTGGCCGCCCTGTACGACGCGGCGTTCTTCGCCCTGGCACCCAGCAGCACCCCCGGCCGGTTCCGCTACGGCGACGCCGGCCGGCCTGCCGTGCGCCCGGTCTCCGTGGAGGCCGTGCAGCGTGAGACGCTGCGCCGCCGGGACCTGCTGCACCGCATCTGGCCGGACCCGCACACGGACGACGCCCCGCTGCTGCGCACCGGCCTCGCCGCGGCCCCCGCCATGACCCGCCGCCAGCGGGCGGTCCTGGACCGGGTGAACGGCGTCCGCACCGCCACGGACATCGCCCGGGAACTCGGCCGGCCGGCCTTCCACACCCTGGTGGACGTACGGCGGCTGACCGCGGCCGGAGTCCTGCGCGGCCCCGCCCCCGGCCGGAGTCCCGCACCCGCCCCCGGCCCCGCACCCGCTTCGGCGCCCCCGCCCACTCCCGCACCCGGCCGCGGTCCGGCCCCCGGCGGCGACCCGCCCCCCGACCTCGCCGGCCCGCTGCCGGCGCACCTGTCGACCGACCCCCATATCACCTTGCTGAAGAGGCTCAGGGATGCGCTGGAGGCCCTTTGAGAGGAGACCCCGGATGGCTGCCGACCCAGACATCCTCGACGAGTTGCGCCGCCTGCGGGCCCGCGTGCCCCAGCTCACCGGCGCCCTCGCGACCGGCGTCGACGGCGCCGTCCTCGCCCAGGACACCCCGGGCGTCGCACCGGAGGGCGTGGCCGTGCTGATCACGAGCGCGCACGGCCTCGCCGTGAAGCTGACGGACGCGACAGGGCAGGGCGACTTCCGCGAACTGCTGGTGCGCGGCGGCTACGGCTACGTCGCCGCGTACGCGGCCGGCCCCACCGCCGTGCTGACCCTGCTCGCCCAGGACCGGGTCAACGTCGGCCGTCTCCTGCTGGAGGGCCGCCGCGCCGGCGCCCGCATCGGCGAACTCCTCGACGAGCGCCGGGCGGGCACGGCGTCCGCGCGGCAGGCCAGGTCCGCGAAACCCGCCGCCAAGGCCGCCGGCGCCCGCACCGGCACCGGCACCGCGCGCGCCCCGCGTCCGGCGACCACCGATCCCGTTACCGACACGCACAGTTGACACGCACAGTCGAACCGAGAGGAACCACCGTCATGGCCAACACCGAGACCGCACTGAAGGAAGCGCTCGCCTCCATCGAGGGCGCGACCGGCGTCGCGCTCGTCGACTACACCAGCGGCATGGCGCTCGGCACGATGGGCGGCGGCAAGAGCTTCGACCTCAACGTCGCCGCCGCCGGCAACACCGACGTCGTCCGCGCCAAGATGCGCACGATGGAGCACCTGGGGCTCAAGGGCCAGATCGAGGACATCCTGATCACGCTGTCCGACCAGTACCACCTGATCCGCCTGCTCAGCGGCCGCGGCGGCAACGGCCTCTTCCTCTACCTGGTGCTCGACGGCAAGCGGGCCAACCTGGCGATGGCCCGCCACCAGCTGAAGAGGATCGAGGAGGAGCTGGAGGTCTGACCTCCCTCCCCTCAGACGAGCGCCGCGGTGCGGCGCCGCGCCCCGCCCGGGGCCGCGTCGCCCGCCGCGATGCCCGTGCTGCGGTACCCCTTGACCGCCTTGCCGGCCGGGCGCCCGCCGTTCGCGGCGAGCCAGTCGACCCGCACCCACAGCAGGGCGTCCCCGGTCCTCTCCAGCCGCCCGAGCCAGGCCGCCTTCAGCCGCAGTCCGGCGCCGCACCCGGCGAGCAGCATGCCGCCCGCGGCGGGCACGGCGAACGAACCGCCGAGCGCGACGGCGAAGCCCAGCAGCAGCCACCAGCGGTGCCCGCGGCGCCAGTTGCGCACGCTCACCGCACGGTCCTGCAACACATCGTGCTTGCCGGCGCGGACGGCGGAGCGGGCGAGCCCGGCGTATCGCCTGCGCCGCGCGCACACCACCACGGCCGCCGCGACGATGAACAGCGCCGCCCCGGCCATCACGCCGATCCGGCGCCCGGTCAGCCCCGGCACCAGCAGCCCGACGCCCGCCGAGAAAACTCCGAGCCACCACAGGGGCGCCGCCCCCGCGCGTACGACGACGGCCACCCGAGCCAGGCCGTACGCCCGACGATCTCCGCGTGCCACGTTCACCCTCCTCGTCGTCCAGGCACAGTGCTTGTCCGGCGGGCAGATTAGCGAGCGAAGGTGAGACGAGTCTGAGGAAGCGCCGCATCCGGCCGCGCCCGCCTACTCCACGAACAGACCCCGGGTCGCGGCGCGCGCGTCGAACTCCTCCAGGCGGGCCTGCGCCTCGGGCAGGTCGTCGCACATCGCCTCCAGCAGGACCCGGCCCAGCAGCATCGGCGCGCAGGCGGTGTCGAAGGCCAGGCCGGTGCCGACGGGGGCCGGCAGCAGCAGGTCGGACACCTTGGCGACCGGCGCGAACGCCGAGTCGGCGACGGTGACGACGGTCAGCCCGGCCTCCCTGGCGAACGCCAGCGTGTCCACCACCTCGCGCGGATGCCGGGGCAGGGCGAAGCACAGCAGCGCACGGGCCCCGGCCCGGACGGCCGCCTCGATGCGGTCCTGGATCATCGTGCCGCCCTCGTTGAGCAGCCGGACGTCCGGATGGACCTTGGCGGCGAAGTAGGCGAAGCCGTGGGCCTGGGAGGCGGCGGCCCGCAGGCCGAGGACGGGCAGCGGCCGCGAGGCGGCGAGGATCCGCCCGGCCCGCTGCACGGGACGCGGGTCGGCCAGCACCTCGGCGAGGTGCCGCAGGTTCTCGATCTCGGCCTCCACCGCCTGCTGGTAGGCGTTGTACGGTCCCGCGTCGGCGGCCGGCTCGGCGGGCGCGACCTCGCGCAGGTGCCGGCGCAGCGCCGGGTAGCCGTCGAAGCCGAGGGCGACGGCGAAACGGGTCACGGACGGCTGGCTGACCCCGGCCAGCTCGGCCAGCTCCACGCTGGACAGGAAGGGGACGTCGGCGGCCCGCCGGACCATGCTGTGCGCGATGCGCCGCTGCGTCGGCGTCAGCCGGTGCCCCTCGAACAGCGCCTGCAGCCGTGCGGCCGGGCTGTCGGCCACCCCGGCGGCCGGTCCGGCCGGTGCGGCCTGGCTGTCGGCCACCCCTGTGGTCCGTGCGCTCATGCCCCGCTCCCTCCAGAGATCGACCGGCCCACCCTATTCAGATAGTAAGAACCCTGCATGACCCTATGCAGGGCGACCGGTGGACCCGACCCCCGACAGGGGGGCTAACCCCAGTGCGGCGGGCGTGCCGCCTGCCTACCGTGGACCCGTCGACGGGAAAGTCGGCGGGAAGAGGAGACGGGGATGGACGCGCGCGACACCGAACTCAAGAAGGAACTCAACGCCACCCTGCGGGCCCGCGGGGAACTGGGCGAGGAGTACGAGTCCGCGCTGGTCGACTCGTTCCTGGAGAAGGTCGACCAGCGGATCGACGGCGCCGTCGAGCGCCGGGTGCGCCGGCAGCTGGCCGAGCAGCAGATGGTGGTGGCACGGGGCGCCCGGACGCCGAGGCCCACCGACTCCTGGGGGGAGCGGTTCGGCTTCGGCATCGTGACGCTGGTGCTGGCGATCCCGCTGTCCGCCATCGGCGGGGGCGTCGCCCGTCTGCCCGGCCTGCTCGTCGCCTGGGCCGGCATCGTCGGCGTCAACGCCTTCCAGGCGGCGCGCGCCAACCCGCACCTCTTCGGCCGCCGCCGCAAGGGCGCCGAGGACGGCGGCGGCTGGGAGGAGTGAGCGCCCGCGCCCGCCAGGCAGGAACGCGGGGCGGGACGCGCGTAGAAGAGTGGTGCGCGGGGACCGCCGCACCCCCGTTGCCGGGGGGCGGGACGACGGCGGTCCCCGCGAGGGACGCGGGCCGGGTCAGGCCGGGCTGCGCGTCCGTGGCGTCCATGGAGGTCCGGGAGCCGCTCCGGAGGTCCTTGGACGTTCGGCGCCGGCTGAGGCGGGGAGCCGCTCCCGCCCTGCCGACACCTCTGAATATGCCGGACCCGTGTTAAGCGGGTGCTGCGCGGACGTGACACGCTCGTACCACTTTCACGAAGTCCACGAAGGTGGTTGATCACCGCAAGTTCGGCGCCCGCACCCGCCGTTCACCGGACGTTCGCCGCTGCTTCCCGTTCTTCTACTTCTCGTTCTTCGCGAGGAAGGCCAGCAGGTCCTGCCGGCTGACCACACCGGTCGGCTTGCCCTCGACGAGAACGATCGCCGCGTCCGCCTCGCCGAGCACGGCCATCAGGTCGGCGACCGGCTCGCCGGAGCCGACCTGCGGCAGCGGCGCGGACATGTGCTTCTCCAGCGGGTCGTCGAGGGAGGCCCGCTTGGTGAACAGGGCGTCGAGCAGTTCCCGTTCGACGACGGAGCCGACGACCTCGGCGGCCATGACGTCCGGGTGGCCGGCGCCGGGCTTCACGATCGGCATCTGCGAGACGCCGTACTCGCGCAGGACCTCGATGGCCTGGCCGACGGTCTCGTCCGGGTGCATGTGCACGAGGGACGGGATGGCCCCGTGCTCCTTGTCGCTGAGCACGTCGCCGACGCGGGCGCTCGGGCCCTCGTCCTCCAGGAAGCCGTAGTCGGCCATCCACTCGTCGTTGAAGATCTTGCTGAGGTAGCCGCGGCCGCTGTCCGGCAGCAGCACCACGACGACGTCGTCCGGTCCGAGCCGCTCGGCGACCCGCAGCGCCGCCACCACCGCCATGCCGCAGGAGCCGCCGACGAGCAGGCCCTCCTCCCTGGCCAGGCGCCGGGTCATCTGGAAGGAGTCCTTGTCCGACACGGCGACGATCTCGTCGGCGACGGTCCGGTCGTAGGCGCTCGGCCAGAAGTCCTCACCGACGCCCTCGACGAGGTACGGCCGTCCCGAGCCGCCGGAGTACACCGAGCCCTCGGGGTCGGCGCCGATGACCTCGACCCGGCCGTCGCTGACGTCCTTGAGGTAGCGCCCGGTGCCGGAGATGGTGCCGCCGGTGCCGACGCCCGCCACGAAGTGGGTGATCTTCCCCTCCGTCTGCTCCCACAGCTCGGGGCCGGTGGAGTGGTAGTGGGAGAGGGCGTTGTTGGGGTTGGAGTACTGGTCGGGCTTCCAGGCCCCGGGCGTCTCCCGCACCAGCCGGTCGGAGACGTTGTAGTAGGAGTCAGGGTGCTCGGGAGCCACGGCGGTGGGGCACACGACGACCTCGGCGCCGTAGGCCCGCAGGACGTTGATCTTGTCGGTGCTCACCTTGTCGGGGCACACGAAGATGCACTTGTAGCCCTTCTGCTGCGCCACGATCGCCAGCCCGACACCGGTGTTCCCGCTGGTCGGCTCGACGATCGTGCCGCCCGGCTTGAGCTCGCCGCTCTGCTCGGCCGCCTCGATCATGCGCAGGGCGATGCGGTCCTTCACGGATCCGCCCGGGTTGAAGTACTCGACCTTGGCCAGGACGGTCGCCTTGATGCCCTTGGTCACGCTGTTGAGCCTCAGCAGCGGGGTGTTGCCGACGAGGCTGATCATCGAGTCGTGGAATTGCACCGTTGTCTCCGGATGCTGCAAAAGATGTGGTCGTGATGGTTCCGCCAGCCTATGGCCTGGCAGTGGACCACGGCGGTCGTTCACTCCCGGTGGGGATTGGCCCACGGCCCGTACGGGGCAAGGAGTGGGTGTACGGCTTCTCGAGGAGGTGGCGGCAAGGCATGACGAGCATGTCGAGGGCGAGGGTGGCCCGGCGGATCGCGGCCGGCGCCGCGTACGGCGGTGGTGGGATCGGACTGGCCGGCGCGGCGGCCGTCGGGCTGCTGCTGGCCGAGATGCAGTTGGCCCGGCGGCACGTGGGCAACGGTACGAGCGGCCGCGTCCCGGTGGCGGACGGCCTGTACGGCACCGCGTACACCGTCCCCGACGAACCTCCCCTGCGGCTGACCATGCTCGGCGACTCCACGGCCGCGGGGCAGGGCGTCCACCGCGCCGGGCAGACCCCGGGCGCCCTGCTGGCGTCGGGCCTGTCGGCGGTGGCGGAACGCCCGGTGCGGCTGCACAACGTGGCGCTGCCCGGCGCCTGCTCCGACGACCTCGACCGTCAGGTGTCGCTGGTGCTGACCGACCCCGCCCGGGTGCCGGACGTCTGCGTGATCATGATCGGCGCGAACGACGTGACCCACCGCATGCCGCCGACCCGCTCGGTCCGCCACCTCGCCTGTGCGGTACGGCGGCTGCGCACGGCGGGCGCCGAGGTGGTGGTCGGCACCTGTCCCGACCTGGGCACGATCGAGCCGGTGCAGCAGCCGCTGCGCTGGCTGGCCCGCCGGACCTCCCGCCAGCTGGCCGCCGCCCAGACGATCGGGGTCGTCGAACAGGGCGGCCGCACGGTGTCGCTGGGCGACCTGCTGGGCCCCGAGTTCGAGGCCAACCCGCGCGAGCTGTTCGGCCCCGACAACTACCACCCCTCGGCGGAGGGCTACGCGACCGCCGCGATGGCCGTCCTGCCGACGGTGTGCGCGACGCTCGGCCTGTGGCCGGCCGAGGAGGAACGCCCGGACGCCTTCCGCCGCGAGGGCTTCCTGCCGGTGGCGCGGGCCGCCGCGGAAGCCGCCTCGGACGCCGGTACGGAGGTCACGGCGGCCCTCCCGGCCGGCCCCCGCGGCCGTCCCTGGGCACTCCTCAAGCGCCGCAAGCGCCGCCGCCTGCCCGAACCGGAACCCACCCCCTCCCCCACCACCCCGACCGGAGTCTGACCCCAGCGGCGTCGGCGGCAGCACTCGCGCTGCCGCCGCGCGGCCGCCGATCGCCACAAGCACCGGCACCCCGAGCGGCCACCGGCCCGCCCGGCATGCGAGGACGTGCGCCGGCCCACCCGAGGCCGTGCGCGGGCAGCACGCACATACCGCGCGGGCACCCGCGAGCCGACGTGGTCCGGGGCGCGGGCGCGGGGTACTCGGGGCTCGTGGGTCCGGGTGTGAGCGGGTGGATACAAAGCAAGCGCTTAGAAAATTGCGGCCAGGGTCACACCGCCGACTGCGTGACCGGGACCATACGTACGGGTAACTTCCCAGACAGCCCTGCCGCACCTTCTTCTGGAGCCGTGATGCCCGAAGCCGTGATCGTCTCGACCGCCCGCTCCCCCATCGGCCGCGCCTTCAAGGGCTCCCTCAAGGACCTGCGCCCCGACGACCTGACCGCCACCATCATCCAGGCCGCCCTCGCCAAGGTCCCCGAGCTGGACCCCAGGGACATCGACGACCTGATGCTCGGCTGCGGCCTGCCCGGCGGCGAGCAGGGCAACAACCTCGGCCGGATCGTCGCCGTGCAGATGGGCATGGATCACCTGCCGGGCTGCACGATCACCCGTTACTGTTCCTCCTCGCTGCAGACCAGCCGCATGGCCCTGCACGCCATCAAGGCCGGCGAGGGCGACGTCTTCATCTCGGCCGGCGTCGAGACGGTCTCCCGTTTCGCCAAGGGCAACTCCGACAGCCTCCCGGACACCCACAACCCGTTCTTCGCCGAGGCCGAGGCCCGCACCGCCGCCGTGGCCGAGCAGGAGGGCACCACCTGGCACGACCCGCGCGAGGACGGCCTGGTCCCGGACGCCTACATCGCGATGGGGCAGACGGCGGAGAACCTCGCCCGCCTCAAGGGCGTCACCCGCCAGGAGATGGACGAGTTCGGCGTCCGCTCGCAGAACCTCGCCGAGGAAGCCATCAAGAACGGCTTCTGGGAGCGCGAGATCACCCCGGTGACCCTCCCCGACGGCACGGTCGTCTCCAAGGACGACGGCCCCCGCGCCGGCGTCACCATGGAAGGCGTCGCCGGGCTGAAGCCGGTCTTCCGCCCCGACGGCATGGTCACCGCCGCCAACTGCTGCCCGCTGAACGACGGCGCCGCCGCGGTGATCGTGATGAGCGACACCAAGGCGCGCGAGCTCGGCCTGACCCCGCTCGCACGCATCGTCTCGACCGGCGTCTCCGGCCTCTCCCCGGAGATCATGGGCCTCGGCCCGGTGGAGGCCTCGCAGCAGGCGCTGCGGCGGGCCGGCCTGACCATCGACGACATCGACCTGGTCGAGATCAACGAGGCGTTCGCCGCCCAGGTGATCCCCTCCTACCGTGACCTGGGCATCCCGCTGGAGAAGCTGAACGTCAACGGTGGCGCCATCGCCGTCGGCCACCCCTTCGGCATGACCGGCGCCCGCATCACCGGCACCCTCATCAACTCCCTCCAGTTCCACGACAAGCAGTTCGGCCTGGAGACGATGTGCGTCGGCGGCGGCCAGGGCATGGCGATGGTCATCGAGCGCCTCAGCTGAGCCCTCGGTGAGCCCTCGGTGAGCCCTCGGTGAGCACCAGGCAGGTCCCCGGCGAGTCCCGCTGCGTGACCGCCGCGGGACCCACCGTGAGCTTCCGGCCCGGAGTTCGGGAAGCACCTGAACTCCGGGCCGTTTTGTGATCCAATCTCCCCCAGGATGTGACCTATCTCCCTCAGGAAGACAAGAACCCAGGTCAGCGCCATCGCACCAGCGAACCCCAGACCCACTTCCCCGCCCGTTTCGTGACGTTACGCACTGACAGGCGGTCAGTCCGCCCTTCAAGCTGTTGTAGGAAGTCGGGGGTCGACTTTGAACCGGGAGTACGTCAGTGAGCGCCATGCCGATCGCCTTGCTGCTCACCACGGCCGCCACAGGCGCCGTGGGCGTCGCCGTCCTGCGCACCCTCGTGGTGCTGCGCCGTGAGGTCGCGGCCCTGCACACCGACCTCGTGGAGCACCGCGCCGCGCGCGGTCTGGTGCCGGCCGCGCGCCCGTCCTCCGAGGCCGACGAGATACGTGCCGCCGTGGCCGAGGCGCTCGCCGAGGAACGCGAGCGGGAGCTGGCCGAGGCGCGCGCCTTCTGGGCCGCCCAGGAGGCCCGGGACGCCTCCGAGGCCCCCTCGCTGCTGGGCCTCCCCGACAGCGAGCTGTTCCTGCCCCGCCAGGCCGATTTCGTGGGCCTGGAGTCGGTGAGCGAGCAGGCCGCCGACACCGACGAGTCGCCCGAACTGGCCGCGGCCCGCCGCCGGCACCCCTCCCACCCCGACTTCGTCCCGGTCCAGTCACCGGTCGCGAACGACCATGAGCGCACCGTGGCCACCCTCGAGGAACTGGCCGCCTCCCGCGTCGAACTCGCCGACGTCCGCCCGGGCCCGCTCGGCACCCTCGACGTGTACGTCTTCGCCGACGGCACGACCCTGTGCATGACCCCGGGCCACCGCGAGACGGCGGAGCGCCTGGCCGCGGCCCTGCGCTCCGGCCAGACGCCGGTGCTGCTGGGCGGTTCCGGCGTCTCCGGCGCCTACACGCTGACGTTCGCCTGCGGCGAGGAGAACGTCTACATCCTGGCCGACCGGGTCATCGCGTCCCTCTAGAGC
Organism: Streptomyces sp. NPDC031340; assembly: GCF_055569945.1. Taxonomy (NCBI): domain Bacteria; kingdom Bacillati; phylum Actinomycetota; class Actinomycetes; order Kitasatosporales; family Streptomycetaceae; genus Streptomyces; species Streptomyces sp. NPDC031340. The sequence goes on from NZ_JBVIIE010000009.1 coordinate 24,591, forward strand.
GCCTGCCGGGACGCCCCGCGAAGCTTTCGCCGGGCCGCGTCAGACCCCCGCCCGCTCCTGCGCCCGCGCCACCCACCGCACCGCTTCCGCCACCTGGTCCTCGTCCGTGAGCACGAGGGCCAGGTCGTGTCCGGCGACGGTGATCTGGTCGGCGGCGGCGAACATCCCGGCGTCCGGCATCTCGCGCGGCTCCTCCCCCGGGGTCTCCAGCAGCTGCGCTCGCCGGGCCAGTTCTCTGGCCAGCCGCAGGGCCTCGGCGGCGGCGCCCCGCTGGAGCCGGCTCTGCGGCGCGGCCCTCAACCGGTCGGCGAAGTGATCAACGGCTCGGGTCAAGGGCGTCGTATCAACCACGGGCCGAGCGTACGCGGACCCGCACGAGTGTTGCCAACGGGCCGACGCTCAGGCACGGTGACCTGAAGGACCGGCTTACATCCCTTTTGCGTCCGGAGGCGCCGATGTCCCAAGTCTTCTCCGAGGAGACCCATCGCAATCTGCTCGCCCGCATCCCGCACTGCACCGGTCGTGCCATCTCCGACTGGCTGCGCACCGTCGAAGAAGGTCCCGCTCTCTTCCGCTTCGAGGAGAAGGTGAGCTGGCTCCGCCACGAGCACAATCTCGCGTACGGCCACGCCAAGGCGATCGTCCACGAGTACGACCTGAGGAGGGCCGCGCGCAAATTCCTCTAGGCGCGCACTGTCCGCACGACACCGTCCGCGCGACGCTGTCCGCACGGCACAGCATGCACCATGACGAAGGGCCCCGGCGATGTGCCGGGGCCCTTCGTCATGGTGCCCGGCCGGTCGTCGCCGGCCGGCCGTCACCGCTAGTCGTTGCTGTTGAGGATCGCGATCAGGCGCAGGAACTCCATGTAGATCCACACCAGCGTCAGCGTCAGGCCGAACGCCGCGAGCCACGCCTCCTGGCGCGGGGCGCCGTAGGCGATGCCGTCCTCGACCTGCTTGAAGTCCAGGGCGAGGAAGCAGGCGCCGAGGATGACGCCGATGATGCCGAAGACCACGCCGAGCGCGCCGCTGCGGAAGCCGAGGCCGTCACCGCCGCCGAAGACCGCGAACAGCAGGTTCACCGTCATCAGCAGCACGAAGCCGAGCGCGGCCGCCATCACGAAGCCGTAGAAGCGGCGGTTGACGCGGATCCAGCCCGCCTTGTAGGCGACCAGTACGGCGGCGAACACCGCCATCGTGCCGATCACCGCCTGCATGGCCGCACCGCTCGCGATGCGGTTGTCGACGATGTTGGACACGACGCCGAGGAACACACCCTCGAACGCGGCGTACGACAGGATCAGCGCGGGCGAGGCCGTGCGCTTGAAGGACTGCACGAACGCCAGAACCATGCCGATGAGCGCGGCGCCGATCCCGAGCCCGTAGGAACGGGAGATGTTGGCGTCGTCCACCGGCAGCAGCGCCCAGGACAGCGCGGCCGTCAGGATCAGGACACCGAGCGTGGACGCCGTGCGCATGACGACGTCGTCCATCGTCATCCGGCCCGCGGTGGTGGCCGGGGCCTGCGGCGGGGCGCCGTACTGCAGGTCCTGCTGGGCGTAGGGGTTCTGCGCGTACGGGTTCTGCGCGTAGGGGTTGCCGGACGGCTGAGCGTACGGGTTGCCCTGCGTGCCGACAGCGGGTCCCCCGGCCTGCGGCGCCGCGTTGAATCCCGCGTAGCCGTTGTCGCGGCTGAACCCCCGTCGCGAGAAGACCGGGTTTCTGCTCCTCATTTCACTCCTCCATGGCCACGGTGCGTGCGCCTTGGCTCAAGAGTAATAGGTAGGCAAAGGATTGACCCTAGTGCTTGGGAAGGATCTTTCCCTCGTCGTGCTGCGCAACACGCTACGCGGGTCCCTGATTCCCACGACCGGAGGGTGTCATTCATGACCAACCTGCGACACGGCCGGAACCGCGCGGAGATCCGGGCCTCACGTCACCCGAACGCGAACCCGGTGTACGCCTCCGCCAGATCGGTCTCGGCCGCGCGGGAGGAGGCGAGCCGCTCCAGGCGGGCGAGCTGGAGCCGGTCCTCGAAGGGGGTGGCGTCGGGCGCGCGGTGCAGCAGGACGGTCATGTCGTAGGAGAATCGCTCGGCCTGCCAGACGCGGCGCAGGCAGGTCTCGGAGTACGCGTCGAGGAGGTCCGCGGACCCCGTCCCGCGCTGGTGCGTCAGCGCCCGCGCGAAGGTGACCACGTCGCCGACGGCCAGATTGAGCCCCTTGGCGCCGGTGGGCGGGACGATGTGCGCGGCGTCGCCGGCCAGGAAGAGGCGGCCGTGGCGCATGGGCTCGTGCACGAAGGAGCGCATGGGGGTCACCGACTTCTGGGTGATGGGGCCGCGCCGGAGGGTCCAGTCGTCGTCCGTCTCGAAGCGCCGCTCGAGTTCGTCCCAGATCTCCTCGTCGCTCCACGCCTCGGCGTCCGTGCCCTCGGGCACCTGGAGGTAGAGGCGGGAGACGGACGGGGAGCGCATGGACAGCAGGGCGAAGCCGCGGTCGTGGCGGGCGTAGACGAGCTCGTCGTGGGAGGGCGGCACGTCGGCCAGGATGCCGAGCCAGCCGAAGGGGTACGTCCGCTCGAAGACCCGGCCCAGCCCGGCCGGGAACGCCTTCCGCGCCACGCCCCAGAAGCCGTCGCAGCCGACGACGTAGTCGCACTCCAGGACGTCCTCGCGCCCCTCGTGCCGGAACCGGACGCGGGGGCGGTCGCTCTCCGCGCCCTCCACGGCGAGGGCCTCGGCCTCGAACAGCAGCGGGCCGCCCTCCGCGAGCTGCAGCGCGATGAGGTCCTTGCACACCTCGGTCTGCGCGTAGACCATCACGGACTTCCCGCCGGTGAGGGCGGGGAAGTCGACGCGGTGGCGCCGGCGCGCGTACCGCAGCTCGATGCCGTCGTGCCGCAGCCCCTCCCGGTCCATGCGCTCCCCGGCGCCCGCCGCGCGCAGCACGTCCACCGTGCCCTGCTCCAGGATCCCGGCGCGCTGGCGCTGCTCGACGTAGGCGCGGTCGCGGCTCTCCAGGACGACCGCGTCGATGCCGGCGCCGTGCAGCAGCCGGGCGAGGAGGAGGCCGGCCGGACCGGCGCCGATGATGCCGACGGTGGTGCGCATCGGGCGTTCCCTTCGAGGACTTGTTCGCGTGGTGAAATTTCCTTCACATCTTCGGAACGTGAGTCTGCGCCCATGCCCAGCGGGTGTCAACGGTCGCGCGGTGCCGCGACGCCTCCGCGGCCCCCTCGCCGTCACCACCGCGCACCCCGGCAAGGGCACGGCGGCGGCCAGTTCGGCAAGGAAGTGGTGAAACAGAACGAGTCCCACCCCGTTCGGCACGGGATGGGACTCGTTCGCCGGAGCGCCGGGCAGGCCTTGCACCTGCATCTCCCCACAGGAAGTGGGGCGTCTTTCCTTGGACCACCAACGCAGAACCGCATCACCACTGTTGCGGCGACCAGCTCAAGATCAATACTACACGGATCCAGGGGCCGACGCATCGGCGACGGTCGTACCCGTATCGGCCACCACCCCTGCCTATTCAGCCATCGTCGTGCGTCTGACCTGCGTAGTTGATCGAGTCATGTCACGATCTTGAACGGCTTCGAACCGACGCCCGTCACCGGCAGTGCCCCACAAGGGCAGCCGCGGCCGGGCCCGAAGCCGAAACGGCCGGGAACCGCAGCATCCCCCCTCGGCCACGCTTTCGGGCGACGGCCCGCGCCACGAGCCCGTCGCCTTCGACGTCGCAACAAGCCCGACAGGAGTTCACCCGTGCGCATGCCCAGACGACTCGCGTCCGTAGCAATGGTCCTCGGCCTCACCACCGCCGGCATGGCCCTCACGGTCGGCACCGCCGAGGCGGCTTCCTACAACAGCGCCTGCGGATCCGGCTACAGCGTGATCGACTCGATGGATGTCGGCGAGGGCAACACCTTCCTGACCTACAACAGCTCCACCGGCTACAACTGCGTCGTGACCGTCAGCGACACCCCGGGGACCGCCGCGTACCTGGACGCCCGCCTGCGACTCCACAGCACGTCCACCTCATGGCCGGCCGGCACCGTGGATTACGGGAGCTACAAGTACTACGCGGGCCCCATCTACGTATACGCCCCGAACTCGTGCATCGACTGGGGCGGCGCCGCGGCGTCCAACTACACCCGCGTCAACTACAACGACCACTGCAGCTGACAGGCCCGGGCAACGGCCTTGTCGACCAGCCGGCGAGGAGGCGGTCTTCCGACCGCCTCCTCGCCGTCGTGCGATCCGGCGCCGGCGACCACGAGCGGCCCCGCACAGAGCAATTGAGAGAGTTGCCGGCCGGGGCTCCACGAACGAGGTACGGCGCCCGCCGGCCGCATGCGCTGGTCGGTCGCTGTAACGGTGAGTGCCCGGAGCCGGACTCGAACCGGCACGCCCGCGAAGGGGCAGCGAGGTTTAAGCTCGCCGTGTCTGCATTCCACCATCCGGGCAGGCCATGGGCTCCGCGTCGAGCTTCCGACCCTATCGGGACGCACCGCTCGAACATCGGTCGGGCAGACCGATGTTGTCTTATTTTATTGGCGTCTGAGGGTGCATCAGACCCGGGTACACGCCATCCGCACTTGCCAATGGCCTTGCGGGCGACGGTCGCCGACACATGCGGAATGACGGAATTTCACCGCCCGAACGAGGGTGCTCCACCTGTTCTCGACGAGTGCGCTCGTCACGGCGCCGTCATCCCCAGGTATGACACGGCGTCGCAGGGTCCGACCGGAGTCTGCCCCGACAACCGGAACAGCGGCTGACTCCACGGCCGTGTCCGGCGAGGACGATGGAGTTTCACCCCCTTCATCCGCCGTCCCAGGAGGAGCGCCGCCCCGTGACCACCACACCCGTCGCCGGCCGTACCGCCGCCGCCGTGGCCGCACGCGCCACGGACCTGTCGAAGACCTACGGACAGGGCGAGACCCAGGTGGTCGCCCTCGACCGGGTCTCGGTCGATTTCCGGCAGGCCGAGTTCACCGCGATCATGGGACCCTCCGGATCCGGGAAGTCCACGCTCATGCACTGCGTGGCCGGGCTGGACACCTTCTCCTCGGGCTCCGTGCGCATCGGCGACACCGAGCTGGGCTCGCTGAAGGACAAGCAGCTCACCAGACTGCGCAGGGACAAGATCGGCTTCATCTTCCAGGCGTTCAACCTGCTGCCGACCCTGACGGCGCTGGAGAACATCACCCTCCCGATGGACATCGCGGGCCGTAAGCCGGACCGGCAGTGGCTCGATCGGGTGATCGACATGGTCGGTCTGCGCGACCGGCTCGGCCACCGACCCGCACAGCTGTCCGGCGGCCAGCAGCAGCGCGTCGCCGTGGCCCGCGCCCTGGCCGCGCGGCCCGAGATCATCTTCGGCGACGAGCCGACCGGCAACCTCGACTCGCGCGCCGGCGCCGAGGTGCTGGGCTTCCTGCGCAACTCCGTCCGGGAGCTGGGGCAGACGGTCGTGATGGTGACCCACGACCCGGTGGCCGCGTCGTACGCGGACCGGGTGGTGTTCCTCGCCGACGGCCGGATCGTCGACGAGATGCACCGGCCGACGGCGGACGCCGTCCTGGACTTCATGAAGCGCTTCGACGCGAAGGGCCGCACCAGCTGATGTTCCGCACCGCCCTGCGCAACGTGCTCGCGCACAAGGCCCGGCTGCTGATGACCGTACTCGCCGTGATGCTCGGCGTGGCGTTCGTTTCCGGGACCCTGGTCTTCACCGACACCATCTCCGACGCCTACCAGAAGAGTTCGGCCAAGGGCTTCGACCGGGTCGACGTGGCCGTGCAGCCCAGGTCGCCCGAGGACCGGGGCGACCGGATCGGCAAGGCGCCCGAACTGACCCGGGCCATGGTCGACACCGCCGCCCGGGTGCCGGGGGCCGCGGACGCGATCGGCGTCGTGAACGGCTTCACCGCCATCGCCGACAAGGACGGCAAGCTCATCGGCGGCGGCTTCCGCTCCGAGGGCGGCAACTACTGGGGCGACAAGGACCCGCGCTACCCGCTGACGTCCGGCTCCGCCCCGCACGGCGAGAACCGGATCGCCATCGACGCCGAGACCGCGCGGCGGGCCGGCTACCGGGTCGGCGACACCGTGCGGATCTCGGTCGACGGACCGGTGCTGAAGCCGGTGATCAGCGGCATCTTCACCACCGACGACGGCAATGTCGCGGCCGGCGGCAGCCTGGCCCTGTTCGACACGGCCACCGCCCAGAAGCTGTTCGGCAAGCCGGGCACGTACGACGAGATCGACGTGACGGCCGCGTCCGGCACCTCCCAGACCGCGCTGAAGGCCGCGCTCGACAAGGCCCTGCCCGCGGGCCTCACCGAGACCACCACCGGCCGGCAACTGGCCGACGAACAGGCCGAGATGATCGCCTCCTCGATGAGCGGGCTGAAGCAGGGCCTGCTGGTCTTCGCGGGCATCGCGCTGTTCGTCGGCACGTTCATCATCGCCAACACCTTCACCATGCTGGTCGCCCAGCGCACCAAGGAGCTGGCGCTGCTGCGCGCGGTCGGCGCCTCGCGCCGGCAGGTCACCCGGTCGGTGCTCGTCGAGGCGTTCGTGGTCGGCGCGGTCGCCGGGGTGACCGGTCTGGCCGCCGGTGTCGGCATCGGGGCCGGGCTGCGCTCCCTGATGGGCACGCTGGGCGCCACCGTCCCCGACGGGCCCCTGGTGATCTCCCCCACCACGGTGGCCGCCGCCCTCACGGTCGGCGTCGTCGTCACCGTGCTGGCGGCCTGGCTGCCCGGCCGCCGGGCCGCGAAGATCCCGCCGGTCGCCGCGATGAGCAGCGTGCACGCGAAGGCGACGGCCAAGTCGCTGGTGCTGCGCAACACGCTGGGCGCGCTGTTCGCCGCGGCGGGCGTCGCCGTGGTGCTGGCGGCCACGACGATGGACGGCACGGACGGGCAGGCCCCCATGGGCCTAGGCGCGGTGCTGCTGATCATCGGCGTGTTCGTGCTGACCCCGCTGCTGTCCCGCCCGCTGATCGCGGCGGCGGCGCCGGTGCTGCGGCTGTTCGGCGTCTCCGGAAAGCTGGCCCGCCAGAACTCGGTGCGCAACCCGCGCCGTACGGCGGCCACCGCCTCCGCGCTGATGATCGGACTGACCCTGATCACCGGCATGACGGTGATGGCGGGCAGCCTGCAGCGGTCGATCGACAGGATGGCCGCGTCCGCCGTCGAGGCCGACTACGTGGTCTCCATGGCCAACCGCAACGAGCTGTCGCCGGACGTCGCCCGGAAGCTGGCCGCCACCGACGGCGTCACCGCCACCAGCCCGCTGCGCAACGCCCCCTCCCGCATCGACGGCCGGACCGAGTACCTGACCGGCGTGAACGGGAAGGCGATCGGCGGGCTGACCGACCTGAAGGTCGACGACGGCTCCTTCACGGTGGACGGCGCGCGGGTCGTCGTCGACGCGGACACCGCCGAGTCGCACGGCTGGAAGGCGGGTTCGTCCTTCACCGCGCACTTCGAGGACGGCAAGGGCGAGCGGCTGACGGTCGCCGGTGTCTACGAGGGCAACGAGCTGATGCGGGGCATCATGCTGGACGACTCCCTGCTCTCCCCGCACCTGAGCGACCCGGCGGACATGCAGGTCCTGGTGAAGACCGCGGGCGGCGCGTCCGACGCGGCCAAGGACCGGCTGGAGAAGGCCCTCGGCACCAACCCGGCCATCAGGGTCCAGGACAAGAAGGACCTCTCCGACAGCGTCGCGCAGATGTTCACGCTGATGCTGAACATGCTCTACGGGCTGCTGGCGATGGCGGTGATCGTGGCCGTGCTCGGGGTGGTCAACACCCTCGCCATGTCGGTCTTCGAGCGCTCGCAGGAGATCGGGATGCTGCGCGCGATCGGCCTGGACCGCCGGGGCGTCAAGCGGATGGTCCGTCTGGAGTCCCTGGTGATCTCCCTGTTCGGCGGGGTGCTCGGCATCGGGCTCGGGGTGTTCTTCGGCTGGGCGGCCGGTGAGCTGCTGGGCACGAAGATGCCGACGTACGAACTGGTCCTGCCCTGGGCGAGGATGGGCGTCTTCCTGCTGATGGCCGCGGCGGTCGGCGTGCTGGCGGCGCTGTGGCCGGCCCGGCGCGCGGCCCGGCTGAACACACTGGCGGCCATCAAGGCCGAATAGCCGAGACAGCCGCACAGCCAAGCGGCCAAGCAACCAAGCAGCCGGACAGTGCTGCGGCAGGAGGGGCCCCGCCGGGACGCGGGGCCCCTCCTGCCGTGCTCAGTTCCAGGTGCGGGAGCGCAGCGGCATCCCGGAGGCGCCGGAGTCGGGGGTCTTCACGGCCAGCACCTGGTTGACGCCGATGCCGTGACGCTCGAACGCGACGGCGGAGGCGGCCATGTACAGCCGCCACACGCGGGCGCGCCCCGGCCCGGCGAGGGCGGCCGCCCGCTCCCAGCCGTCCTCCAGGTTGGCCACCCAGCGGCGCAGGGTGAGGGCGTAGTGCTCGCGGAGCGACTCGACGTCCCGCACCTCGAACCCGGCCCGCTCCAACTGCGTGACGGTGCTGCCGACGGGGGCCAGCTCGCCGTCGGGGAAGACGTAGGCGTCGATGAACTCGTCGACGGCGTAGTCGGTTTCGTCGCTTCGCGGGGGCCGGCCGATCTGGTGGTTGAGCAGCCGTCCGCCGGGCTTGAGGAGGCGGTGCAGCGTCTCGGCGTACTCCAGGTACCGCTCGGCGCCGACGTGTTCGGCCATGCCGATGGAGGAGACGGCGTCGAACGGGCCGTCGGCGACGTCGCGGTAGTCCTGCACGCGGATCTCGACCCGGTCGGTCAGCCCCGCGTCGGCGACGCGCTTGCGGGCGTAGGCGGCCTGCTCCTGCGAGAGCGTGATGCCGACGACGCTCACGCCGTGCTCGCGGGCGGCGTGCAGCGCCATGGAGCCCCAGCCGCAGCCGACGTCGAGAAGGCGCTGACCGGGCCTCAGGGCGAGCTTGCGGCAGACCAGTTCGAGCTTGTCGCGCTGCGCGTCCTCGAGGGTGCCGCCGTCCTCCCAGTAGGCGCACGAGTAGACCATGGACGGGCCGAGGACGAGTTCGTAGAAGTCGTTGCCGACGTCGTAGTGGTGGCTGACGGCGCGCCGGTCGCTGTGCCTGGTGTGCAGGTGGCGCGGCCTGCGGATCTCCTCGGGAGGCGGGGCGGGCGGCAGCGGGAGCCCGGCGAGCCGGACGAGTCCGCGGGCGGCGGCCCGTGCCTGCGGGTCGCGCAGCGTCTCGGCGAGGCCCCGGGCGTCCTCCCCTCGGTCCCACACCAGTCCGGAGATGGCGTCGAGCGCGACGTACAGGTCCCCCTCGACGTCCAGGTCGCCGGCGACCCAGGCGCGGGCGAGCCCCAGCTCGCCCGGCTTCCACAGCAGGCGGCGCACGGCCCGGCGGTTGCGCACGACCAGGGCGGGCGCCTCCGGCGGCCCCGCCTGTGAACCGTCCCAGGCGCGGACGCGCAACGGGAACGGCACTCCCAGCAACTGTTCGACGAAGCTCCTCAACCGCGGCGCGGCGTCGGCCATGGCACACACCTCCGTGACGGGCGATCCCGGAATGTCCAGCACCACGTAAACACCGACGGCGCGGCCGCACAGTCCCCCGTTGGCGTTACGGCTGGGCAAAACGCCGGTGGCCGGCACGTGTCCCGCGGCGGGGGCCGACGGCGGAAACGCCGGAGGACCTCCCGCACCACGGATGGCGGGAGGTCCTCCGGCGTCAGGCCGAGCGGGCGAAGGTCAGGAGGCCTTGGCCTTCTCCGCGGTCTTCTCCGTCTTCGGCGCGGCGGCGACCGGCGCCGGCTTGGCGGCCTCGTAGAACTCCTCGCGCGGGGACTCCAGCGCGCCGAGGGCGACGACCTCGCGCTTGAGGAACATGCCGAGCGTCCAGTCCGCGAAGACGCGGATCTTGCGGTTCCAGGTCGGCATGGCCAGGCCGTGGTATCCGCGGTGCATGTACCAGGCCAGGCGTCCCTTGAGCTTGATCTTCATCTTGCCCATGACGATCATGGCGACGCCCTTGTGGAGGCCGAGACCGGCCACCGCGCCCTTGTTGGCGTGGCTGTAGTCCTTCTGCGGGAAGCCCCGCATGCCGGAGATCACGTTGTCGCCGAGGGCACGGGCCTGGCGCAGGGCGTGCTGGGCGTTCGGCGGGCACCAGGCGTTCTCGTTGCCCGCCTTGCGGCCGACGAGGTCGGGTACCTGGGCGTTGTCGCCGGCGGCCCAGATGTAGTCGGTGCCCTTGACCTGGAGCGTGGGCTCGCAGTCGACGTGGCCGCGGGGGCCGAGCGGCAGACCGAAGCGGGACAGCGCCGGGTTGGGCTTGACGCCCGCCGTCCACACGATCGTGTCGGAGTCGACCTCGAGGCCGTTCTTCAGCACCACGTGACCGTCGACGCAGGAGTCCATGGAGGTGGAGAGGTAGATCTCCACGCCCCGGCTCTCCAGGTGCTCCTTGCCGTACTGGCCGAGCTTCGGGCCGACCTCGGGGAGGATCTTGTCGGCGGCGTCGACGAGGACGAACCGCATGTCCTCGCGGGAGACGTTCTTGTAGTACTTGGCCGCGTCGCGGGCCAGGTCCTCCACCTCACCGATGGTCTCCGCGCCGGCGAAGCCGCCGCCGATGAAGACGAAGGTGAGCGCCTTGCGGCGGATCTCCTCGTCGGTGGTGGAGTCGGCCTTGTCCAGCTGCTCCAGCACGTGGTTGCGCAGGCCGATGGCCTCCTCGATGCCCTTCATGCCGATGCCCTGCTCGGCGAGGCCGGGGATCGGGAAGGTGCGGGAGACCGCGCCGAGGGCGATCACCAGGTAGTCGAAGGGCAGCTCGTACGACTCCCCGACCAGCGGGGAGATCGTGGCGACCTTGCGCTCCTGGTCGATGGTGGTGACCCGGCCGGTGAGCACCTCCGCCTTCGGCAGCACGCGCCGCAACGGGACGACGACGTGGCGCGGGGAGATGTTGCCGGCGGCGGTTTCGGGGAGGAAGGGCTGGTAGGTCATGTACGACCGGGGGTCGACGACCGTGACGGTCGCCTCGCCGTAGCGCATCTTCTTCAGAATGCGCCGAGCTGCGTACAGGCCTACGTACCCACCGCCTACTACGAGGATCCTGGGACGCTCCGTGGTGCTCATGGCATCGAGTATCCACCCGCCCCAGGGGGGTAGCTCGTGCGCCCCTTCACAAGCTTCGGCAGGGGCTGTGTTATCCTCCCCCGCCCACTTGGCGCACGCCGTCGCCGAGCGGGGGAACCCTCACGTCGGCCGGAGCGTTGTCAATGCCGCGTGAGCTGCTTCTCCGGCCCGGAAGGGGCTCCGTGAGACCCCCGGAAAACCCTCGCGGATCCGGCGCTCACCACTCCCTTACACCACCCATCTGAACACGTTCAAGGGCCTTTCGACCCCTCTGGAGGGCCCCCGAGGGTCTTTTCCCGCACCGGCGGAGCCGAATTCCTTGTGAAGAACTTCACGAACTTTCCCGGCGACCCGCCTCCGAGGGGCCCGTCAGGGCCCTCCGGGACCCGCTCATACGCTATCCGACCTGCTCAGCCGAGAGCTACTGATCAGTAGGAAAGAGACCCAGGCCACGGCCCGGGCGCCCTAGGCGACCGACCAGGCGATGCCGTCGAGGATGTCGTGCTCGCTCACGACGACCTCCTCCGCACCGGTCCGCTCCATGATCGACAGCAGTACGAGGGCGCCCGCGGCGATGACGTCCACGCGCCCGGGGTGCAGGGAGGGGATGGCCGCGCGTTCCGCGTGGGTCGAGCGCAGCAGCCGGTCGGTGATCTCGCGGACCCGGTCGAGCGAGACCCGGGAGTGGTGGATGCGCGTGGAGTCGTACTCGGGCAGGTCCTGCGCGATCGCCGACACGCTGGTCACCGAGCCGGCGAGGCCGACCAGGGTGCGCGCCTCGCGCAGCGGCACCGTCTCCTCGGCGAGGTCCAGGGCCCGCTCGATGTCGGCCCGCATCGCCGCGATCTGCTCCGCGGAGGGCGGGTCGGTCACGGCCCCGTCGCGCACCAGGTGCCGCTCGGTCATCCGCACGCAGCCCACGTCGACCGACCGGGCCGCCCGCACGTGGTCGTCGCCGACGACGAACTCGGTCGAGCCGCCGCCGATGTCCACGACCAGGTAGGGCCGGTCCAGGCGGTCGCTGCCCGCCAGCTCCTTGGTGGCCCCGGTGAAGGAGAACTCGGCCTCCTGGTCCCCGGTGATGACCTCCGGCTCGACGCCCAGGATGTCCAGCACCCCGCGCACGAACTCGTCGCGGTTCTCGGCGTCCCGGGAGGCGGAGGTGGCCACGAAGCGCAGGCGTTCGGCGCCGTGCTCCTTGACGATCTCCGCGTACTCGCGGCACGCGGCGAAGGTCCGCTCCAGCGCCTCCGGGGCGAGCCGGCCGGTGCGGTCGACGCCCTGCCCGAGCCGCACGATCGTCATGCGCCGGTCCAGTTCGGCCAGTTCGCCGGTCTCCGGGTCGGCGTCGGCGACCAGGAGCCGGATGGAGTTCGTACCGCAGTCGACGGCGGCGACCCGGGTCATCGCTGCTCCCCCTCCGCGAACGTCACGCACGCCCCCTTGCGCCACCACTCCGGCAGCATCGCCAGGGCCTCGTCGCCGAGCGGGTTGACCCCGGGACCGGCGGCCAGCGAGTGGGCGACCAGGACGTGCAGGCACTTCACCCGGTCCGGCATGCCGCCCGCGCTCGGGAAGCCGGTCAGCTCCTCGATCTCGTCGCGGCGCCGGATGTAGTCCTCGTGCGCGGCGCGGTAGGCGGCGGCCAGCTCCGGGTCGGTGCGCAGCCGCTCGGTCATCTCCTTCATCACGCCCTCGGCCTCCAGCGTGCCGATGGCGGAGTTCGCCTTGGGGCACGTCAGGTAGTACAGCGTCGGGAAGGGGGTGCCGTCGGGCAGCCGCGGCGCGGTCTCCACGACGTCCGGCTGCCCGCACGGGCACCGGTGCGCGATCGCGCGCAGTCCGCGCGGCGGCCGCCCGAGCTGCTGCTTGAAGGCCTCGACGTCCGCGTCGGTGGGCTCGGTGCGCGGGGTGGTCGGCGGGGGCGTTTCCATGCCTGTGCGAAAGTCTCTCTCGAGTGTCGGTCGGTTCACTGGCCGGCGGCGTCGGACCTGTCGACGCCGTACCAGACGTTGGAGTACCAGGAGCGGCCGGCCGTCGTCCGGCCGACGCGGGACTGCCGGGCCGCGCCCGGGTCGATCACGACGTAGCCCGTCTCGCCCGGCATCACGTAGTGCAGCCGCTGCCGGATCTGCTGCTCGGCGTACGCGTCGTCCTGCCAGCGTGCCTTGAGGTCGCGCAGTTGCCCGACCCGTTCCCGGGCCTGCTGCTTCTGCCGCTCCAGGTCGGCGATCTCGGCGCGCTGGGAGACGTACTGCCTTATCGGGTAGGCGAGCGCGACGACCAGGGTGCATACGACGAGGGCGAGCAGCGCCGCCCGGCTGGTCAGCCGGGAGCGGCGGGCCTGGCGTCTGGTCTGCGAGCGGTAGACCCGGGCCGCCGTCTGCTCGCCGAGCAGCTTGATCCTGGTCGTGGTGGAGAACCGGTCGCGGTCCCTGCCGGCCATGTCCCCGCCTCCCCTTCACACGCGCGTACGTCCCCGCACACGGTACGGGACCGCGTACGGGGACGTACGTACGACCGGCTGAGCGGCGGCCGTGCCGGGGTCAGCCCTTGGAGATCTGGGTGCCCTTGAAGCGCGGGAAGGCGCTGCGGCCGGCGTAGACCGCGGCGTCGTCGAGGATCTCCTCGATGCGCAGCAGCTGGTTGTACTTGGCGACGCGCTCGGAGCGGGCCGGGGCGCCGGTCTTGATCTGGCCGCAGTTCGTGGCGACGGCCAGGTCGGCGATGGTGACGTCCTCGGTCTCGCCGGAGCGGTGGGACATCATGCACTTGAAGCCGTTGCGCTGGGCGAGCTCGACGGCGTCCAGGGTCTCGGTCAGCGAGCCGATCTGGTTGACCTTGACCAGCAGGGCGTTGGCGGTGCCCTCCTCGATGCCGCGGGCCAGGCGCTCGGGGTTGGTGACGAACAGGTCGTCGCCGACGATCTGGACCTTGTCGCCGAGACGGTCGGTGAGAACCTTCCAGCCGGCCCAGTCGTCCTCGAACAGCGGGTCCTCGATGGAGACGAGCGGGTAGGCCGCGACGAGCTCCTCGTAGTACTCCGTCATCTCGGCGGCGGAGCGCTCCTTGCCCTCGAAGAGGTACTTGCCGTCCTTGTAGAACTCGGAGGCGGCGACGTCGAGCGCGAGGGCGATCTGCTCGCCGGGGGTGTAGCCGGCCTCCTTGATCGCCTCCAGAATGAGGTCGAGGGCCTCACGGTTGGAGCCGAGGTTCGGGGCGAAGCCGCCCTCGTCGCCCAGGCCGGTGGCCAGGCCCTTGGACTTCAGGACCTTCTTCAGGGTGTGGTACACCTCGGCACCCCAGCGCAGCGCCTCGGAGAAGGACTCCGCGCCGATCGGGGCGATCATGAACTCCTGGATGTCCACGTTGGAGTCGGCGTGCGAGCCGCCGTTCAGGATGTTCATCATCGGCACCGGCAGCAGGTGCGCGTTGGGGCCGCCCAGGTAGCGGAACAGGGGGAGGTCGCTGGCCTCGGAGGCGGCGTGGGCGACGGCAAGCGAGACGCCGAGGATGGCGTTGGCGCCGAGCGAGCCCTTGTTGTCGGTGGCGTCCAGGTCGAACATCGCCTGGTCGATCAGGCGCTGCTCGGTGGCGTCGTAGCCGACCAGCTCCGGGCCGATCTGCTCGATGACGGCGAGGACGGCCTTCTCGACACCCTTGCCCTGGTAACGGTTCGGGTCGCCGTCACGGAGCTCGATGGCCTCGAAGGCGCCGGTGGAGGCGCCGGAGGGGACGGCGGCACGACCCGTGCTGCCGTCGTCGAGGCCGACCTCGACCTCGACCGTGGGATTGCCTCGGGAGTCCAGGATTTCCCGGGCTACGACGACGTCGATGGACGGCACGAGCATCTCCTTCGTGGATGTGACGCTGGTAGTGCGGGGCACTTGGGCCTGACGGCCCGTCTTGCAGCCTTGCGACTAGAGCCTAACCGTCCCGGGGCCGTCGGCAGCCGACCGACCGTCCCGTGGACAAGGTCAGACGGTACCTATTGTTCACCCCCGGAACAAAGCGAGGTGAACAACGCGTGCACAGCGGGCATCGGGGGCAGAGAAAAACCCCGCCCCGGTGCGTACGGGGGAACACGCACCGGGGCGGGGAGTCTGCGGGGCCGGGGGCGGTCCCGACGTCCCCCACCGTGGGGGGCGCGGCTGTGAGCGGCCTGTGATCCGGCTACCGGACGGCTGTCACTTCAGGTGCAGCTGCTGGCCCGGGTAGATGAGGTCGGCGTGCTCGACGATGTCCTTGTTCAGCCGGAACACCTTCTTCCAGCCGCCCTTGACGTCGTGCTCGGCGGCGATCGCGGAGAGCGTGTCGCCCTTGACGACCTTGTACTCGCCGTCGCCCTTCTTGACCTTCTTGCCGGTCGGGGTGGTGACGGTCTTCTGCGACGTCACGGCCGGGCGCTCGGTGGAGCGGGTGGCGCTCTGCTGCTCGGTGGAGCGGGTGGCGGTGTCGCCCGACGAAGAGGAGTCGCCCGACGAAGAGGAGTCGCCCGACGAGGAGGAGTCGCCCGACGAGGAGGAGTCGCCCGACGAGGAGGAAGAGGAGCCGGAGGAGCCGGAGGACGACGGCGCCCCGGCGGAGCCGTCGTAGGAGGCGCCGGACAGGCCCGTGCCGCAGACCGGCCAGGCGCCCTTGCCCTGGGCGGCGAGGACCTTCTCGGCGACGGCGATCTGCTGCGCCTTGCTTGCCTGGTCGGCGGTGGAGGCGTACTGCGTGCCGCCGTACGCGGCCCAGGTGGAGGCGGAGAACTGCAGGCCGCCGTAGTAGCCGTTGCCGGTGTTGATGGACCAGTTGCCGCCGGACTCGCACTGGGCGACGGCGTCCCACTCGGAGGCGGTGGCGGCGGAGGCGTTGCCGGCCGCCAGCAGCGGGGCGGCGACGGCGGCGCCGGTGACACCGGCGACGGCGACGGCGCGGGTGGAGCGCTGGAGAACAGTCGGACGACGGTGCTTGCCCTTGCCGGAAAACAGCATGGTTGATCCCCTCACCGACGCCTGCGAGGTGAGCTGTCGGGTTCGGGCCGGTTGAGTTGCCCGGCCGCCCACCTCCCGGTGCGCGGCTCCACCCCTAGCCGTTCCCGCCCCTCAAGGGCCGGGCCCGGCACTTACCTTGGGTCCCCCGCTCCTGCCTACGGCGCTTGACGCGACGACTGTTCCCGGACGGCCGCTGGCAGGATTCGGCGTTGCGGCAGCCGGGGCCCGCGTTGGCGAGCGGTCATGACCGTAGACACGGAATCCACCGGATTTCAAAGACGATCAGGGCCTCTGAGACTCATCCCACACTTTCACCAAACCAGACATTCCATGGCGAAAGCGGACGTCAACTCCCGCTAGTTTTCGCCCGTTTCCGCCCCGACTCGCAGGGTCTGACCGGGGACGATGTGGCTCGGGTCGGCGCCGATCGCCTTCTCGTTCAGGGAGTAGAGCTCGCGCCACCCGCCGTCGACGTCGAGCGCGTCCGCGACGGAGGCGAGGGTGTCGCCGGCGCGGACCGTGTAGGCGTCGGTCTCGTCGGCGTCGTCGGCGTCCGTGCGCGCGGCATGGCGGCCCGAGGATGCCTCCGTGGAGCGGTTGTTGGCCGCCTCGTCGGCGCTGCCGCCGCGGTGGCGGCCGGTGCCGGAGTCTCCGCCGGCGCCGCTGCCGGTGCCGAGGGAGCCGGTGTCGACGAGGCTCCAGGAGCCCACGGCCTGCTCCAAGTTGTCCGTGTCGTCGCTTTCAGCCGTTTCGTCGGGTGAACCGTCGGACGTCCGCGACACGGACGGGGAGGCGGACGGCGAAGCCGACTTGTCGGACTTGGCAGGCTTGTCCGTTGTCTTGGCGGAGCCCTTCGACGCGCCGGGGGACGCGGACGCGTCGGACGGGGCGTCGGACGGCGAGGACGTGCCGGACGGGCCGGACGTGCCGCCGGACGAGCCGCCCGACCTGCCGGACGAGCCGTTGGACAGGCCGGTGGAGTCGGTGGCGCCGGTGGAGTCGGACGAGTCGTCACCGATCCCGGTGTCGATGTCGGCCGCGCCCTTGTCCTTGTCGAGCCCGGAGGTCAGCCCGCAGGTGGCGAAGGCGCCGACGCCCTGGTCGGCGAGTATCTTCTCGGCGACGGCTATCTGCTGGTTGCGGCTGGCCAGGTCGGCGCTCGGCGCGTAGTCGAGGCCGCCGTACTTCTCCCAGTCCTCCTGGGACAGCCGCAGACCGCCGGAGAAGCCGTTGCCGCTGTTCTCGCTCCAGGAGCCGCCGGTCTCGCACTCCGCCACCTTGTCCCACGTCGAACCGTCGGCGGCGTTCGCGGCGGAGGCGCCCAGGAGCGGGATGGCGATGGCGGAGCCGGTCACTCCGGCCGCGACGAGGAGAGCCGGAGCCTGGCGGGGGCGACGGTGACGACCGTTCCCGGAGAGCATGCGGAGACCTTTCGCGAGACAGCGGTGACCCACGCGGCAAACGGTGTTCGAAGCAGCCGCGTTGATGGGTGAAGGTATAGGCAGACGATCACTTGTCACAAGTTAATGCCGCACAGATCACGTGAAGATCACAGACTTGAGCGCGTGTCATGTTTTCGGGCACGGGGGACACCCGCCCAGGACGCGGATACTCCGGCCCAGGCCGCGGACTCACTCGCCCAGGACGCCGGACACGCTCACCCAAGTGGGGTGAACTCGACCGGCAGGGTGCGCAGTCCGCGCATGATGAGGCCGCCGCGCCACCTCAACTCGGCCGGTTCCACCGCGAGTCGGAGGTCCGGCAGCCGGGTCAGCAGCGTGGAGAGCGCGGTCTGGCCCTCCAGGCGGGCGAGCGGGGCGCCGAGGCAGTAGTGGATGCCGTGGCCGTACCCCAGGTGCTGGTTGTCGCGGCGGGAGAGGTCGAGAGTGTCCGGCTCGGCGAACCGCTCCGGGTCCCGGTCCGCCGCGGCGAGCACGACCAGCACGGGGTCGCCGGCGGCGATGTCCTGCCCGCCGAGGCTCAGCGGCCGGGTCGCGAACCGCCAGGTGGCGATCTCCACCGGGCCGTCGTAGCGCAGGAGTTCCTCGACGCCGGTCTCCAGCAGGCCGCGCTCGCCGGCGGCCAGGGAGTGCTGGAGGCGGGATCGCTGGGCGGGGTGGGTCAGCAGCGCGTAGGTCCCGTTGCCGATGAGGTTGACGGTCGTCTCGAAGCCGGCGAACAGCAGGATGAAGGCCATGGCGGCGGCCTCGTTCTCGGTCAGGTGCTCGCCGTGGTCGGAGGCGCGGATCAGGGCGGAGATGAGGTCCTCGCCGGGGGCGGGTTCGGCGGGCAGCGCCGCCCGCTTGCGGTGGATCAGGTCGGCGAGGTAGCCGCGCATCTTCTTCACCGACCGGGCGACCCCGCCGCGCGGGCCTCCCCCGTGGCGGATCATCATCCCCGCCCAGTCCCGGAAGTCGTCCTGGTCCTCGCGGGGGACGCCGAGCAGGTCGCAGATCGCGTAGATGGGGAGCGGGAAGGCGAACTCGTGGATGAGGTCGGCGTGGCCGCGGCCGGCGAACCGCCCGATGAGGGTGTCGGTGAGCTCCTGCACGCGGGGGGCGAACTCGGCCACGCGGCGCGGGGTGAAGGCCTTGCTGACCAGCCGGCGCAGCCGGGTGTGGTCCGGCGGGTCGATGTTGAGCAGGTGCGTCATCAGCTCGGCCTTGCGCTCTCCGGGGATGCCGGTCTTGCCCCGGGCGTGCGCGGGCTCGTCGTGGTGCGCCGGGTTCTTGCTCAGCCGCTGGTCGGCGAGGGCCTGCCGGGCGTCCTCGTACCGGGTGACCAGCCATGCCTCCACCCCACTGGGCAGCCGCGTGCGGCGCACCGGCGCGTGCTCGCGCAGCCAGGCGTAGGCCGGGTAGGGGTCGGTGGCGAACTCCCAGCTGAAGAGTTCGGGGGCGGCGGAGTCGGCGGTGGGCTGGTCGGTCACTCCTCGACGGTATCCGTCAGCCTTCCGCCGACGTGCCCTCGGCCTCGCGGATCGCGTCCCGGTAGGCGCGGGCCGCCGCTCTGAGGGCCGCCTCGGGGTCGACGCCCTCCGCCTCCGCGCGCACCGCCATCGCCAGGAGGTCGTAGCCGATGCCCTCGCCGGCCGGCAGCTCCGCCCGTAGTCCCGCCGTGCGCACCCGGGAGGCCAGTTTCGACGCGAGGGCGAGGCCCGGCTGGCCGAGGGGGATGCCGTCGGTGAGGGAGGTGCGCCGCTTCTCGATCGCCTTGGTGCGCAGCCAGTGCTCCTTGACCTCCTCCGGGGTGGTGGCCGTCTCGTCCCCGAAGACATGGGGGTGGCGGTGGATCAGCTTGGTGACGATCCCGGCGGCCACGTCGTCGATCGAGAAGGGCGCGTCCGGGTCCTCCTCCGCTATACGGGCGTGGAAGACGACCTGGAGGAGCACGTCGCCCAGCTCCTCACGGAGTTCGTCCCGGTCGCCGTCCTCGATCGCCTCGACGAGTTCGTACGCCTCCTCGATGCCGTACTTCGCCAGGCCCTTGTGCGTCTGCCGGGACGACCACGGGCACTCGGCGCGGATCCGGTCCATGACCTGGACCAGGTCGAGGAGGCGGGCGCCCGGCAGGTCGTAGGAGGCGGGCAGCAGCTCCAGCTCGGGCATGGCGACGCGCCCGGAGCCGGCCAGGCGCGCGAGGCCGTCGGTCAGGGCGGGTTCGCCCTCGCCGGTGGCGACCACGACGACCGTCCGCCCGCCCGCGCAGGCGCCGACCAGTTCCTCGGCGGTCGGGGACGCCTCGTCCACCCGTATCCCGGCCTCCCGCAGGTACGGCAGCTGCGGGTGCGCGCCGTCGGCGCACAGCACCCGGTCGGCGGCGTGCAGGGCCTGCCAGGCGGGCCAGGACAGCAGGCCGGGCGCGACGCGGTGGCTGGTGGTGAGCAGGACGATGCGGCCGGGCGCGGCGTCGGAGCTGGTTGCGTTCACCCTCCGAACGTAACCCACGCCACCGACACCCCCGGAAGTCATCCACAGGGCGGGCGGCTGCCCCGCGTCGCGGTCACGCCGTCGAGGCGCTGACCTCGCGCAGCCACGGCGTCTTGGCGTCGACGCGGCTGCTCTTCTGCACGTCCCAGCTGCCGTAGCGCGGGTTGAGGTCGACGTGGAGTTCCTTGGACGCCTGCGAGAGGGCCTTCCAGAACGCGGGCTGGCTGGTGTTCGTGCCGAGCGACCGGGCGAGCTTCTGGGCCTCCAGCTGCAGGCGGAGGTTGTCGTCGAGGCGCTCGGGGGCGACGCCGTACTGCTGCAGCCAGGCCGTCTGCAGCGCCTTCTCCCCGCCGACCTGCTGCTCCAGGCCGGTGCGCATCTGCTGGATCTCCTTGCGGGTCACGGTCACGCCCGCGTCCTCGGCGGCGCGGTGCAGCACCCGGTCGAGGACCATGCTGTGCAGGGTGTCGCGGGTGAGGCTGCCGGTCTGCGCGAGGACCTGCTGGTACTGCGCGTCGCCGCGCACCGCCGCCCGCTGCGCCGCGCGTACCTCGTTCACGCGGCTCTGCAGCTGGGAGACGGTGATCCGCTGACCGCCGACCACGGCCGCCGCGCCCGGATGCGCGTCGCTTCCGCAGGCGGTCAGGACGGGGGCCGCGGCGACGATCGCGGCGGAGAGGAGGAGCGCGGTGCGACGGCGGCGGTGCAAGGAAGCCTCCCGAGGAGATTGTGCGACGGTGCACAAAGTCTTGCGATGATCGATGGTAGGCAGTGGGTCGGCTGTGGCCAACCCATTCGACCAACGATTCACCAGGACTTCGGGCACCGTCGCGCACCGCCGCACGGCGGGGTGGCTCAGCCGACGATGGCGACGGGCGCGTCCCACGCGTCGCGGTCGACGGTGATCGTGTACCCGCCCCGCGTCTCCTTGCTGTTCACCATGTACTGGTGGCCGCGGCTGTGGCCGGTGTACTGCGTGGACCCCCACGGCCAGTCGGCGGTGGTGGTGTTCTGCTTGTCCCACAGCGCGTACCAGAGGTTGCCCGGCAGGTCCGTCTTGTCCTTCGCCGTGGCGATGGCCTTGGCGCTGGAGCTGGTGAAGCCGTAGTAACCGGCGCGGTACGTCTTGGCGCGCAGCGTCTTGTCGAAGGAGCGGACGTACGTCAGCACCGCGTCGTTGCACGACGTGTTCGTCACGTCGTACGGCTCCATGTCGAGGTAGATCGGGCTGCCGGCCTTCATGCCGAGCGCCGACGCCTTGGCCACCGCGTCGGCGGCGTCCGTCGCGCCGAGGGAGGCGGCGGTGGAGGCGGTGAGCTTCTCCGGGTTGGAGCCGCTCTGGCAGGGCGGCTGGGCGCCGACGTAGAGGGGGATCAGTTTCCAGCCGACGGAGTTGACCGACTTCACCCAGGACGCGGTGAGGTTGGGCTGGCTGCAGCCCCGGTTCTTGCCGCCGATGTAGACGGCGGCGGCGCCGTAGAAGCCGGTGTGCCATGCCTTCATCGCGCTCAGCGAGGGCGCGGCGCAGGTGTCGAAGGCACGACCGGTGTACGTCTTCTGGGCGGGCCAGGTGGTGGCCGCCATCGAGGTCTGCGCCGCGATCCCGGCCCCCGCGACGACGGCCGCGCCGGCCACCGCCCACGTCACGTACCTGCGCTTCCTGGACTGCCGGTGCTCGGCCATCCCCACCCCTTCATGCGTACGCCAGCGTGCGTACGCGCCTGAGCGGCGTACGGCGTCGCGTCGACGACGGCGACGGCGTACGTCCGCCGGAACCAGTTCGAGTTCTCTCGAGCCCCCGCCCCGAGACGGCGCGGCGTACGACACTGACCTGTCGCGGCCCTGTCACGCGGCGCCCGATGCGGATCGCACCGTAACCGACGGCGCCTCTCCGAACGGGAAACGCAGCCTATCGGCAGCCACAAGAGTCCCTCATGCCGAGGCAAAGGCAGCCCATGGCGCGTTCTGACCCCCTGTGCCCTACCCTTGCTGCTTGCGCCGCTTCCGCGTACCGCGGCGCGATCGCTTCGGGGGATGGGAGTCACCATGGTGACGGTCAAGCGTCTGGAAGCCGGCTGGCTGCAGCGGATCGCCTGGTCGGTGTTGGTGTGGGGGTCGTTGGGCCTGCTGGCCTGGGTGCCGTTCCTGTACGTGGCGATCCGCCGCGGCCGCGGGTCGGACTGGGGCGCCTTCTGCTCGTTCGTCCTCTACGAGCTGATCACCATCCCCTGGCTCAGCCTCTCCAACGACGACGGCGACGCGTACCTGGGCGTCGTCATCATCCTTACGCTGCTCATCGGGACGCTCATGCTGCTGTTCGCCGAGTTCGACAGCCCGCTGCCGCGTCAGCAGCCGTACGGCGCGATGCCGATGCAGGGCCCGCAGCCGGGGCAGCCGTACGGCCAGGGATACCCGTACGCGCGGTAGACAGCCCTGGGGCAGCCCTGGCCGGCCCTAGACGGCCGCCAGTTCGCACCACACGTACTTGCCGCGGTTGCCCTGCCTGGACAGCGGCTGCCAGCCTCACAGGTCGGCGCAGGCCCGCACCAGCGCCAGCCCACGCCCTTCCTCGGCGAGCCGGTCCGCGTCCCGCGACGCCCCAGGGGGCTCCGGCGGCTCGGGATCGGCGTCCCAGGCCCCGATCCGCAGCACGCCCGCCGCCCATCGCACCCGCAGGGCGGCGGGCCCTTTTGTGTGCCGTACGGCGTTGGAGACCAACTCCGTCGCGAGCAGCTCGGCGGTGTCCACCAGCCGGATCAGACCGTGCACGGTCAGGATCAGCCGGAGGGTGCGGCGGCTCACGGTGACCGCGCGGACGTCGTTCGGGATGTACAGCGTGTACTCCCACGGCTCGGTTTCGGCCATGTGTGACTCCTGTCGGAGGAAGGGGGTTCGTGATTCGGGGGCGGTGTCATTGCCGCGTCCGTCACGGCAGCACGGAGCGGTGCGCTTCCGGCACCCGGCGATTTCGCAGCGTGCGTGACGCGTCACTGACGGTAAATCTAAATGTAGAGATGCAGCAAGTCGGTCGCGTAAACTGACGCCCAACGAGTCGCGCCGGCGCGCGCGTTGCCCCAAGGAGCGGTCGAAAGCTGTGAGGCCCGAACCAACGGCGCGTCAGCTGCGCCTGGCGAGAGAACTGCGCAGACTGCGGGAAGCGGCCGGCCTCAGCGCCCGCCAGGCGGCATCGCTGCTCGGAGTGAGTCCGGCCCAGATCACCCACATCGAGTCGGGCCTCGCGGGCGTGAGTGAGAAACGACTGCGCCGCCTCGCGTCCCACTACGCCTGCACAGACGAGCAGTTCATCGACGCCCTGGTAGCCATGGCCGCCGATCGCACACGTGGGTGGTGGGAGGAATACCGGGGCCTGCTGCCCACGCCGTTCCTGGATCTATCCGAATTGGATCACCACGCCACGTTCCGCCGCGACGTGGCAGTCCTGTTCGTTCCAGGGCTGCTTCAGACGGAGGTGTACGCCCGGGCCGTCTTCTCGAACAGAGTCCCAGAACTCACCCCGGAGGAGCTTGACCTGCGCGTCCGTCACCGGCTCGCGCGTCGCGTGACCATCGAGGGGCCGACGCCCATCCCGTACGAGGCAGTGATCCACGAGGCGGCACTACGGATCCGAGTCAGCGACCGCGCCGCATCGAAAGCTCAGCTGGCCCACCTGTTGCAGGTTTCCGAAGCAGACCACATCACCCTGCGCGTCATCCCCTTCGACCTCGACGGGTTCGCCAGAGCTTCAAGCTCCATGACCTACGTCGGCGGACCCCTGCCCAAGCTCGACACAGTCGTGCGCGACGCACCCCACGGCTCGGTCTTCATCGACTCCGAAGCTCAACTCGGCGCCTATAGAACACGCTTCCGTAAGGTAGAGGCTGTATCACTTGAGCCGGACCGATCGCGTGACTTCATTCACGAGCTGGCGAAGGAGCTGTGAGACACCTCATGACCACCCCCGACAACTGGCGCAAGTCGTCCTACTCAGGCGAGGGCGACGGCAACGACTGCGTCGAGATAGCCGACTCCCCCACCCACGTGGCGATACGCGACTCCAAGTCCCCCGCCGACCGCACCCTCACCTTCCCGGCCACGGCCTTCACCACCTTCCTCGCCGCCCTGAAATCGGACGGCACAACGACACCGCCCGCATACCGGTAGGCGCGGAACCGGTGAGCACGTATCGCTCGATCGCGTGACTTCATCCACAGACTGGCCAAGGAGCTGTGAAGCCACCGTGACCGCCCCCGACAACTGGCGGAAGTCGTCCTACTCGGGCCCCGACGACGGCAACAACTGCGTCGAGATAGCCGACTCCCCCACCCACGTGGCGATACGCGACTCCAAGTCCCCCGCCGACCGCACCCTCACCTTCCCCGCCGCGGCCTTCACCGCCTTCCTCGCCGCCCTGAAGTCGGACGGCACGACGGCACCGCCCGCGCACCGGTAGGCGGAGCCGGCATCGCTCGCCCGCACCGCCAGGTGCCTTCGATCCCCGAGTCAGGAGCACCGCCATGAGATTCGACGGTCACCGCGTGGTCATCACCGCCGCCGGCCGCGATTTCGGACGCACGTTGGCCATCCGTCTCGCGGATCTCGGCGCCGAGGTCTTCCTCTCCTCGCGCACTCTCGCCGCCGCTGAACGTGTCCGCGAGGAGATCCGCGGCCGGGGGCACCAGCGGGTCCACGCCTTCGCCTGCGACCTGACCGACCCGGCATCGATCCGCGACTTCGCCGCCGGCGTCGCCCGTCACACCGACCACGTCGACGTGCTCGTCAACAACGGTTCCCGCTGGCTCGAAGGACCGGACCTGCTGTCCGCATCCGACGCCGACGTCGTCGACACCGTCGCATCCGGCGCCACCGGCACCGTCCTGACCGTGAAGAACTTCCTTCCTCTCCTGCTCGACTCGGACAAGCCGGACGTGGTGAACATGGTCTCCGCCTGCGGAACGGCCGGTCATCACCGCTCGGACGCGCACGACGCCTTCTACGCGGCCAAGAGCGCCCAGGCAGGGTTCGCAGAGATCCTCTCCAAGCGCCTGCGGCCCCGGGGAGTCCGGGTGATCTCCCTCTACCCGCCCGACTTCGGCAACCCCGACCCGCTCTCCGAGGAATGGGAGACCGCACCGCGCGGAGCCGAGGACGCCCTCACCGCGCAGTCACTCGTGGAGTGCATCCTGTTCGCCGTCGCCCAGCCCCGCGACTGCTTCATCAAGGCGTTCCACTTCGAACAGGTCTGACCAACGTCCTCTTACGGCGCGGGTGTCAGTTCGCGTGGAAGCGGGCCGGGGCCTCGGTCGGGTTGCCGCCGGAGGGGAGCTTCTGGCCGGGGCAGGTCCTGAGGACCTTCTCCATCGCCGCCTTCTCGGCCGCGGTGACCCACAGCTCGTACTTCTTCTTCACGGCGACCTGCGCGGCGACGTACGTGCAGCGGTAGCCCTTGTTGGGCGGCAGCCAGGTCGCGGTGTCGCCGTCGCCCTTGGAGCGGTTGGTGCTCGCGTCGACGGCTATGAGGTTGAGGGGGTCGTTGGCGAGGGCTATGCGCTTACTGGCGCTCCAGTACTTGGCGCCCTTCTGCCAGGCGTCGGAGAGCGCGACGACGTGGTCGATGTCGACCTGGCTGCGGCCGCGCCGGTAGACGACGTGCTTGCCGGAGTAGGGGTCCGAGTCGAGGACGCCGTAGGACACCTTGCAGTCGCCGTCGGTGAACCGCACGTCCTCCAGGTCCCGCTTGAGGATGTCGTCGCGGGTGTCGCAGTCGTTGGAGTCGGTGTCCGCCCAGGCGGTGCCGAAGCGGTCCCGGTCGTAACCGGTCTTCGGTGCCCGGCCCTTCACCGTCAGCGACCCGGCGGCGGTCAGGGCCGCGCCCGACTGCCCGCCGGTCTCCTGGGGGCCGGCGGACCCCGTCGTCTGCTCCGTGCATCCGGCCACCGCGAACACCAGCGCGACGGCGGCCGCGCTCCCGCCCCACATACGCCTCACGGCGCGTCCTCCCCTTGCCGACACGATCCGCCCCCGCAGGTGCCGTCTTCCCGGGGACGGCCGTGCGCACACCGTAACGCGAAGCGCTACGACCCCAGGATCGAGGTAAGGAACTCTCCCACCCAGCCCAGCAGATCGCGGCCGACCAGCGGCTTGCCGCCCACCTTCGCGGTCTTCGGGCGCGGCACCAGGACCTGGTGCACGGCCGGCTTGATGACCGTGCCGGGGTAGAGGCGCTTGAGCCGCAGCTCCTGCGACTCCCGCAACTCCACCGGCGCGAAGCGGATGTTGTTGCCCTGCAGGACCACCTCGCCGACGCCGCAGGCGCGGGCGAGCATGCGCAGGCCCGCCACCAGCAGCAGGTTCTCCACCGGTTCCGGCAACTTGCCGTAACGGTCGACGAGCTCCTCGCGGACGGACTTGATGTCCTCCTCCGTGTTGGCGGAGGCGATGGCGCGGTAGGCCTGCAGGCGCAGCCGCTCGCCGGGGGCGTAGTCGTGCGGGACGTGCGCGTCGACCGGCAGCTCGATCTTGACCTCCAGCGGCGGCTCCTCCTCCACGCCGCCCTCCAGGGAGGCCCGGTAGTCCGCGACCGCCTCGCCGACCATCCGCACGTACAGGTCGAAGCCGACGCCCGCGATGTGGCCGGACTGCTCGCCGCCGAGCAGGTTTCCGGCGCCGCGGATCTCCAGGTCCTTCATCGCCACGTACATGCCCGCGCCCATCTCGGTGTGCTGGGCGATGGTCGCCAGCCGCTCGTGGGCGGTCTCCGTCAGCGGCTTCTCCGGCGGGTACAGGAAGTAGGCGTAGCCGCGTTCCCGGCCGCGGCCGACCCGGCCGCGCAGCTGGTGCAGCTGGGAGAGGCCGAAGTTGTCGCCGCGCTCGACGATGAGGGTGTTGGCGTTGGAGATGTCGATGCCGGACTCGACGATCGTCGTGGAGACCAGCACGTCGTACTTCTTCTCCCAGAAGTCGACCACCACCTGCTCCAGCGTCTGCTCCGACATCTGGCCGTGCGCCGTGGCGATGCGCGCCTCGGGCACGATGTCGCGCAGCCGGGCAGCGGCCCGGTCGATGGACTCGACCCGGTTGTGGATGTAGAAGACCTGGCCCTCGCGCAGCAGCTCGCGGCGGATCGCCGCGCCGATCTGCTTCTCCTCGTAGGGGCCGACGAAGGTGAGCACCGGGTGGCGCTCCTCCGGCGGCGTGGTGATCGTCGACATCTCGCGGATGCCGGTCACCGCCATCTCCAGGGTGCGCGGAATGGGCGTGGCGGACATGGTCAGTACGTCGACGTTGGCGCGGAGCTTCTTCAGCTGCTCCTTGTGCTCGACGCCGAAGCGCTGCTCCTCGTCGACGATGACCAGGCCGAGGTCCTTGAACTTCGTCTCGGAGGAGAACAGGCGGTGGGTGCCGATGACGACGTCCACCGAGCCTTCGCGCAGGCCCTCCAGGACCGCCTTGGCCTCGGAGTCGGTCTGGAACCGGGACAGCGCCCTGACGTTCACCGGGAACTGGGCGTAGCGCTCGCTGAACGTGCCGAAGTGCTGCTGCACCAGCAGTGTCGTCGGGACGAGGACGGCGACCTGCTTGCCGTCCTGGACCGCCTTGAAGGCGGCCCGCACCGCGATCTCGGTCTTGCCGTAGCCGACGTCGCCGCAGATCAGACGGTCCATCGGGACCGACTTCTCCATGTCCTCCTTGACCTCGGCGATCGTGGTGAGCTGGTCGGGCGTCTCCGCGTAGGGGAAGGCGTCCTCCAGCTCGCGCTGCCAGGGCGTGTCCGGGCCGAAGGTGTGCCCGGGTGCCGCCATCCGCGCGCTGTACAGCTTGATCAGGTCGGCGGCGATCTCCTTGACGGCCTTCTTCGCGCGCGCCTTCGTCTTCGTCCAGTCGGCGCCGCCCAGCCGGTGCAGGGTGGGGGCCTCGCCGCCGACGTACTTGGTGATCTGCTCCAGCTGGTCGGTCGGGATGTAGAGCCGGTCGCCGGGCTGGCCGCGCTTGGCGGGGGCGTACTCGACGACCAGGTACTCGCGGGTCGCGCCCTGGACGGTGCGCTGCACCATCTCGATGTAGCGGCCCACGCCGTGCTGCTCGTGGACGATGTAGTCGCCCGCCTCCAGGGTGAGCGGGTCGATCGTCTTGCGGCGGCGGGCCGGCATGCGGGTGCCGTCGCGGCTGGACGCCTTCTGGCCGGACAGGTCGGTCTCGGTGAGCACGGCCAGTCTCAGCGCCGGGTCCACGAAGCCGTGCTCGATGGAGCCGCACGCCACGTGCACCACCGACGGGGACAGCTTCCCCAGGTCGGTGTCGAGCCGGGCCGCGATGCCCTCGCCGCCCAGCACCTCGACCGTGCGGGACGCCGGGCCGTGGCCCTCGGTGACGTACACCGTGCGCCAGCCGTCGGCGAGCCAGCCCTTGGTGTCGGCGAGCGCCTTCGCGGTGTCGCCGCGGTACGTCTCCGGGGCGTGCATGCCGAGCTTGAGGGTGTCGGCCTCCTCCAGCGCGTCGTCCGCGGCGAACGGCGACACCGACCACCACATCATCTCCAGCTCGCGCGCCCGGTCCCGCACGTCGGCGATGGACCACAGGGAGGCCGCGCCGACGTCGATGGGCGCCTCGCCACCACCCGCGGTGGCGGCCCAGGACGCCTGCAGGAACTCCTGGCTGGTCGCGACGAGGTCGGCGGCACGCGTGCGTACCCGCTCCGGGTCGCACACGACGGCCATGGCGCCCTCGGGCAGCACGTCGATCAGCAGCTCCATGTCGTCGACCAGGACCGGCGCCAGGGACTCCATGCCCTCCACGGCGATCCCCTCGGCGATCTTGCCGAGCAGTTCGCCGAGTTCGGGGTGGGCCTCGGCGAGGGCGCGGGCCCGCGCGCGTACGTCGTCCGTCAGCAGCAGCTCCCGGCACGGCGGCGCCCACAGGCCGTGCTCGGCGACCTCCAGGGAGCGCTGGTCGGCGACCTTGAAGTAGCGGATCTCCTCGACGTCGTCGCCCCAGAACTCGACCCGCAGGGGGTGTTCCTCGGTGGGTGGGAACACGTCGAGGATGCCGCCGCGGACGGCGAACTCGCCGCGCTTCTCGACCAGCTCCACGCGCGCGTACGCGGCGGCGGCGAGGGCTTCCACGACCTCGTTCAGGTCGGCGGTCTGCCCGGTGCGCAGGGCCACCGGCTCCAGGTCCCCCAGTCCCTTGACCTGCGGCTGGAGCACGGACCGGACGGGTGCGACGACGACCGAGACGGGCCCGGTCTCGGGGTCGTCGGCGCGGGGGTGGACCAGCCGGCGCAGCACGGCGAGGCGGCGGCCGACGGTGTCGCTGCGGGGGCTGAGGCGCTCGTGCGGCAGCGTCTCCCAGGAGGGGTACTCCACGACGCCGTCCGGCGGCAGCAGGGAGCGCAGGGCCGCGGCCAGGTCCTCGGCCTCGCGCCCGGTCGCCGTCACCGCCAGGACGGTCCGGCCCGACTCCCGGGCCAGCGCGGCCACCGAGAAGGGGCGGGCCGCCGGGGGGCCGACCAGGTCGACGTGCATGCGGTTGCCGTCGCGGGCCGCCTGAATCGCTTCCGCGAGGGCGGTGTCCTTGACGACGGCGTCGAGCAGACCGTGCAGGCTCATTCGGAGGCGGCTTTCGTCGGGGGGTGGGCAACGCGAAGGGCCCGACACGGAGACCGGCCGGGGGTCTCCAGCCTACGACGGTGCGCTCGCCGGTGCCGTGGCCTGTGGAAAACCCCGGCTCCCGGGCGGGCAGCGCCTGTGGAAAACCGGCTCGCGGCCGGAGTGGCCGCCGGTCGTAGCCGGTGTGGCCGCCGGTCGTAGCCGGTGTGGCCGCCGGTCGTAGCCGGTCGTGTCGTAGCCGGTCGTGGCCGGCGCCCGGCCCGGGGACCGTCGGGCCCGTGGCCCGCGCCCGGCCGTGGACAGTCCGGCTCGCGGCCGGCGCCCGGCCGCTGAGAAGCCGGGCTCGCGGCCGCGCCACAGACGACGCCGACACCCCGGGCGGGCGGAGCTCGGACGGCGACACGGAAGCGGCCCGGCGCCGAGAAGTCCCCCGTGACTTCTCGGCGCCGGGCCGGTCCCCCCGTGATCAGGTGATCTCGGGGATCTCAGTGATCTAGGTGATCCCCGCGACCCCCGGGTGCTGCCCGGACGCGGTGACTACTCCGTCGCGATCGCGTTCAGGACGTTCATGCGTCCCGCCCGGAACGCCGGGACCAGCGCCGCGAACAGGCCCACGAAGGCCGAGCCGACGAAGACCGCGATGATCGTCGGCCAGGGGATGTCCAGCACCTTCAGGCCCTCCAGGGCGAGCAGCTTCTGCGCGGTCGCGCCCCAGCCCATCCCCAGGCCCAGCCCCAGCAGGGCGCCGAACAGGGCGATCACCACCGACTCCATGCGGATCATCCGGCGCAGCTGCCGCCGCGACAGGCCGATCGCCCGCATCAGGCCGATCTCCCGCGTCCGCTCGACCACCGACAGCGCCAGGGTGTTCACCACACCGAGCACCGCGACGATGATCGCCAGCGCCAGCAGGCCGTAGATCATGTTCAGCAGCTGGCCGATCTGGTCCTTCAGGTCCTGCTTGAAGTCGGTCTGATCGCGCACGGTGTACTGCGGGTAGTCGTGCAGCGCCGTCTTCAGCGACTTGTACGCGGCGTCCTGCTGCCCGTCCTTCGCCGTGGCGAAGATCATCAGGTCGAGCGGCATCCTGTCGGCCGGCACGTACTTGGCGAGCGTGGCGGTGGAGATGTACTTGGCCCCGGCGTCGATGACGACGTCGCTGCTGGTGATCGCGCGGACCGTCAGGTGCGCGGTGGCGCCGTCCTTGAACTTCACGCCGATCTTCGAACCGAGGTGGATGCCGTGCGCCTCGGCGAACTTCTCGTGCACGGACATCGAGTCCGGCAGGTAGGCGTCCTTCAGGTTCCCGGCGACGGTCTTGGTGCGCAGGTCGGTCGCGTACGACGGGTCGGCCGCCGTGATGTCGGTGTCCTTGAGCGTCTTGCCGTCGGGCGTGGTGTAGTCCGCCTCGGTGATCTTGTACTCGGTGACCCGCTCCAGGCCCGGCACCGACTTGACCGCCTTCACCGCCTCGGGGGTGATCAGCTGCCCGCTGTCGGACTGCAAGATGAAGTCCGTGCCGACGGTCTTGTCGAGCTGGTCCGTCGCCGACGCCACCATGGACGAGCCGACCACCGACAGACAGGCCACCAGCGCCAGGCCGATCATCAGCGCCGCGCCGGTCGCGCCGGTGCGGCGCGGGTTGCGCAGGGCGTTGCGCTCGGCCATCCGGCCGATGGGACCGAAGACCCTGAGGACGACCGCGCCCAGCACCCGCACCAGGCCGCCGGCCAGCAGCGGACCGATGACCACGAAGCCGGTCAGCGACAGCAGCACGCCCAGGCCGAGCCAGAGCGAGCCGCCCTTGGCCTTGTCGGCGGCCGCCGCGAGGTACAGGGCGCAGCCGCCGGCGCCGGTGAGCACCGTGCCGGTCACGGCCCGGACGCGGCCGGCGCGAGCGTCCGCGGGAGCGCCGACGTCGCGCAGCGCGGCCATCGGCGAGATCTTCCCGGCGCGGCGGGCGGGCAGGTAGGCGGCCAGGATCGTGACGACGACGCCCAGCACCACGCCGGCCACCGGGGTCGTCCAGGCGATGGTGAGGTCGTCCGTGGACAGGTGCATGCCCATCTGGCCCATCAGCTTCATCAGCCCGACCGCGATGCCGATGCCCGCGCCGACGCCGAGGACGGAACCGAAGACGCCGAGCAGCAGCGCCTCGGCCAGCACCGACCGGTTGACCTGCCTGCGGGAGGAGCCGATGGCCCGCATCAGGCCGATCTCCCTGGTCCGCTGGGCAACCAGCATCGAGAAGGTGTTGATGATCAGGAAGATGCCGACGACGAAGGCGATCCCGGCGAAGCCGAGCATCGCGTACTTCATGACGTTCATGAAGCCCTCGACGCTCTTCTGGTTGGCGTCGGCGGTCTCCTTGGCGGTCTGCACCTGGTAGCCGGCGCCGAGCGCGGCGACGACGTTCTTCTTCAGCTGGGCGTCGCTGACGCCGGCGGCGGCCGTGACGTTGACGTTCGTGTAGACGTCCGGCTCGCCGACCAGGGTCCGCTGCGCGGTACGCGTGTCGAGGTAGAAGATCGCCGCGCCCGGGTTGGTGACCTGGAAGGTCGCGATGCCGGAGATCTTCGCGGTGTGCGTGCCGACCGCGCTGATCACGCCGAGTTCGTCGCCGAGCTTCAGATGGTGCTTGTCGGCGGTGTCGGCGTCGACCATGACCTGGTCGGGTTCCTTGGGCGCGGCACCCGAGGTGATCTTCATGGTGCGGGCGTCGTTGCCGTTCCAGCTGCCGACGATGGTCGGCCCGCCGTTCTTCGGCGACAGGCTGTCCTTGTCGGCGTCCACGACGGTCACGGAGGTGGAGAAGACGGTCCCCTCCGCCGACTTCACGCCCTCAGCCTGACGCACCTTGCCCACCACGGACGCCGGCAGGACCGGCGGCCTGCCGGTGTCGGAGGTCGTCTGGCCGGTGTCGGAGGCGCCCTTGGCGCTGACCGTCACATCGGAGGAGGTCGCCGCGAACAGCTTGTCGAACGTCGTGTTCATCGTGTCGGTGAACACGAGCGTGCCGCACACGAACGCCACCGACAGCAGGACCGCGACGGCCGACAGGGCCATCCGCCCCTTGTGCGCGAAGAAGTTGCGCATCGAGGTTCTCAGGACGGTCATGACGTGCGCCCCCGGGCGTCGAAGTCCTTCATGCGGTCCAGCACGGCCTCGGCGGTCGGGCGCTGCATCTCGTCGACGATCCGGCCGTCGGCGAGGTAGAGCACGCGGTCCGCGTAGCTGGCGGCCACCGGATCGTGGGTGACCATGACGATGGTCTGGCCCAGCTCGTCCACCGAGCGCCGCAGGAAGCCGAGCACCTCCGCACCGGCACGCGAGTCGAGGTTGCCGGTCGGCTCGTCACCGAAGATGATCTCGGGCCGCGCGGCCAGGGCGCGGGCCACCGCGACGCGCTGCTGCTGCCCGCCGGAGAGCTGGGTGGGCCGGTGCTTGAGCCGGTCGGACAGTCCCACGGTGTCCACGACCCGCGCCAGCCACTGCTTGTCCGGCTTCCGCCCGGCGATGTCCATGGGCAGGGTGATGTTCTCCAGCGCGTTCAGCGTCGGCAGCAGGTTGAACGCCTGGAAGATGAACCCGATCCGGTCCCGGCGCAACTGCGTGAGCTTCTTGTCCTTCAGACCGGTGATCTCGGTCTCGTCCAGGTAGATCTGACCGCTCGTCACCGTGTCCAGGCCGGCGAGGCAGTGCATCAGCGTGGACTTGCCGGACCCCGAGGGGCCCATGATCGCGGTGAACCGGCCGCGGGCGATGTCCACGTCGACGTGGTCGAGGGCGACGACGCGGGTCTCCCCGGCCCCGTACGCCTTGACGACCTGTCGAGCCCGCGCGGCAACGGCCGTACGCCCTCCAGTGCCCCCGTGCCTGGGAATGGTCACGGCCGAAGTCATGATGAGTCTCCTTGTGGGTGGATCGGTGAACCGCACGAACTCGGTACGCCGATGAGTCTGGTCCGTCGAGGGGGTCCCGCGCGCTGGTGCCCGGCACCGTCTTGCGCGGGGGGAAAACCCCACCCCACCGGTCAGGCCAGCCGCCCCCCGACGGCCTCCCGGCCACCCCTCGGCGGCGTAAAGCCAGGCTAAGGACGCACCCGGCCCCGTCTCGTCCTCCGGGGGTACCACCACTCCCCGAGCCGTAGTACGGAACTCCCCCTAGGGGTCGCCCTCCCCAGGGCGGACGCCCGTCGGGCTCGGGGACGAGACCCGTCGGGTGGGGGGGCGGCGGCCCGTGGCGGTGGAGGCGGAGAACCCCTCGGGGGCCCTGTCGCCTTCCGGCCCGCTCAGGGTGCACCCTGCCGCGACGTGAGGATCAAGTGGGAAAGTGTCCGGGGCACCAACGGACGCAGGGGAGGGAACCGGCGTGGGCGACACGAGACCGGCGGCACGTGCGGCGACGCGGCGCACCACGACCGACCGGCGCGGAGCCGTCGTGGCCGCCCTGATGCTCGCGATGGCGCTGCCGGCGCTGGACTCCACCATCGTCTCGACGGCTGTCCCGCAGATCGTCGGCGACCTCGGCGGCTTCGCCGTCTTCTCCTGGCTGTTCTCGGGCTACCTGCTGGCCGTCACGGTGACCCTGCCGGTGTACGGCAAGCTGTCCGACACCTTCGGCCGCAAACCGGTGCTGGTCGCGGGCGCGGTGGTGTTCCTGCTGGGTTCGCTGTTGTGCGCCGCGGCCTGGAACATGGGCACGCTGATCGCCTTCCGGATCGTCCAGGGGCTGGGCGGCGGCGCCCTGCAGGGCACGGTGCAGACACTCGCCGCCGACCTCTACCCGCTCGAGGAACGCCCCAAGATCCAGGCCAGGCTCTCCACGGTCTGGGCCGTGTCCGCGGTCGCGGGCCCCGCCCTGGGCGGTGTGCTCGCCGCCTACGCGGACTGGCGCTGGATCTTCCTCGTCAACCTCCCGATCGGCGCGGTCGCGCTGTGGCTGATCGCCCGCCACCTGCACGAACCGGAACGGGAGCCGGCCGCCGCGCGCCCCCGCGTCGACTGGGCGGGCGCGCTGGCGGTGTTCGCGTGCGGGGGCGTGCTGCTGACCGCGCTGGTGCAGGGCGGGGTGGCCTGGCCGTGGCTGTCGGGCCCCTCCTACACCCTGTTCGCCGCCGGGCTCGCGCTGGCCGGGCTCGTGGTGTGGGTGGAACGCCGGGCGGCCGAGCCGATCATCCCCGGCTGGGTGTGGCGCCGCCGCACGATCGCCGCGGTCAACCTCGCGCTGGGCGCGCTGGGGCTGCTGATGGTGGCCCCGACGGTGTTCCTGCCGACGTACGCCCAGGCGGTCCTGGGGCTCGCCCCGGTGACCGCCGGTTTCGTGCTGTCGGTGTGGACGCTGAGCTGGCCGGTGTCGGCGGCCCTGAGCCAGCACGTGTACCGGCGCATCGGATTCCGCGACACCGCCGTGCTCGGCATCGGGGCGGCGACCGCGATCCTGTTCGCGTTCCGGTTCCTGCCCTATCCGGGCGCGGCCTGGCAGCCGACGCTGCTGATGCTGCTGCTCGGCGCCGCGCTGGGCCTGTTCCAGCTCCCGTTGCTGGTGGGCGTGCAGTCGACGGTGGGCTGGTCGGAACGCGGCACCACGACGGCTTCGGTGCTGTTCTGCCGCCAGACCGGCCAGACCGTCGGCGCGTCCGTCTTCGGCGCGGTGGCCAACGGGGTGCTGGCCTCCCGCCTGGGCGGCGCGGGCGACCTGGACACGGTGACGCGGGGCTTCCGCACCGGGGCCGTCCCGGAGGCCACGCGCCGGGCCGTCGCCGACGCGGTGCACGCGGTCTACCTCGGCGCGTCCTGCGCCGCCGCCGTTGCCTTCCTGGTCCTGCTCCTCCTGGCCCCACGCCGCTTCCCGGTCCTGAAGGACTGACACGGGGGGTTTGGAGCGCACGGTTCCGGTGGGTGCGGGGTTCTCACGCCTCCCCGCGTCCACGGGTCACTCCCCCGGCGCCGACCCGGTGAGCGCCGTGAGACTGGCCCGCACGTGGTCCATCTGCGCCCGCACGTCGTCCCACCGCTCCCCGTGCTCGCGCAGCACCCGCTCCGTCTCCCGGGCGATCCGCTCCTCCCGCACACGCGCCTCGGCGACGATCGCGGCGGCACGCGCGTGTGCCTCCTCCTGGCAGCGGCCGGCGGCCTCCTCCGCGTCCACGAACGCCTGCTCCGCCTCGGACAGCGCCTCCTCCGCCGCCGCCACCCGCTCGGCCTCCCGCGCCTCCAGGGCGGCCACCCGGCCGGCCTCCTCCCGCTCGGCGCGGGCCAGGCGTTCGGCGTTCTCCTCGGCCTGCTCGGCGAGCATCGCGGAGCCGCGCCGGCCCATCTCACGCAGCGCGGCCAGCGCCTCGGCGCGGCTCTCCTTCACCTCGCGCCGGGCCGCGACCCGGATCTCGTCGGCCTCGGCGCGCGCCGCCTGGAGGCACTGCCGGGCGCGTTCCTCGGCGTCGGCGCGCACGGCGTCGGCGTGCGCCTGCGCGGCGTCCCGTACGCCGTCCGCGCATGCCTGCGCCTCCTCCACGAGACGCTGCGCATCCCGTCGCGCGTCCTCCCGCACGGCGTCGGCCTCCTCCTGCCCGAGCTCGAACAGGCGCCGCGCACGCTCCCCGAGCGCCTCGTAGGTCTGCGGCGCGAGCTGCGCCACCGTCTCCCTCAGCCGCGCCGCCTCCGCCTCCATCTCCTTGGCGAGCACGGTGAGACGGGCGGCCCGCTCCCAGGCGTCGTCCCGGTCGCGGGAAAGCGTGGCGGCGTACTCGTCGACCTGGTCGGGACGGTAGCCGCGCCCCCGTACGGCCACGAACCCGTGGAACGAGACCGGTGCGCTGCTCATCCTGCAACCCCTCTCCGCCGAACGGATGCGGCATGATGATTCGCGCACATCTTGATGTACCGGGTGTAAGGGCTCATAACGCGACACTCCGCGCGCAGGCCCCGGTCACGCGCCCGGGCTGCGGGCCGCTCGCACGTACGGGACACGGGCACCCACGCGAGCACGGGCACGGCACGGACACGAGCGGCACGGACACGAGCGGCACGGACACGGGCTCCGCGGGCACGGGCTCCGCGGGCACGGGCTCCGCGGGCACGGGCTCCGCGGGCACGGGCTCCGCGGGTGAGGCATCGGCACACGCGTGCACCGGCGGGCACCCGACCGGAACCGTCAGTCACAGGCGGGCGCGCGGGGCGCGGACACCGCGGTCCCGCCGGGCGAGGCGGGTCGGTGCGGGCGCATGCGAAAGGGCCGGGCCCGGTCTCCACGACCGGGCCCGGCCCCACAGGCAGGCGAAGGTTCAGCGCGTCACAGCAGGCCGTCCCACATCTGCTCCAGCAGCACCGACCACCAGCTCTCCGGCGACCCGAGCGCCGCCGGGTCGAGGGCGGCCAGCTGGGCCTGGAAGTCGACGGTCCACCGGCCCGCCTGCTCCTGGTTCAGCCCGAACCGCAGCCGCCACATCCGTCCGAGCAGCGCCAGGCACCGCTGGAACTCGGGCAGCCCCGTGTTCACGAACTGCGGCGGCACCGGCGCCCCGCCGGGCCCCGCCTCCACCGGCACGGCCACGATGTTCGCCGTCCCGTACTGCACGCAGATCGCCTTGCCGAAGTCACTGCCCATCACCAGGTACGAGCCCGCGTCCGCGGCCGGCTGCACGCCGCGCTCCTGCGCCAGCTCGGCCAGCGTGGGCACCGGCCGTCCCGGCTGGGCCTGCGCCCAGAAGAACGGACCCATGTCCATCGGCAGCCCCGCCACCACCAGCGAGTGCGCCACGATCGGCGGCACCCCCTGCCGGGACACGGCCGCCTGCTCGAACCGGAAGATCCCCGGTCCGAAGGCCCCGGCGAGCTCCTGGGCGATGCCCTCCGGCGGAATCGGCGGCATCGCCTGCACCGGCGGCAACGGCG
The DNA here is from genome assembly GCF_055569945.1 of Streptomyces sp. NPDC031340. NCBI lineage: Bacteria > Bacillati > Actinomycetota > Actinomycetes > Kitasatosporales > Streptomycetaceae > Streptomyces > Streptomyces sp. NPDC031340. The sequence continues at coordinate 62,147 of NZ_JBVIIE010000009.1, forward strand.
CACGCACCGGCCCCGGTCGCGCCGGCCCGTCCGCCACCTGGTGCAGCTCGCCCTGGTGCGCCAGCAACTGCTGCATGCCCTGCTGCCGGCTCGCGTGGTCCGTCCCGTACGGCGCGATGCTCGTGATCCGCGCCTGCGGCCACTGCTCCCGGATCATCCGCGCGCAGTAGGCGCCCGGCAGCTCGCACGACTCCAGCTCCGTGTGCAGCTCCAGCACCTGGTCCGGCGGCACGTTCATGGCCCGCAGCTCATGGAAGATCTGCCACTCCGGGTGCGGCGTCCCCGGCGCCGACCGCCTGATCAGCTGCTGCTCGGAACCGTCCTGCGCGCGGTAGCGCAGCACGGCCTGATAACCGGGACCGACCGTCGGCTGAGCCTGCTGCTGCGGATAGCCGTACGCGGGCGGCTGCTGCCCGGGCTGCGGCACCGGCGGCTGCTGCCCCGGCTGCGACACGGGCTGCTGCGGAGCGCCCGGCGCCATGCCGGGCACGCCCGGAGCACCCGGAACACCGGGTGCGCCGAGGGCGCTCGGCGGCGGGGGCGCGCCGGGTCCGCCCACCGGGGGCGCGGCGAACATGGTCTGCGCCTGGTGAACGGCGCCCGGAGCGCCCGCAGGGGCGCCCGGGGGCTGCGGCGCGCCCGGGGCACCGGGCATACCGGGGGCGCTCGGGGCACCCGGTGCGCCGGGCGGGTTCTGCATGCCCGGGGCGCGAGGAGCGGAGTGCGCGCCAGGGGCACCGGGCACACCCGGGGCGCCCGGCGGCTGCGGCGCGCCCGGGGCGCCGAGCTGACTCGGGTCGGCGAGCATCGTCGCGGCGTGGTGCACCCCGGCCGGAGGCGTACCGCCGGGCGCGTTCGGCGCACCGGGCGGATTCGGCGCACCGGGCGGATTGGGCGCACCGGGCGGGCGGGGGGCGCCCGGCGGCTGCGGCGCGCCGGGGCCTTCGAGCCCCTCGGGGCCGAGCGCCGACACCAGCTGCGTCGGCACGTAACCGCCCGCGGGACCACCCGGCGTACCGGGCGCCTGCGGCGGCGCGGGCGTGCCGCCCGGCCGCGCGCCCGGCGTGCCGGGCGCGCCGGGCACGCCCGGCGGGGGCGGCGGGTTCGCGCCCCCGCGCGCACGGCGCGGCGGCGGGGCCGCCTTGCTCGTGGCGGCCTCGGCGATGTCCCCGGCGTTCGAAGCGAGCGGCCGCGGCGGCCCGGCCGGCGGCTGCGGCGCACCCGGGACACCGCCGGGCGGCGTCCCCTGCGGACCGCCCGGCGGAGGCGGAGGAGGCGGAGTACCCGGAGCCGCGGGCGGCGCCTGCGGGTAGCCGTACGTCGGCGCGGGCGGCGGTGTCGCGCCCAGCGCTGCGGCACCCGGAGGGGGCGTACCCGGCACCGGCGGGGGCGGCGGCGTGCTGCCCGGCGCGGGCGGAAACGCGGGCGTCCCCGGCGCACCACCCTGCGGGCCACGCGCACCCGGCACGCCGTGCCCTGCCGACGCGTTCGGATCACCGAGCGCCGGCGACACCGCCGTCGGCGGAAGCCCACTGCCGCCCGACATCAGCGCCGTCTGGCCATCCGACGGCATGCCGTCGGACCCCTCGCTCAACTGCGGCGCGAACACCGTCGCCGGCAACGGCACCGAACGGTCCTCGCCCGCATCGGCGTTGGTGTCGGTCCCGGCCCAGGGAGTCGCCCCCTCGGGCACCCCCGGCGCGCCGGAAACCCCGTGCGCCCCCGCGCGAGGACCGGCGCCGCCCGGTGCCGCGCCGTCAGCGCTCGCTCCGGCCTCCGGCCACTCCGTACGCCCCCCGCCCGGAATCCCGGCCTGCGTCCGAGCAAGCCCCGCACCCCCCGAAGCACCGCCGACGGCCGCACCCGCGCCCGCCGCACCCGCCCCGGCAGGCACGCCGCCACCAGCACCGGCACCCGTATCGGCACCCGCGCCGGCCCCGGCGCCCTCACCGGCCCGCCGATCCGGAATCCCCAGCTTGTCCGCCGCCTCCTGCAACCACTCCGGCGGACTCAGCAGGAACGACGTCTGGTTCAGATCCACCCGCGCCGGAGCGGCCGGCACCGGCGCGTCGGCGGCGTCGGGACGGCCGTACTCCTCCTCGTACCGGCGGATCACCTCACCCACCGGCAGCGCCGGCCACAGCGTCGCCTCACCGCTGTCCCGCGCGATGACCAGCCGCTGCCCGCCCCCGTCCGAACGCGGCCCGTCCACACGGTCCTCACCCCACACCACGAACCCGAGCTCGAACTCCCGAACCCGCACCTCACGATGCTGGTACGACGGCACGTCGCCGTTGATCCACTCCTCGGCGCGCTCCTGCGCCTGCGCGAACGTCACCATGGCCCGAACCTCACTCCCCCACCGACGACACCGGCACCGCACGCGCGAAGCCGCCGTCCACCATCAGGTTCGCCACGGTCTCCAACTCCGGCGGAGAACCCGCCAGCCGCGACAGGAACACGTCGAAGTCGTCACCGCACGGCAGCAGCAGCCGCTCCACCCGCTCCGCGGGCGACCACGACGGATCCACGTCCCGCACGTCGTCGTACGCGCAGAACCACACCGAACCCACCCGCTCGCCCTTCACCTTCACCGCGAGCAGACCACCCTGCACGAAACCGACGCTCAGATAGTCCTTCGTCAGATGATCACGCAGGCACTTGTTGACGTACACCAGATCGTTCACCGCGGCCTCGTCCCGCACCGTGAAGAACGGCTGGTCGATCAGCAGCCCCAACTCCGCGTCCAGCGCCGTACCGACCGGCGCGCACCCGCCCGCCGCCTTCAGGAACGACCGGTACGCGCCCGGCAACCGGTAACCGAGGTCCTCCTCGACCCCCTGCACCTGCGACTCCGTCACCGCCACACCCGACTTCGGCAGCCCGAAGTGCGCCGGACGGGTCTCCTGCAGCGGCCGCGTACCCCGCTTGCCCTGGTCGACGTTCGACGTCGCGATCCCGCCGTGATGCCGCAGCAGCGCCTTCACCTCGACCGGCACCAGCTCCAGCCGCCGGCCACCCACCACGTGATGCCACGTCCAGCCGTGCGGCGTCGCCACCGACGGCACCGTGTCCCACAGATCGTGCCCCGACGCCGCCAACGCGGCGTTCGCCGACACGTAGTCCGTCAGCCGCAACTCGTCGACACCGAAACCCTCCGGAGGCTCGGCGATCTCCGCCGCCGCCCGCGCGTAGGGCGAGAAGTCGGGATAACCCCGCTCGTCCACCCGCACCCCTCTCGGATGACGGGCCGCCCGGACCGGATCCGGGAAGTGCACGACCTGCCCGGCATAGGCCGCGTTCGGCGGCGCGGCTTCTCCCCCGGCCTGGCGGCCGGGAGGTGCCCCCAGCCCGAGCCGACCTGTCGTCATCGCGGTTGCCCCCTGCGGCACTCTGTACGACCCGTAGTGACCGGCCTCGGCCCACTACGCCCCGTATCGACTGTCTCGTCCGTCCCGACTTCCGTCGCGACTCCCACCACGCATGTCACTGTCCGTCGACCGCGTGGAGAGCGGTGCCGACAGCCTATGCGGTACGCCCGCACCGGTCACCGGGCACCGGCCGGTCACCCTCCGCTTCCGTGACCAGCCGTCACAGCGCCGTGACAGCCCGCCCAAACCTGGCGTGTCGCACCGCCTCAGCTTCCGCACCCGCCACGCGATTTGGCACTCTGTGTCGTCCGGGGGGACGCTCGGGAGGGAAATGACGATCATGAACGCCACACAGACGGGACCTCACTCGGCACCGCGCACGGGCACCTCGTCCGGCGACCCCCGCATCGGCTGGAGCGCCGCCGAAGCCCCCCACGTCCCCGTCCTCCGCCACCGCCGCGACGGCATACTGCCCACCGTCGCCGCCGCCCTCTCCGTCCGCGGCGCCACCCTCACCGGCACCGCCGCCCGCGGCGACCAGCCGCCGCCCCTGCACCCCCTCGTGCAGGACTTCCTCGACACCCTCACCAGCGCCCAACGCGACCGCTTCACCGGCCGCTGCGCCGAGACCATCCTCATCTCCCGCCACATCACCGCCGCCGACGCCGCCCGCACCAAACGCGCCGCACGCAAACCCATGACCAACGGCGAAGCCCGCAAAGCCCTCAAACAGGCCAAACTCACCACCCGCCGCATCCGCGAGGACGGCGACCCCCTGCACGGCAGCTTCGCCACACCCTGCCGCGCCTGCACCGCCCTCAGCGCCCACTTCGGCGTCCGCGTCGTCGACCCCACGACGACAGGCGGCTGATCCCACACCCACCCCGCGCCACCCGCCCCCACCCAGCACTCGGCAAGACGGCCCCCGGCCGGTCCCTGACCTCGACGAACGAAGGGCAGATGCACCCCGACCGCACCTCCTCCCCCCACCTCGGCCACGCCCGACCGGGGGGAAACCCACCGCGCTTCCCCGTACCCGTCGACGCCGCGCTGCGCGCCGCAGGCTGGCAGCCCGGACGCTGGGACATAAAGCAGGCCGAGATCTGGGCCGACACCCTGCGCGACCACACCTCACCCGCGGGACACCGCCACGCGGTCTTCCCCGCCGCGGTCGAGGCATGGGCCGAATTCGGCGGCCTGCACCTCACCCCCACCGGCCCCGGCCGCCAACTGGCCCCCGCCACCGTCCACATCGACCCCCTGCACGGCCTCCACATGGCCCGCACCCTCGGCGACCTCGGCCGCGCCCTCGGCATGGACGTCAGCCCCCTCGGCGCCGAGACCGACACCACCACCGTCCTCGCCATCGACGCCGCCGGCCGCGTCTACGCCCTCGACCACACCGGCGACTGGTACCTCGGCCCCGACATCGACCACGCCCTCACCGGCCTCGTCGCAGGAACAGAACCGGTACGCCTCACCGCCGGCTGACCCCCGCCCGACACCACCGACACCCCAGCACCACGACAGCGCTACGCCAGCACCACGACAGCACTACGACGCCGGAATCACCGCCGACACCCGGAACCCCCCGGCATCCGTCGGCCCCGACACGAACACCCCGCCCAACGCCACGACCCGCTCCTTCATCCCCACCAGCCCATTGCCCCCGGACGGCAACCGCGCCGACGACGCCGACGCCGGCTCCGGCGGCGGCTCGTTCTCCACCTGCATCGCGATCTCCGCCGCCCGGTGCGCCAGCCGCACATGCGTCTTCGCCCCCGCCGCATGCTTGTGGACGTTCGTCAACGCCTCCTGCACCACCCGGTACGCCGTCTGCTCGATCTCAGCCGCGTACGACCGCTTCTCCCCCTCCACCGACAGGTCCACGACCATCCCCGCCGCCGCCGACTGCCCCAACAACTCGTCCAACTCCGACAGACACGGACCCTCCCCCTCCTCCGCCTCCGCCGCAGCCGCCGCGGCGACCGGCCCGGACACCGCCCCCACCGCCGCCAACGGCACCGGCCGCTCACGCCCCCGCACCCCGTCACCACTGCGGAGCACACCGAGCATCTCCCGCAACTCGGTCAACGCCTGCCGCCCCATGTCCCCCACCAGCACCGCATTCCGGACCGCCTTCTCCGGATCCTTACGGGCCACCGCCTGCAACGCCGCCGCGTGCACCACCATCAGACTCACCCGATGCGCCACCACGTCGTGCATCTCACGCGCGATCCGGGTCCGCTCCTCGTTCCGCGCCCACTCGGCCCGCTCCTCCGCCCGCTCCGCCAGCAACTGCAGCTCCCGCTCCAGGCTGTCGGCCCGCTCCCGCAAACTCTCCATCAACCGCCGCCGGGCCCCCACATACAGCCCCAGAAGAAGCGGCGGCGCGGTCATCCCCACGGCCGTGGTGATCGAGGCGAACGGCACGAACCAGTCACCCAGGTCCAGATCACCGTGCGCCATGTCCTGCCGCACCCGCACGAACATCACGATCAGCATCCCGACCAGCGACATACCGGCCAGCGACCCGATGATCCGCCGCGGCAGCTCCGAAGCGGCGAGCGTGTACAGGCCGACGATGCCCATCAGGTAGCCCATCTGAGCCGGAGTGATAGCGATCGACACCAGCACCACGGCGATCGGCCACTTACGGCGCACCAGCAGCGCCGAGCCCGCCAGCACCCCGAAAACGACACCGGCCGCCACCGCGATCCCCGCGTCCCGCGCGAACTCGATCCCCTCGGCCGCGCACTCCAACGCGGACACCGCCGCCAGGCCGGCGTCCAGCGCCGCGCTGCGCCACCTGGCCCACCACCACGGCCCTCCCGCGGCCGTCGCGTGGTCTTCCCCCGTCGTGGTCATGGCTCCAGCCTAGATGCGCCCGGGTGGGGTTTTCCGTCCAGTTTCCACGACTGGCCTACACCACATCGTGTAACCCAACGGGCGCGAAACCACCCGATATCGCTCGAACTGCTGAACCGCACACCGTTCGACCACGGAATGTCCCGTTCCGCCCGGACCGTATGTCCATGGCACCCCCACAGAGCAAGTACGCGGATTTCGAGAACCTGCGCGAGCAGGCAGTGGCGCTGCGGCGCCAGGGCTGCAGCCTCCGCCAGATCCGCGACGAGCTGAAGGTCTACAACAACGACATCCTCAACCAGCTCGTGAAGGGAGAACCGCCACCGGAGTGGACGAAACGACCGCGCGCGAAGGACGACCTGCGGGCCAGGGCGCGCGAGCTGCGACTCCAGGGCTGGACGTACGACCAGATCGAGGTGGAGCTGGGCTGCTCGAAGAGTTCGGTCTCCCTGTGGGTGCGGGATCTGCCGAAGCCGGAACGCAAGCGCAGCCGCGAGGAAGCGGCGGTGATCGCCCGGCGGGGCTGGGAGGCCAAGCTGCGCCTCCGCGACGAGGAGCGTCGGCGTACCAAGGAGGCCGCCAAGCAGGCGGTCGGCGGCATCTCGGAGCGCGAGTTGTTCCTGGTGGGAGTCGGCCTCTACTGGGCCGAGGGCACCAAGGACAAGCCCTACGAGCGCCGGGAGAGCGTCGTCTTCGTCAACAGCGACCCGGACATGATCCGGCTCTATCTCGCCTGGCTCGACCTGCTCGGCATCCCCCGGGAGCGCCTGCGATTCAGCGTGATGATCCACGAGAACGCCGACGTGACCGGCGCCGAGCGCTACTGGGCAGACCTCGTCGGCACCGATCGCTCCACGTTCAACAAGACGACGCTCAAGAAGCACAACCCCAAGACGGTCCGCAAGAACATCGGGGACGGCTATCGCGGCTGCCTGACCATCAAAGTCCTGCAAGGCGCCGATCTGTACCGTCGCATCGAGGGCTCCTGGTACGGCATAGTGGAGTCCGCACTCAAAGCCGATCAGCAAAATCGGGCATAGAGGGCAAACCATCCCGGATCGTCTAAAGGTAGGACAAACGGTTTTGGTCCGTTGAATGAGGGTTCGAGTCCTTCTCCGGGAGCCCACCGCATACCAGCCCTTGATTCGGGCCCTGACCGCTGCCAGACAGCACCGTCAGGGCCCACTCTCATGTCCTCCGTGAAACGCCCCGGTATCCTGCGGATGTCCCCACCCGTCCACAGCCGAAGGGCAACTCCGTGAGCGCCATCCGCCCGGCAGCCGTCGTCGTTCTCGCAGCGGGTGAGGGCACCCGTATGAAATCGGCCACACCGAAAGTCCTGCACGAGATCTGCGGCCGTTCCCTGGTGGGCCATGTGCTCGCCGCCGCGCGGGAGTTGGAGCCCGAGAACCTGGTCGTCGTGGTCGGGCACGCGCGGGAGCAGGTCACCGCACACCTCGCCGAGGTCGACCCGGGCGTGCGGACGGCCGTGCAGGCGGAGCAGAACGGCACCGGGCACGCCGTGCGCATCGCGCTGGAGGAGCTCGGCGGGTCGGTCGACGGGACGGTCGTGGTGGTCTGCGGCGACACCCCGTTGCTGACCGGTGGGACGCTGGGGCGGCTGGCGGCGACGCACTCGGCCGACGGCAACGCGGTCACCGTGCTGACCGCGGAGGTCCCCGACGCCACCGGTTACGGCCGGATCGTGCGGGACGACGCCGGCGCCGTCACCGAGATCGTCGAGCACAAGGACGCGTCGGAGACGCAGCGGGAGATCCGGGAGATCAATTCCGGTGTGTTCGCGTTCGACGGGCAGTTGCTGGCGGACGCGCTGAAGAAGCTGCGTACGGACAACAGTCAGGGCGAGGAGTACCTGACGGACGTGCTGGGGATCCTGCGGGAGGCCGGTCACCGCGTGGGTGCCTCGGTCGCCGGTGACCACCGGGAGATCGCCGGGATCAACAACAGGGTGCAGCTGGCGCAGGCCCGGCGGATCATGAACGACCGGCTGCTGACGGAGGCGATGCTGGCCGGTGTGAGTGTGATCGATCCGGCGACGACGTGGGTGGACGTGACGGTGACGTTCGAGCAGGACGCGGTCGTTCATCCGGGCACGCAGCTGCAGGGCTCGACGCACCTGGGGGAGGGTGCCGAGGTGGGGCCGAACAGCCGGCTGAAGGACACGCTGGTGGGTGCCGGCGCCCGGGTGGACAACACGGTGGCGAACGGTGCGGAGGTCGGCCCGGGGGCGAGCGTGGGGCCGTACGCGTATCTGCGGCCGGGTACGCGGCTGGGTGCCAAGGGGAAGATCGGCACGTACGTGGAGACGAAGAACGCCTCCATCGGGGAGGGTACGAAGATTCCCCATCTGTCCTATGTCGGTGACGCGACGATCGGTGAGTTCACGAACATCGGGGCGGCCAGCGTGTTCGTGAACTATGACGGACAGGACAAACACCACACGACCGTGGGGTCGCATTGCCGTACGGGTTCGGACAACATGTTTGTGGCTCCTGTCACGGTCGGGGACGGCGCGTACACCGCGGCGGGGTCGGTGATCACGAAGGATGTGCCGCCCGGTTCGCTGGCCGTAGCCCGGGGCCAGCAAAGGAATATCGAGGGTTGGGTGGCTCGTAAGCGTCCGGGGAGCGCGGCGGCGAAGGCGGCCGAGGCGGCTTCGCGGGCCCGTGGCGACGAGGACTGACCGGAAACAGGTGCGTGAAACACGGCGTACCGTGATAAGTGCACACCCGCACCCCCACCAGCTGAGACGGCCCGTCGTGCCCAGCGGCGCGGCGTCGTCGGCCGGCTGACACCTCTGAGGAGACAGTGCTGTGACCGGGATCAAGACGACCGGCGAGAAGAAGTTGATGTTCTTCTCCGGCCGCGCCCACCCCGAGCTTGCCGAGGAGGTCGCCCAGCAGTTGGGTGTCGGGGTCGTCCCGACGAAGGCCTTCGACTTCGCCAATGGCGAGATCTATGTCCGTTACCAGGAGTCGGCGCGTGGTGCGGACTGCTTCCTGATCCAGAGCCACACGGCTCCGATCAACAAGTGGATCATGGAGCAGTTGATCATGATCGATGCGCTGAAGCGCGCGTCGGCTCGTTCCATCACGGTGATCGTGCCGTTCTACGGTTATGCGCGGCAGGACAAGAAGCACCGGGGCCGTGAGCCGATCTCGGCGCGGCTGATCGCGGATCTGATGAAGACGGCGGGTGCGGACCGCATCCTGACGGTGGATCTGCACACGGATCAGATCCAGGGGTTCTTCGACGGTCCGGTGGATCACCTTTTCGCTCTTCCGCTGCTGGCGGACTATGTGGGGGCGAAGGTCGACAAGAACAAGCTGACGGTGGTGTCGCCGGACGCCGGCCGGGTGCGGGTGGCGGACCGGTGGTGCGACCGGCTGGGTGCGCCGCTGGCGATCGTGCACAAGCGGCGTGACAAGGACGTGGCGAACCAGGTGACCGTCCACGAGGTCGTGGGTGAGGTCAAGGGCCGGGTCTGTGTGCTGGTCGATGACATGATCGACACGGGTGGCACGATCTGTGCGGCGGCGGACGCGTTGTTCGCGCATGGTGCGGAGGACGTGATCGTGACGGCTACGCATGGTGTGCTGTCGGGTCCGGCCGCGGACCGGCTGAAGAACTCGCGGGTGAGCGAGTTCGTGTTCACGAACACGCTGCCGACGCCGGGTGAGCTGAACCGGGAGCTGGACAAGATCACGGTGCTGTCGATCGCGCCGACGATCGCGTCGGCGGTGCGTGAGGTGTTCGAGGACGGTTCGGTGACGAGCCTGTTCGACGAGCAGTGAGCGCGGGTTGAGCGCGCGTTCGAGCGTGTGGTGAGCGGGCGGCGAGTGTTGCCGTAGCGCCTGCATGATCGATTTTTCGGCGGCCTCCCGGCCGAGTAGACTGCTGCAGTTGCTCGGCGAGGGAGGCCGCACTCTTTGGGTGCGGTGGTCCGTTATCGACGCGCTCTTCGTAGCAGGCCGTTCGTGGCCGGGTGACCACGTCCGTTCCGATTTCTACGAGGAGTGATGACATGTCCGAGGTGAAGCTCGCCGTCGAGACGCGCACCGAGTTCGGCAAGGGTGCCGCGCGCCGTATCCGCCGTGACAACAAGGTTCCGGGTGTGCTGTACGGGCACGGTTCGGACCCGGTGCACCTGACGCTTCCGGGTCACGACCTGCTGCTGGCGCTGCGTACGCCGAACGTCCTGATCTCCCTCGACATCGACGGCAAGTCGACCGAGCTGGCGATCCCGAAGTCGGTGCAGCGTGACCCGCTGAAGGGCTTCCTGGAGCACGTCGACCTGCAGCTGGTGCAGCGTGGCGAGACCGTGACGGTCGAGATCCCGGTGCACACCGAGGGCGAGCTGGCCCCCGGCGGCAACCTGCTGGAGCACGTGCTGAACGCGCTGCCGGTCGAGGCCGAGGCCACCCACATCCCCGAGTCCGTCACGGTGTCGGTGGAGGGTCTGGCGGCCGGTGCCTCCGTCCTGGCCAAGGACATCCCGCTGCCGTCCGGCACGAAGCTGGCGGTGGAGGAGGACACTGTCGTCCTCCAGGTGCTGGCCGCGCAGGCCGAGGAGGCCGGCGAGGGCGGGGAGGGCGGCGCAGAGGCTTCCGCCGAGGCCTGATCGTCGCCCCTCATCGTTTTGTCAGCCGCTGTTCCCGTCGGGGGCAGCGGCTGGCGCGTATCCAAGGAGACATGGACGTGAGCACCCCCGCCAACGCCCCCTGGCTCGTCGTGGGGCTGGGCAATCCGGGACCGGAGTACGCGATGAACCGGCACAATGTCGGGTTCATGGTGGCCGATCTGCTGGCCGAGCGGATCGGGGGGAAGTTCAAGCGGGCCGGCAAGGCGCAGGCGCAGGTGGTGGAGGGGCGGATCGGGCCGCCGGGGCCGGCCGGGCGGCGGGTGATTCTGGCGAAGCCGATGTCGTTCATGAACCTGTCGGGTGGTCCGGTGAACGCGCTGCGGGACTTCTACAAGGTGCCGGTCGGCAACATCGTGGCGGTCCATGACGAGCTGGACATCGATTACGGCACGCTCCGTCTGAAGCTGGGCGGCGGCGACAACGGGCACAACGGGCTGAAGTCGATGACGAAGGCGATGGGTTCGGACTATCACCGGGTGCGGTTCGGGATCGGCCGGCCGCCGGGGCGGATGCAGGTCGCGGACTTCGTGCTGAAGGACTTCTCGTCGGCGGAGCGCAAGGAGCTGGACTATTTCGTGGACCGGGCGGCGGACGCGGTGGAGTGTCTGGTGATCGACGGTCTGGAGCGGGCGCAGAGCACCTACAACTCCTGAGGTGTCGGCTTCTGTCTCTTTCGCGCCGAGGCCCGAGTTGACCGGGCGTAGGGGTATGGCCAATGATCCCGGCCATGCCGGCCACAGCCACCACCTCTCGTCAGGCCTCTTTCGCCATCGTCCGGTTCGGGCGGTTCGCGGTCATGGGGTCGATCGCCCTGCTGATCCTGGTCGCGGGCGTGTGGGCGTCGTGGGGGAGCGCCCAGTACGTGATGCTCACCAAGGGGCGGGAGAGCGGGACGGTCTCGGTGACGGGGTGCGGGGCCGACACGTGCACGGGGCCGTACACGCCGCTGTCCGCGGGGTCGCAGGCACGCGGCCGGGTGGTCATCGACCGGACGGTGGCCGTGCGCAAGGGCGGGCGGTACGCGGTGGTGGTGAAGCCCGGCGGGGACGAGGTCGTGCGGTCCGGGGCGGCGGGGGTGCTGTACGCCTGGGTGCCGTTCGCCGGGGCGCTGTTGCTGGCGTCGGTGGTGGTGGCCGGGGGGCTGCGCCGGACGCGGCTCGCGTGGGTGCTGGCGGGGTCGGGGCTGGCGCTGCTGACGGCGGCGTTCGTGACGATGTGAGCTCCGGGGCGCCGTACGGGTCGCGGGTTCCGCGGAGGTCGGCGGGGGCGCCGGGAGTGTTGCCGGTTCGTGATTGACCCGGTGGCGGTCGCGGCCGGATGCTGAGCCGCCCCCTCCACATCTTCCCGCTCAGTCACTCGAAGATGGACCGCCTCATGCGTACCCTTTCCCGCGCCGGCGCCCTGTCCGCCGTCGCCGCGGCCGCGCTGCTGTGCTCGCCGGTCGCCGCTCACGCCGCCGTTCCGGGCGACAACGGAACCGTGAAGATCCACGATGCGAAGACCGGCGAGGAACTTCCCCGCGACGAACCGCACGTCTGCTCCTTCTACCTGGACGCCTTCGGTTTCGACGGCGTCCAGGAGGTCGACTGGCACATCGACGTCTGGGCGCCGTCGGCCGGTGCCAAGGGCGACACGGTGAAGTCGGGCGCGATCACGCTGGACGGCGAGGGTCATGGCCGTACGGACGACATGTCGCTGCCGGACGGGCACTACAAGCTGTTCTGGAACTTCGAGGGGGAGAAGGGCGCGGCGAAGCAGAAGGTGTTCTGGGCGGACTGCGAGGACTCGCAGGGCGGCGGCTCGACCCCGTCGGCTTCCGCGTCCGTGTCCGCGTCGGCTTCCGCTTCGGAGTCCACGTCGGCTTCTCCGTCCGCGTCCGCTTCGGCGTCGGAGTCGGCCGGGGCGTCCGCGTCTCCGGGCTCGTCGGCCTCCGCGGGTGAGTCGGCGGGCCCGTCCGCCTCGTCGTCGCCGTCGGCGGCCGGGGGCGGTTCCGGTGATCTCGCCGAGACCGGCAACGGCGCCCCGGTCGGTCTGATGGCCGGACTGGCGGCCGCGCTGCTGGTCGCGGGCGGTTGCCTGGTGGTGCGTCGGCGCCGGGTCTGAGTACGCGTCCGCCGTACGCGAGGGTGCCCCCGTGCTCCGTACGAGCACGGGGGCACCCTTGTGTGCGGGCGGGGGTCAGCCGGTGTTGCGCAGGCCCGCGGCGACGCCGTTGACGGTGAGCAGCAGCGCGCGGGACAGCAGCGGGTCGGGCTGTTCGCCCGCGGCCGCGGCGTCGCGCTGGCGCTTGAGCAGGGTCACCTGGAGGTAGGAGATGGGGTCCAGGTAGGCGTCGCGGATGGCGAAGGTCTGCTTGAGGACCGGGGTGGCGTCCAGCAGTTCCTGCTCGCCGGTCACCTTCAGCACCTCGGCGACGGTCAGTTCGTGCTCGGCGCGGATGGTGTCGAAGACGTGCCTGAGTTCCTCGGGGACGAGGGTCTCGACGTAGTGCGCGGCGATGCGCAGGTCGGTCTTGGCGAGGGTCATCTCGACGTTGGAGATGAAGTTGCGGAAGAAGTGCCAGCGTTCGTGCATCTCGTCGAGGACGGTGTCCAGGCCGGCCTCGCGCAGCGCCTTCAGGCCGGAGCCGACGCCGAACCAGCCGGGGACGATCTGCCGGGACTGGGTCCAGCCGAAGACCCACGGGATGGCGCGCAGGCCGTCGAGCGAGACACCCGAGCCGGGGCGGCGGGAGGGCCGGGAGCCCAGGTGCAGGTCGGCGAGCTGGTCCACCGGCGTCGACGCGAGGAAGTACGTCGGCAGGTCCGGGTCCTCGACCAGGCGCCGGTAGGCGGCGTGGGCGGCGTCGGAGACGACGTCCATGGCGGCGTCCCAGCGGGCGAGGGCCTCGTCGGACTGGCGGGGGGCGGTGTGCAGGGCGGACGCCTGGAGGGTGGCGGCCACGGTGAGTTCGAGGTTCTCCCGGGCCAGGGACGGGATGAGGTACTTGTCGGAGATGACCTCGCCCTGCTCGGTCACCTTGATCTCGCCCTCGAGGGTGCCCCAGGGCTGGGCGAGGATGGCGTCGTGGGAGGGGCCGCCGCCGCGGCCGACGGTGCCGCCGCGGCCGTGGAAGAGGCGCAGGCGGACGCCGTAGCGGTGGGCGACGTCGCGGAGCCGGCGCTGGGCGCGGTGGATCTCCCACTGGCTGGTGGTGATGCCGCCGAACTTGGAGGAGTCGGAGTAGCCGAGCATGACCTCCTGGACGTCCCCGCGCAGCGCGACGAGGCGCCGGTAGGAGGGGTCGGAGAGCATGTCCTCCAGGATGGTGTCGGCGGCCTTCAGTTCGTCGGTGGTCTCCAGCAGCGGCACGATGCCGATCTTGGCCCAGCCGGCGTGCAGGTCGATCAGGCCGGCCTCGCGGGCCAGTACGGCGGCCGCGAAGACGTCGTCGGCGCCCTGGCACATGGAGATGATGTACGACTCGATGACCTCGGGTCCGAAGACCTCCAGGGCCCGCTTGACGGTCTGGAAGACGCCAAGGGTCTTCTCGCCGGCCGCGTCGACGGGTGCCGGGGTGGGGGCGAGGGGGCGGCGGGAGCGCAGTTCCTTGGCGAGGAGCTTGGCCCGGTACTCGCGGGGCATGTCGGCGTAGCGCCAGGACTCCTCGCCGAGCCGGTCGAAGAGCTGGCCGAGGGCGTGGTGGTGGGCGTCGGCGTGCTCGCGGACGTCCATGGTGGCGAGTTGCAGGCCGAAGGCGGCGAGGGTGCGGATGGTGCGGTTGAGGCGGCCGGCGGCGAAGAGGTCGCCGCGGTGGGCGCGCAGGGAGTTCTGCACGACGGTGAGGTCCTGCAGCAGTTCGCCGGTGCCGAGGTAGTCGCGGCCCGGTTCGTGCGGGGTGCCCTTGGCCAGGCGCTGCTTGGTGTTCTCCAGCTTCTGCCGGATGCAGGTGGCCTTCAGCCGGTAGGGCTCCTCGGCGTTGAGGCGCTTGTAGCGGGGGCTGATCTCGGGCAGCAGGTCGAGGTCGGCCTGGAGGGAGGAGAGCAGTTCGTCGGTGGCGCCGGTGTAGCGGATGGAGTTGGACAGGAAGCTGCGCAGTTCGTCGATCATGTCCAGCGCGTCGTTGATGCCGTGTTCGTGCTGGAGGATGAGGACGTCCCAGGTGACCTGGGGGGTGACGTTGGGGTTGCCGTCGCGGTCGCCGCCGATCCAGGTGCCGAAGGTGAGGGGGCGGGTGTCGTCGGGGAGCTTGACGCCGACGCGTTCCAGTTCGGCGGTCAGGTCCTCGAGGACGTCGCCGACGGCGCCGGCGTGCAGTTCGTCGAGGTAGTAGATGGCGTTGCGGGCCTCGTCGGCGGGTTCGGGGCGTACCACGCGCAGTTCGTCGGTCTGCCAGACGAGGTCGATGTTCTCGGCCAGCCGGGTGTCGTGGCGGCGGCGGTCGGCCTCGATGACGGGGGTCTCCAGGAGCGCGGCGATGCGCCGGAGCTTGTTCAGGACCGACCGGCGGGCGGCTTCGGTGGGGTGGGCGGTGAACACCGGGCGGACGTTGAGGTGTCTGACCGTCTGGCGCAGGTGTTCGGGGTCGGCGTCCTTGAGGCGGTCGGCGGTGCGGGCGAGCAGCCCGCCCTCGGCGGCGCGCCTGGCGCGCAGTTCGCGGCCTCGGTGGACCTGTTCGGTGACGTTGGCGAGGTGGAAGTAGGTGGAGAAGGCGCGGACCAGCTTGGCCGCGGTCTCCAGTTCGATGCCTCGCAGCAGTTCGGCGGCGGCCTCGCCGTCCTCACGGGTGAGGCGGCGGACGTTCTCGACGAGTTCCAGCAGTTCGGGGCCCTCCTGCCTCACGAGGGTCTCGCCGAGGAGGTCGCCGAGCCGCCGGATGTCGGCGCGCAGCTCGCTGCTGGTCGTCGGGGTCTGGTCGTCGGCACTGCTCACAGGTGCGGCTCCTTGCAGTGTTGAAGCTCGTCTGGAGGGGAACCCGGACGTCGGGCCGACGCGGCGCCCGCCGCTTACGGCCCGGTCATCGGGGAAGAAAACAGAGCGGACCGCGCTGTCCGACCGACTCCAAGGATAGGTGTCCGCGCGGCCGTGCAGACTGTCGGGCTCTTGCCGCCCGGCGAGCCACTGCCATACTTACGTTGCCGTAGGTTACGGAACCGTAGGAAGCACGGCGCGGTTGCCGTGATCCGGCATGGCTTACTCCAAGACCCCACAGGGGACGCGCATGACCTCAAGCTCCGACGTGATCGAAGACTCGCAGAAGGCGACCGGTACCGCTCCACCGTCGTCCGCCAACCTCGGCACCCTGGGTGGCGAGCAGAAGCGTTCGATCGAGCAGATCACGCTGCTGCTCTTCATCACCGTCCCGTTCCTCGCGCTGGTGGCCGCGGTGCCGCTGGCCTGGGGCTGGGGGGTGAGCTGGCTGGACCTCGGCCTGCTGGTCTTCTTCTACTTCCTGGGCTGCCACGGCATCACGATCGGGTTCCACCGCTACTTCACGCACGGTTCCTTCAAGGCCAGACGGCCGCTGCGGATCGCGCTGGCGATCATGGGATCGCTGGCCGTCGAGGGGCCGCTGGTGCGCTGGGTGGCCGACCACCGCAGACACCACCGGTTCTCGGACGCCGAGGGCGATCCGCACTCTCCGTGGCGTTTCGGGGAGACGATCCCGGCGCTGCTCAAGGGCCTGTGGTGGGCCCACATCGGATGGATGTTCGACGAGGAGCAGACGCCGCAGGACAAGTACGCGCCCGATCTGATCAAGGACGGAACGATCCGGGCGATCTCCCGTCAGTTCGTGCTGTGGACGGCCGTGTCGCTGCTGCTGCCGCCGCTGATCGGCGGTCTGGTGACGATGTCCTGGTGGGGCGCGTTCACGGCGTTCTTCTGGGGGTCACTCGTCCGGGTGGCTCTGCTGCACCACGTGACCTGGTCCATCAACTCGATCTGCCACGCGGTGGGCAAGCGGCCGTTCAAGTCACGTGACCGTTCGGGCAACGTGTGGTGGCTGGCGGTGCTGTCGTGCGGCGAGTCGTGGCACAACCTGCACCACGCCGACCCGACGTCGGCGCGCCACGGGGTGATGCGCGGCCAGGTGGACTCGTCGGCGCGTTTCATCCGCATCTTCGAGGCGCTCGGCTGGGCCTACGACGTGCGCTGGCCGTCACGCTCGCGTATCGATTCCCGCCGTAACGGCGGTGAAGGCGGCTCCCGGCACCGGGAGGAAGCCGCCGAGGCGGCATGATTGACGCCGTGGCGACCGACTCCAGCAGTACCCCGAGCCAGGACAAGCAGCGCCGAACGCGCCGCACCCGCATGACCGGTGCGGAGCGCCGCCAGCAGCTGCTGGAGATCGGTCGCACCCTCTTCGCGGCGAAGGGCTTCGAGGGCACCTCGGTGGAGGAGATCGCGGCGAAGGCCGGGGTGTCCAAGCCGGTGGTGTACGAGCACTTCGGCGGCAAGGAGGGACTGTACGCGGTGGTGGTGGACCGCGAGATGCGGCGGCTGCTGGACATGGTGACCAGTTCGCTGACCGCCGGCCATCCCCGTGAGCTGTGCGAGCAGGCGGCGTTCGCGCTGCTGGACTACATCGAGGAGTACACGGACGGTTTCCGCATCCTGGTGCGGGACTCGCCGATCCCGCAGTCGACGGGGTCGTTCGCGTCGCTGATCTCCGACATCGCCACCCAGGTGGAGGACATCCTGGGCCGCGAGTTCAAGAACCGCGGCTTCGACCCCAAGCTGGCCCCGCTGTACGCGCAGGCGCTGGTGGGCATGGTCGCGCTGACCGGCCAGTGGTGGCTGGACGTGCGCCGTCCGAAGAAGGCGGAGGTCGCCGCGCATCTGGTGAATCTGGCCTGGCACGGGCTGGACGGGCTGGAGCAGAGGCCGCGGCTGATCGGTCACCGCAAGAGCTGATCCAGGCATCATTCCCGGCACGCGTGCGCGTGCCGGTGCCTGCGCGCGCCGGGGAACACGGGCGCGCACGCACTGCGGGATCCGCTCGGTGCGTGCGCTCGGTCCGTGGGTTCAGTCGCGTGAGTCACGCGTTCCGTGTTCCGTGCGGGTGTGCCGCTCAGTGCTTGAAGACGTCTTTCGTCTTCTCCTTGGCCTGGCGGGCGTCGCCCTTGGACTGACCGCCCTTGCCTTCGGCGGTGAGGCCCTTGTCGTCCGTGGCACGGCCCACGGCTTCCTTGACCTTGCCCTTGGCCTGCTCGGCCTTGGCCTTCGCCTTCTGTTCCTTGGCCACGTTGCATCACTCCCCGTCGCATCCGACAGTGCTGTCACCACGGCGGGTAACCGGGGCGGTCGCGGGCAAACCCGGGTCAGCGCTCCGGCTCCAGGAACTCCAGCCGGTTGCCGACGGGGTCCTCGGAGTAGAAGCGCCGGTGTCCGGGCAGGTCCTCGTCCCAGTCCACCGGGGCTCCCCCGGCCCGCAGCCGGGCGGCGTAGCTCTCGATGCCCGTCACGCGCAGGCCCGGGTGCGCCTTCCTCGCGGGGCGGAAGTCCTCCTCGACGCCGATATGGAGCCGTACCTGCCCCGCCTGGAACCAGCAGCCTCCGCGGGCCGCCAGGACGGGCGGCTTGGGGACTTCCGTCATGCCGAGGACTCCGGTGTAGTACGCGCGCAGCCGGTCCTCAGAGCCGGGCGGGGCGGCGAGCTGGACGTGGTCGAGGGCGGTGAGCATCAGGCCTCCTGGTGGGCGACGGCGAAGACGCGGCGGAAGGGGAAGGGGGTGCCGTGCGCGGTGGCCGGGTAGGCGGCGCGCAGGGCGGCCCGGTACTCGTCGAGGAACGCCTCCCGGGCCGGCGGGTCGTCGGCGAGCGCGGTCAGGACCGGGCGCAGGCCTGTCCCCTTCACCCAGTCCAGCACCGGGTCGTCGCCGGTGAGCAGGTGGAGGTACGTCGTCTCCCACACGTCCGCCGTGCAGCCGAGGCCGGTCAGGAGTTCCAGGTAGGCCCAGGGTTCGAGGACGGCGTCGGCGTGGCGCAGGGTGCCGGCGAGGCGGTCGGCGAAGCGGGGTGAGCGGGCGATGTCGCGCATCAGGCGGTGGCTGGGGGCGTCGAAGTTGCCGGGGACCTGGAAGGCGAGGGTGCCGCCGGGCCGCAGCCCGGAGATCCACTCCGCGAACCGCCCGGCGTGGCCCGGCACCCATTGCAGGGTGGCGTTGCTGATGATCAGGTCGTGCGGCTCGGCCGGTGTCCAGGTCGCCACGTCGGCGTGGACGAAGTCGAGGCGGCCGCCGCCCGCGGTGGGGCCGGCGTGCTCGGCGCGGGCCCGGTCGAGCATCTCGGGTGAGTTGTCGTAGCCGGTGATGCGGGCGGCGGGCCAGCGTGCGGCGAGCAGGGCGGTGACGTTGCCGGGACCGCAGCCGAGGTCGGCGATGCGGGGCGGCGGCCCGGCGGACGCTTGCGCGGGCAGGTCGGGGACCCGGTGGAGGAGGTCGGCGAAGGGGCGGGCGCGGTGGCCGGCGTGGCGCAGGTAGCGGTCGGGGTCCCAGACGGGGGCGGCGGGCATGGTCGGGCCTCCTTCGGCGTGCTGGACGACTTCCAGACTCACCCCAACATTATCTCGATGTCAAGACACTCGACATCAAGAGACTTCACGTCGACACAACCACTACACTGATCGTCATGGAGGACGAGGTCGATCGGCTGGTCGCAGCATGGCGCCGGGAGCGCCCGGACCTCGACGTGGAACCGCTCGAGGTGCTCAGCCGGGTGAGCAGGCTGGCCCGGCACCTGGACCGGGCGCGCCGGCTGGCGTTCGCCGAGCACAGTCTGGAGCCCTGGGAGTTCGACGTGCTCACGGCGCTCAGACGCGCGGGGGCGCCCTACCAGCTCTCCCCCGGCCAGTTGCTGACGCAGACCCTGGTCACCTCCGGCACGATGACCAACCGCATCGACCGGCTGACCAAGAAGGGCCTGGTGGAGCGCCTGCCCGACCCGAGCGACCGCCGGGGGGTGCTGGTCCGGCTGACCGCCGAGGGGCAGGACCGCGCGGACCAGGCGCTGGCGGGCCTGCTGGCGCAGGAGCGTTCCATCCTCGCCGAGCTCTCCCGCGCCCAGCGCAGTGAACTGGCGGCCCTGCTACGCCAGTTGACCGCCCCGTTCGACAACATCCCGGGTTAGGGCCTGCACCGGGTCGGCCGGGCCGACGCCGGCGCGGCGGGCGAGCGCGACCGCGGCGAGGGTGGAGTGGACGCCCAGCTTGCCGAGGACGTTCTGCATGTGGGTGCGCACCGTGTGCGGGGAGAGGAACAGCCGTTCGGCTACGGCCTTGCGGCCGAGCCCCGCGACCATGCAGCGCAGCACCTCCCGCTCCCGCGGGGTGAGGGACTCCACCAGCCGTTCGCTCTCGGTGCGGTGCTTGCGCGCGGCCGTCAGCTCCCGCAGGACGCCGGTGAGCAGGGCGGGCGGCAGGTGGGTCTCGTCGCGCAGCACGCCCCGGATGACGGTCAGCAGCCGGGACAGGGAGCAGTCCTTGGCCACCCAGCCGGAGGCGCCGGCCTGCAGGGCGAGGGCGGCCCGCCGGGGATCGTCCTTCTCGGCGAGGACGACGATCCGCATGCCCGGCTGCGCGGTGCGCACCCCCGCGACCAGCGAGAGCCCGTCGACGTCTGTGTCCTCGCCCGTCTCCTGCACGGGCACGGCGGGCCGGACGCCCGGCACGCCGCTGCCCAGGTCGGCGTCGACGAGCAGCACGTCGAAGCGGCGGCCCTCGGCGGCCGCCCGCTCCAGGCTGCGCAGCGCGGCGGGGCCGCTGCCGGCGGCGGAGACGTCGACGTCGGGCTCGGCGGCCAGTGCGGCGGCGAGCGACTCGGCGAAGATGCGGTGGTCGTCGACGACCAGGACTCGGATGCGAACCACGTAACCCCCTTCCCCAGGCTCCTGAGGAGCAGGGGATACCCCATTGTCGGGAGGCGGCGCGGGCACGGGTACGCCGCCCGAAGCGCGATGGCTCCGCACGGCCGCCGCCATGCGAGAACTGCTACCCCCACTTCGGGTGTCGTACCCGGCTTTCTCGCCCCCCTGAACGGCGCCGGCCCCCACCGGCGCTGTTCATCAGGGTACGGACGGGGGCCGGGAGCGGAAGGTTATTTGCAGAACTGGCCGTCCGGCGCGTTTATGGTGAGCCGCATGCTCCGTCTCGAGACAGAAGTCGACAAGGCCCGGCGCGATCTTCTGCGGGTGCGGTTGCGGGACACCAACACCGCGGCCTCGCCGGTGCTGCGCGCCCTGCGCGGAACCCCGGACGAGCGTGAACGCCCGCTGCACGTGTGGGCGTCGGACGAGGCGGGGGGCATGGCCGGGGGGCTGGTGGGGCACACCTGGGCGACCTGGCTGCACGTGACGTACCTGTGGGTGGACGAACGGCACCGGGGCGCCGGGCTCGGCGGGCGGCTGCTGGCCGAGGCGGAGCGCGTCGCCTCACGGGAGCGCGGATGCCGGTCCGCGCGCGTGGAGACCTGGGACTTCCAGGCGCCCGGCTTCTACCGCAAGCAGGGCTACGAGGTGGTGTGCGTGATCCCCGGCTATCCGCCGGGGATCACCGAGTACACCCTGACCAAGCGGCTCGGCTGAGCCGGGGCGCCCCGGCCGGGTTCGGCCGAGCCCGTGCGGCCCGGCCGGCTCAGCCGAGCCGGCGCGCTCCGGCCGAGGGGACCGCCTCGAACACCCGGGGCGCGGTGAAGGACGCGGCGGCGAAGGCCTCCTCGACCGCCTTGGTGATCGTCTCCACGTCGGCGGCCTCCGCCAGCACGATCGCCGAGCCGCCGAAGCCGCCGCCGGTCATCCGGGCGCCCAGCGCGCCGGCGGCCAGGGCGGAGTCCACGGCGAGGTCCAGTTCCGGGCAGGAGATGCGGAAGTCGTCGCGCAGCGAGGCGTGGCCCTCGACGAGCACCGGGCCGATCGCGCGGGTGTCGCCGGACTTCAGCAGCGACACCACCCGCTCGACGCGTTCGTCCTCGGTGACGACGTGGCGGACCAGGCGGCGGACCTCCTCGTCGTCGATGCGGGCCAGCGCCGCGTCCAGCCCGTCGTACGGCACGTCGCGCAGGGCGTCGACGCCGAGCAGCGCGGCGCCCTGCTCGCAGCCCGCGCGGCGCTTGCCGTACTCGCCCTCGCTGTGGGAGTGCTTGACCCGGGTGTCGACCACCAGCAGGCGCATCCCCTCGGCCGCCAGGTCGAAGGGGATCTGCCGCTGGGAGAGGTCGCGGGTGTCGAGGAACAGCGCGTGGCCCTCCTCGCAGCACGCCGACGCCGTCTGGTCCATGATCCCGGTGGGGGCGCCGACGTAGACGTTCTCGGCGCGCTGGCACAGGCGGGCCAGCTGCCAGCGCTGCAGCCCGAGTTCGTACAGGTCGTTCAGGGCGAGCGCGACGACGACCTCCAGGGCCGCCGACGACGACAGGCCCGCGCCGACCGGGACGGTCGAGGCGAGGTGGATGTCGGCGCCGGTGACCGGGTGGCCGGCCTCCCGCAGGGCCCAGACGACGCCCGCCGGGTACGCCGTCCAGGCGCGGTCGGCGCCCGGCGCCAGGTCGTCCGGCCGCAGTTCGGTGACGCCGCCCTCGACGTCCGCCGAGTGCAGGCGCAGGATGCCGTCGGTGCGGCGGGAGGCCGCCGCGACGGCGGTGTGCGGCAACGCGAAGGGCATCACGAAGCCGTCGTTGTAGTCGGTGTGCTCACCGATCAGGTTGACCCGGCCCGGCGCCGACCAGATGCCCTCCGGCGCCGTCCCGTACAGCGCCGCGAACGCGTCGCCGGCCTGCTGCTGTGCCCCCACTACTGCTCCCTTGCGATGTGCTGCGCGAACTCCCACGCGTCCGCGATGATCCCCGCGAGGTCCGCGCGGGACGGGTTCCAGCCCAGTTTCTCGCGGGCGGTCCGCGCCGAGGCCACCAGGACCGCCGGGTCGCCGCCGCGGCGCGGGGCCACGACCTCGGGGATGGGGTGGCCGGTGACCTGGCGGACGGCCTCGACGACCTCGCGGACGGAGAAGCCCTCGCCGTTGCCGAGGTTGCAGATGAGGTGCTCGCCGGGGGTGGCGGCCTTCAGCGCCAGCAGGTGGGCGTCCGCCAGGTCGGCGACGTGGATGTAGTCGCGGACGCAGGTGCCGTCCGGGGTGGGGTAGTCGTCGCCGAAGACGGAGATCGCCTCGCGCCTGCCCTGCGCGACCTGCAGCACCAGCGGGATGAGGTGCGACTCGGGGTCGTGCCGCTCGCCGTACTGCCCGTACGCGCCCGCGACGTTGAAGTAGCGCAGGGACACCGCGCCCAGGCCGTGGGCCGCCGCCTCGCCGGTGATCATGTGGTCGACGGCGAGCTTCGAGGCGCCGTAGGGGTTGGTCGGCGAGGTGGGCGCCGACTCGACGATCGGGACCTCCGCCGGCTCGCCGTAGGTGGCGGCCGTGGAGGAGAAGACGAGCGTGCGTACGCCCGCCTCGCGCATGGCGGCCAGCAGCGCCATGGTGCCGCCGACGTTGTTGTCCCAGTACTTCTCGGGCTTCGCCACCGACTCGCCGACCTGGGAGAAGGCGGCGAAGTGCAGCACCGCGTCGAAGGAGGCGTCCAGCCACTTGGCGGCGTCGCGGATGTCGCCCTCGACGAAGGCGGCGCCGGACGGCACGCCCTCGCGGAAGCCGGTCGAGAGGTTGTCGAGGACGACGACCTCGTGGCCCGCCTCCAGCAGATGCTGGGCGACCACGCTGCCCACGTACCCCGCACCGCCCGTGACCAGGTACTTGCCGCTCATGAACTCGCTACCTCCCGCAGTCGCTCGGCCGCGCGCTCCGGCGGCACGTCGTTGATGAACACGCTCATGCCGGACTCGGAACCCGCGAGGAACTTCAGCTTGCCGGACGTACGGCGGATGGTGAAAAGCTCGAGGTGCAGCGCGAAGTCGTCCCTGCTCACACCGTCGAACTCGTCCAGCGCGCCGAACGGCGCCTGGTGCCAGGCGGCGATGTACGGCGTCGGAGGCTCACCCTCGCCGAAGATCCGGTCGAAGCGCCTCAAGAGTTCCAGATAGACCTGGGGAAACTCTGTGCGCGCCGCCTCGTCGAGGGCGAGCAGGTCGGGCACCCGGCGCCGCGGGTAGAGGTGGACCTCGTACGGCCAGTGCGCCGCGTAGGGCACGAAGGCGACCCAGTGTTCACTCTCGAGGACGACCCGCTCACCGGCGAGTTCACCCTCCAGGATGGCGTCGAACAGGTTCTCGCCGACGGTCGCCTCCTTGTGCGCGGCCACCTGGCCCAGCATCAGCGAGGTGCGCGGGGTGACGAACGGGTAGGCGTAGATCTGCCCGTGCGGGTGACCCAGCGTCACGCCGATCTCGGCACCCCGGTTCTCGAAGCAGAAGACCTGTCGGACGGAGGGCAGATGGGACAGCTCCGACGTCCGGTCGGTCCAGGCGTCGAGGACCAGCGCCGCCTGCTCTTCCGTCAGGTCGGCGAAGGACGCGTCGTGGTCGGAGGTGAAGCAGACGACCTCGCAGCGGCCGGAGTCGCCGGCCAGCGACGGGAAGCGGTTCTCGAAGACCACGACGTCGTACGACGAGTCCGGGATCTCGCTGAGGCGCTCGCCCTGCGACGGGCACAGCGGGCACTCGTCGGCGGGCGGGTGGTAGGTGCGGCCCTGGCGGTGGGAGGCGACGGCGACCGAGTCGCCGAGCAGCGGGTCGCGGCGGATCTCGGAGGTCGTGACGGTCCGCTCCAGCGGGCGCCGGTCGGCCGCGTCCCGCACGGTGTCGTCGCGCAGGTCGTAGTAGACGAGCTCCCGACCGTCCGCCAGCCGGGTCGAGGTCTTCTTCACTGCGACTCCACTCAATCTTCAAACAGAACCAAACACATCGAAACACAATGCACCAGCGGCGTCAACGTCGCAATCCAACAAAACGCACCGACGAATATGTTCAGAGAGTGAACGCAGAGGCGTAGGTTCCGCACCGGATCAGTTCGCGCAACGAAGCGAGTTCTTATGCAAACCCCCACATACGCGGCCATCGACCTGGCCGCGGCGCTACGACTCCCGACGAACGCACTCGACTACACGATCCTCGGCATCTACTTCGCCGTCGTCCTGGGCATCGGCTTCGCCGCACGCCGGTCGGTGAGGACGAGCCTCGACTTCTTCCTCTCCGGCCGCTCGCTGCCGGCCTGGATCACCGGTCTCGCCTTCATCTCCGCCAACCTCGGCGCCACCGAGATCCTCGGCATGGCCGCCAACAGCGCGCAGTACGGCGCCTACACGGTGCACTGGTACTGGATCGGCGCCATCCCGGCGATGGTCTTCCTCGGCCTGGTGATGATGCCGTTCTACTACGGCTCCAAGGTGCGCTCGGTCCCCGAGTTCCTGCTGCTGCGCTTCGACAGGTGGGCGCACCTGTTCAGTTCGGCCCTGTTCGCGTTCGCCGCCGTGCTGATCGCCGGCGTGAACCTGTACTCACTGGCGATCATCGTGGAGGCCCTGCTCGGCTGGCCGCAGTGGGTGGCGATCGTGGTCGCCGGGTTCTTCGTGCTGGCGTACATCACCCTCGGCGGCCTGTCGTCCGCGATCTACAACGAGGTGCTGCAGTTCTTCGTCATCCTCGCCGCGCTGATCCCGGTCGTCGTGCTGGGCCTGCGGAAGGTCGGCGGCTGGGGCGGACTGACCGACAAGCTCACCGCGAGCCACGGCCATGACTTCGTCACCGCCTGGGGCGGCACCGGCATCGGCAGTTCCAACCCGCTGGGCGCCAACTGGCTGACCATCGTGCTCGGCCTCGGCTTCGTGCTCTCCTTCGGCTACTGGACGACCAACTTCGCCGAGGTGCAGCGCGCCCTGTCCGCGAGGAACCTCTCCGCGGCCCAGCGCACCCCGCTGATCGCCGCGTACCCCAAGGTCTTCATCGTGTTCCTGGTCATGATCCCGGGCCTGGTCGCCGCCGTGCTGGTACCCGACATCGGCACCCCCGGCTCGGACTACCAGTACAACCACGCGATCCCGTACCTGATGAAGGAACTGCTGCCCAACGGTGTCCTCGGCATCGCGGTGACCGGCCTCGTCGCCGCCTTCATGGCGGGCATGGCGGCCAACGTGTCGTCCTTCAACACGGTGTTCACCAACGACATCTGGGGCCGGTACGTGATCAAGGGCCGCGAGGACGGCTACTACGTGAGGTTCGGCCGGCTCATCACCGCGATCGGCGTGCTGGCCTCGATCGGGACGGCGTTCCTGGCGTCGTCGTTCTCGAACATCATGAGCTACCTGCAGACGCTGTTCTCCTTCTTCAACGTGCCGATGTTCGTGGTGTTCGTCGTCGGCATGTTCTGGAAGCGCGCGTCCGTGAAGTCCGGCTTCTGGGGCCTGCTGGCCGGCACGACGGCCGCGATGGTCAACTACTTCGTCCTGTACAAGCAGGGCGTCATCGGCATCCCCTCCGACCAGGGCGCCAACTTCGTCTCGGCGATCGCCGGCTTCGTCGCCGGCGCGGTGGTGATGGTCGCGGTGTCGCTGTTCACCGCGCCGAAGCCGCAGGAGGAGCTGCAGGGCCTGGTCTACGGCACCCGGTCGCCGGGCATGGCCGAGCCGCCCGCCGCTGGCGACGACGCCTGGTACCGCAGGCCGGCCCTGCTCGGCTGGGGCGCCGTGATCCTCGCCGCCGTCTGCTACATCCCGTTCTCGTTCTGACGTACCCTGCCGACAAGGGAGTTTTAGACCATGAACGAGCAGTCCGGACATTCGGATCCTTCCGGCCACTCCGATGAATCGGGTCACTCCGGTTACTCCGGTTACTCCGAGAAGGACGTCCTGCGGGAGGTCTCCGACCTGCAGGGCAAGTCCGCCACGGCGGCCCGCATCTTCGACCTGCGGCGCATCATCGGCGGCCTCTTCGTGCTCTACGGCGTCATCGTCACGATCACCGGCCTGACGGACTCCGCAGCCGAGATCCACAAGGCGCAGGGCGTCAACATCAACCTGTGGACCGGGCTGGGGATGCTGCTGCTGGGCATCTTCTTCCTGACCTGGCTGAAACTGCGCCCGACGCCCCCGCCGACCCCGCAGACCGACGCGATGCCGGGGCCGCAGGAGGGGCCGGAGACACCGGCACGGTGACGCCGGCGGAGCGGGGCCGGCCCAGAACGGGGTCTGTGCCGGGTGGGGTCGACGCCGGGTGGGGCAGGGTGGGCCGCGGGGCGCCCCCTCGCGTCAGGAATCCGACGGGCGTGGTTCGTGCGGGAGTAGCGGGCCCGCCCTGTCCAGCAGTCCGGTCCGGGCCGCCAGGGCTGCCGCCTCCAGGCGGGAGCCGACGCCCAGTTTCATCAGGACGCGCTGGACGTGGGTGCGGGCGGTGGACGGGGCGATGCCCATACCGGCCGCGATCAGCCGGGTGTCCTCCCCGTCGGCGACCCGGACCAGGACCTCGACCTCCCTCGGGGTGAGCAGCTGCAGCAGGCGCTGGCCCTCGTCGTCGGGCTGGGCCGCGGGGTTCAGCAGCTCGCTGAAGGCGCCCTGGAGCAACTGTGGCGCCACCGCCGCCTCACCCGCCCTGGCCTTCATGATCGCCCGCTCGACGCCCTCGATGCGCTCGTCGTGCCGTACGTAGCCGGAGGCGCCCGCGGCGAAGGCGGCCGCGATGCCGCGCGGGCTGGGCACCGGGCCCAGCACCAGGACGGCGATCTGCGGCCGCTCTCGCTTGATCTTCACCACCGGGTCGAAAGCGCCCGGTTCGGCAGGAGTCGCCGTGCCCAGCAGGCACACCTCCGGCGCGCGGCTGATCACCAGTTCCGCCGCGCCCGCGGCGGGCGCCGCCGCGGCGAGCACCCGGTGTCCCCGCAGCTTCAGCGCCGAGGCCAGCGCCTCGGCGAGCAGTCGGTGGTCGTCGACCACCATCAGCCGCACACCCATCGAGCAACCCCCCAGTCCCCCAGTGGTTCCCACCGACGCCCCACTATGGATGCCCACTGGTCCGCACGGGCAGAAGCCCCCTCCCGGCTCCCCCGCTTCTCATGCCCCCGGAAGCTACACGCTTGTTCGACATTGCGCTCCCCTACCGGTGAGAAGTGCCCCGGATCGACGGAAATTCTTGCTCTCCGCGCTTCCGCCGGTGACGGGCGGCAAGCACGACGGCCCCGCACCTCGAACAGGGATTCCCTGAACGGGGGCGGGGCCGTCGGCGCGGGCGACGGGCCGGGCCGACGGGTCAGCCGCCGGCGCCGAAGGCGAGCGCCAGGTATTCCTTGTCCCCCGCGCTGGTCGCCTTCTCCGCGTAGACCGCGGACATGTACAGGCGCCCCTGCGAGTAGATCATCTCGGAGTAGTCCGGGGACATGCTGGTCTCCGCGTCCCGCACCGACTCCGCCGCCGGGTTCTCCAGCAGCTTGGTCTCCTTGAGGGAGTCCCCGTCGATGCTGACGATCTGGCCGCCCTTGTCGTACGGCGGCCGCTTGTACGCGATCAGGTTGCTGCCGTCCATGCGCAGCGGGGTGATGGTGTAGCCGTCGCCGGAGTCGGCCCGCCCGCCGGTCATCTTGCCGGTGGCCAGGTCGAAGGCGACGATCTCGTTGGCCTCGCCGTACTTGCCGGAGCTGTCGTCCTCCTCGGTCGGCACGTAGAGCCGGTCGGCGCCGACCGCGAGTCCGGTGCAGTACTCGATCTTCGTGATGCCGTCGCAGCGGGCCGCGTACCGGTCGCCCGGCGCCGAGATCCGGGCGCGCAGCTCGCCGGTCTTGTTGTCGATGGAGAAGAAGTCCGAGATGCCGCTGCCGTCGCCCGCGCTGTCGCCGACGTCGGCGGCCACGACCAGGGGTTCGGTCGACACGACGGCGGCGTACTCGATGCCGTCGGTCATCTTGTACTCCGAGATCACCTTCCCGGACTTCGGGTCGATGGTCTGGATGTGCAGCTGCCGCTGGTCGTACGAGCCGCACTTGCGCACCGCGACCAGCTTGGGCCCGCCGCCGTACCCGGCGTCGTAGCAGCTGTCGGTCGCCTTCGGGGCCCACAGCTGCCTGCCGTCGGAGATGCCGAACGCGGCGCCGCCGCTGGTGCTGCCCACCGCGACCGTCTCCGCGCTGACCGTGACGTTGTCCAGGCTGACCAGGCGGTCACCGGCCTTGACCGTCTTCGTCCACAGCTTCTTGCCCGCGTTCAGGTCGATCGCCGCGACCTGGCTGCAGCCGTGCGACGGCTCCGCCTTGGTCGGCATGGCGGGCTCGTAGACGATCGCCGTCAGGCCGTCGTCGGTGGTGTGGGGGCTGGCCTGGCACACCGGGCCGGGCAGCTTGATCGTCCACAGCTTGGTGCCCTTGGCCGGGTCGTAGCCGTCGATCTCGGCGACGCCGCTCTTGACGTACGCCTTGCCGGTGAGCCACGAACCGGAGACCACGATGCTGCTGTCGCCCTTGACCTGGGGCGCCGGGATCTGGAAGAGGACCCGGGAGTTCGGGTCGGACGGCACCTTCTCCTTGCCGCCGGAGGTGGTGCCCCCGGTGCTGCCCTTGTCGTCGCCGTCCTTGCCGCCGGTGCCGCCCGTGGAGCTGGCGGTGTCGTCCTTCTCGCCGTCGTTCTTGCCGGACGAGTACCAGATGCCGCCGCCGATGATCAGCGCCATCGCCACGACGGCCGCGACGATGATCACCACCTGCGCGTTGGGCTTCCGCCCGCCGGCCGGCCCTCCGATCTGCGGGTGCATGGGCACGGTCGCCTGCGGATAGCCGTACCCGGGCTGCTGGCCGTACGGGTTCGTCTGCTGGCCGTAGGGATTCGGCTGCTGGGCGGCGTAGGGGTTGGGGGCGGGGGTGGGTATGGGAGTGGGGTTGGGCTGCTGGCCGTACGGGTTCGGCTGACCGGCCGGGTAGCCGTAGCCCGGAGGCGGGGTGGCGGGTGCCTGCGGAGGCTGCGGCTGCGGGGGCTGCGCGGGGTGGGGCTGGGGACTCTGAGGGGTCTGAGGGGTCTGAGGGGTCTGGGGCTGCTGCGGGTAGCCGTAGCCCGGCTGGGGCTGCGGAGGCTGCGGGGGCTGCGGCTGGTCCTGGGGCGGGCCGAAGCCGCCCTGCTGCGGGGGCTGGTTGGGTGGCGGAGTCGGCGGCTGGGTCATGACGCGGGTACCTCGGGAACGGGGGTGGCGGACGGCGGGCGCAGGTGCGGGAGAAGGGTCACTTGCCGAAGGCGAGCATCAACTTCTCCTTCGCATCGTCATTGCCGGTCAGCCGGGTCGAGGAGAGGTAGAAGCGCCCGTCCGCCCAGTCGAAGGCCTTGGAGTAGAAGCCGTTCTCGATCCGGGCGGTGCTCTGCGGGTTCTGCAGCAGCTTGACGGGCTTGTGGCCGGAGCCGCCCGTCGCGATGGACACGACCTGGCCGCCCGCGTCGTAGGACGGCTCCACGTAGGCGATGAGCTTGCCGCCCTCGACCTTCATCGGCAGCATCGACTCGTCCGCCGGGGACTTGACGCGCCACTTCTCCTTGCCGTTCGCGAGGTTTATCGCCACGACCTCGTTCGCCCCGGTGGTCGCCTCCGTGGGCAGGTAGAGGGTGTCGGCGTCGACCGCCACGCCCTGGCAGCCCTGCAGGTCACGCTGGAGGATGGCCCAGCCGCACTCGGGGGCGAAGTCCTCGTCGAAGCCCACCTGCGAGCGGAACTTGCCGCCGGAGGTGAAGGCGGAGATGTTCCACGCCTTCTTGTCCTTGTTGGTGCTGTAGACGACCAGCGGGTCGAGGGAGTACGTGCGCGCGATCGTCCAGCCCTTGTCGAACTTCTGCGTCCACTTCGCCTTGCCCGTCGCCGGGTCGAGCTCCTGGATCTCGTCGTGCTCGTTCGACCCGGTGGCGTCGCAGGACGCGACGGAGATCAGCTTGCTGCCGCCGGCGAAGGCGGTCGGGAAGCACGACTCGCCGTACTTCGTCTTCTCGTACAGCTTCTTGCCGGTCGCGAGGTCGTAGGCCACCCCGGACTGCGAGCGGCCCACCATCAGCGTGTTCCCGGTGATGGACATGCTGATGGTGATCGCGCTGTCGAACAGCGCGCCGTCGCCGATCTTGGTGCTCCAGCCCTTCTCGCCGGTGTTCAGATCGATTTGCTGGAGCTGGTTGCACTTGGCGCGGTCGCTGGTGCCGCTCTCGTACGCCACCACGACCTTGTCGTCGGCCGACTTCTGCGGGGTGACCGCGCAGACCTTCTGCGGGAGGGTGATCGGGTCCCAGGTGGGGTTGCCGTCGCCGACGTTGTACGCGACGACCTGCTTGTACGCCGCCTTCACCGCCGTCTTGTCGGTGATCCACATGCCGGGGGCGTCGGCGCCGGAACCGGGCGCGTCCGGGGCCTCCTTGTACCAGAGCACCTTCGCCTCACCGGCCTGGCGGCCGGCGTTGAAGTTCTCCGGGTCGGCGCCGCCGTCGCCCGTGCCGTCACCGGGGTTGACCGGGGCGGAGGCGGACGCGGACGCCTTGGGGTCGTCGCTCTGCCGGGCGACCGGCTTGTCCTCGCCGTCGTCGCCCCCGCCGGTGAGGGCGAAGACGGTGCCGCCGATCACGGCCAGCGCGGCCACCGCCGCGGCGACGACGAGGGCGGGCCTGCCCTTGAAGGGGTTGCCGGAGCCTGAGCCGGGCGGCGGGGTGCCGGGCGCGCCGGGGTACTGCGGCTGCGGGTAGCCGTACCCGGGCTGCTGGCCGTACGGGCCCGGCTGCTGGGGCTGACCGTACGGGCCGGACTGGCCGTAGGGGCCGGGCTGACCGTACGGGCCCTGCGTGTACGGGCCGGGCTGCTGCTGCGGCTGGCCGTAGGGGGCGGCGGGCTGCTGGCCGTACGAGCCGGGCTGCTGCGGGGGTTGGGGGGTTTGGGGTGCCTGGGGGTAGCCGTAGCCGGGCTGGGGCGGGCCGGACGGCGGGGTCTGCGGGGGCGGCGGGGTCTGCGGCGGCCCGAAGCCGCCCTGCGGCTGCTGCGGCGGCTGGTCCTGCGGCGCTCCGAAACCACCTTGCTGCGGCGGCTGGTTGGGCGGCTGAGTCATCAGCGCCTCTCCCCCTCGTTCACTGATTTTTAGCCAGGCCCTGAGGCAGATGACGGACCCAGAGTCGTACTCAGACAGTTCTCAGACGGCCCTTTGTATCACCCGGCACCGACAGCGAAGGGGGCCGTGTCCTCCCCTGTTCCCAAGGGAGGACCGGCCCGTGATGCCCTCGTTACGCGCCTTCACGGCCCCTTCACCCCGCGCGCGCGGCGCGTTCGCGTGAGCCGGATGCGGCGCGGATCTCTAGGCGTCTTCCGCCAGTTCCAGCCAGCGCAGTTCCAGCTCCTCGCGCTGGCCGGCCAGGTCCCGGAGTTCGGCGTCGAGTTCGGCGACCTTCCCGAAGTCGGTGGCGTGCTCGGCGATCTGGGCGTGCAGCTTGCTCTCGCGCTCGGAGACCTTGTCCAACTGCCTCTCGATCTTCTGCAGTTCCTTCTTCGCCACCCGCTGGTCGGCGGCGCTCCGCTGGGGGGCGCCGGCGTCGTCGGCGGGCTTCTCGGCGACCGGCGCCGAGGCGGCCGCCGCCTCCTCCATGCGTTGGCGGCGCTCCAGGTACTCGTCGATGCCGCGCGGCAGCATCCGCAGCGTCGCGTCGCCGAGCAGCGCGAACACCCGGTCCGTGGTGCGCTCGATGAAGAACCGGTCGTGCGAGATGACGATCATCGAGCCGGGCCAGCCGTCGAGGACGTCCTCCAGCTGGTTGAGCGTCTCGATGTCGAGGTCGTTGGTGGGCTCGTCGAGGAAGAGGACATTGGGCTCGTCCATGAGCAGGCGCAGCAGCTGCAGCCGGCGGCGCTCACCGCCGGACAGGTCACCGACGGGCGTCCACTGCTTCTCCTTGTTGAAGCCGAACGTCTCGCACAGCTGCCCGGCCGTCATCTCCCGCCCCTTGCCGAGGTCGACGCGCTCGCGCACCCGCTGCACGGCCTCCAGCACGCGCAGGTTCGGGTCGAGTTCGCCCACCTCCTGCGAGAGGTAGGCGAGCTTGACGGTCCTGCCGACGGCGATCCGGCCGCCCGCGGGCTGGGCCTCGCCCTCCGTCCGCGCCGCGTCGGCCATCGCCCGCAGCAGGGAGGTCTTCCCGGCGCCGTTGACGCCGACCAGGCCGATGCGGTCGCCGGGTCCGAGCTGCCAGGTGACGTGCTTGAGCAGCACCTTCGGGCCCGCCTGCACGGTGACGTCCTCGAGGTCGAAGACCGTCTTGCCGAGCCGCGAGGAGGCGAACTTCATCAGCTCGCTGCTGTCGCGCGGCGGCGGTACGTCCTTGATGAGCTCGTTGGCCGCCTCGACCCGGAAGCGGGGCTTGGAGGTGCGGGCGGGCGCGCCGCGCCGCAGCCAGGCCAGCTCCTTGCGGACCAGGTTCTGCCGCTTGACCTCCTCGGTGGCGGCGATGCGCTCGCGCTCGGCGCGCGCGAAGACGTAGTCCGAGTAGCCGCCCTCGTACTCGTACACGGTGCCGCGCTGCACGTCCCACATGCGCGTGCAGACCTGGTCGAGGAACCAGCGGTCGTGGGTGACGCACACGAGGGCGGAACGCCGCTCGCGCAGGTGACGCGCCAGCCACGCGATGCCCTCGACGTCGAGGTGGTTCGTCGGCTCGTCCAGGACGATCAGGTCCTGCTCGTCGATGAGCAGCTTGGCGAGCGCGATACGGCGCCGCTCGCCGCCGGAGAGCGGGCCGATCACGGTGTCCAGCCCCTGCGGGAACCCCGGCAGGTCGAGGCCGCCGAACAGGCCCGTCAGCACGTCCCTGATCTTCGCGTTCCCGGCCCACTCGTGGTCGGCCAGGTCCCGGATGACCTCGTGGCGGACGGTGGCGGCCGGGTCGAGGGAGTCGTGCTGGGTCAGCACGCCGAGCCGGAGCCCGCCGGAGTGCGTGACCCTTCCGGTGTCGGTCTCCTCCAGCTTGGCCAGCATCCGGATCAGGGTGGTCTTGCCGTCGCCGTTGCGGCCGACGACGCCGATGCGGTCCCCTTCGGAGACGCCGAGGGAGACGCCGTCGAGCAGGGCACGGGTGCCGTACACCTTGCTGACGTTCTCGACATTGACCAGGTTGACGGCCATTTTTCTCCTGCCCGGGGGGATCGGTCAGCCTCCCAGCCTAATGTGCGTCGGCCGGTGGGCGGTCGCTGCACTGCCCTGATCACCGTGCGGCGCACGACTTGATCTCACACCCGGCGCCCACGACTCCGCGTCACGCCGGGCACGCACTGCTCCGCTTCACGCCTGGCGCGCGCCACTTCGCCTCACGCCTGGCGCGCGCCACTTCGCCTCACGCCCGGCGCGTGCCACTTCGCCTCACGCCAGTCGTGCACCGCTTCGTCTCGCGCCGGGCGTGCACTCCTTCACTTCGCACCCGAGGTGTGTGCCTTCACCCCCGCGCCGGGCGGGACGGCGTTCGTCACGCGCCGGCGTGCACGCTCTCGTCGCGCGCCGCGCCGAGCACCGTCGCGCCGGGCGCCGGCCCCGACGCGGTGCGCACCGTTCGGCACGTGCCCGAGGCGTGCAGTGCCTGCGCCACCGCGGCCGCCGACCCCGGGTCGCGGGCGAGGAACGCCGTGGTCGGACCCGAACCCGAGACCAGCGCGGCCAGCGCGCCCGCGGCGCGGCCGGCGGCGAGGGTGGCGGCGAGTTCGGGGAAGAGCGAGAGGGCGGCGGGCTGCAGGTCGTTGGAGACGGCGGCGGCGAGCGCGTCGGGGTCGCCCGCCGCGAGGGCGTCGAGCAGTTCCCGGGAGGCGACCGGGCCTGGGATGTCGAGGCCCTCGCCCAGCCGGTCGAACTCGCGGAAGACGGCCGGCGTCGACAGCCCGCGCGCGGCCATCGCGAACACCCAGTGGAAGGTGTCGCCGACCTCGAGGAGCTCCAGTTTCTCGCCCCGCCCGGTGCCGAGCGCCGCCCCGCCGACCAGGCTGAACGGCACGTCGCTGCCCAGTTCGGCGCAGATGTCGAGGAGTTCCTCGCGCGAGGCGCCGGTGCCCCAGAGCGCGTCGCACGCCGCAAGCGCGCCCGCGCCGTCCGCGCTGCCGCCCGCCATGCCGCCGGCCACCGGGATGTCCTTGGCGATGTGGATGTGCACGTCGGGACGGAGCCCGTAGCGCGCGGCGAGCGCCTCGGCCGCGCGCGCCGCCAGGTTGGTGCGGTCGAGCGGGACCTGGTCGGCGTCCGGGCCCTCGCAGGTGACGCGGAGCTCCTCGGCCGGGGTGACCGTGACCTCGTCGTACAGGCCGACCGCGAGGAAGACGTTGGCCAGGTCGTGGTACCCGTCGGGGCGGGCGGCGCCCACCGCGAGCTGGACGTTGACCTTGGCGGGCACGCGTACGGTGACGCTCACTGCTGACCGGGCTCCTTGTTCTCGGCGGGCTGAGCTGGACGAACTCGGCGGACTGGGCGGACTCGGCGGACCGAACCGGGCAGGCCCAGCGGACCCGGCGATCCGAGCCGGGCGGACCCGGCGGGCCGGCCCGCGGGTCATGCGGGCCGGCGGTGCTCGGCGATGCGCGCGAACTCCTCGACGCCCAGGGCCTCTCCGCGCGCCTGCGGTGACACCCCGGCGGCGACCAGGGCCGCCTCGGCGGCGGCGGCCGATCCGGCCCACCCGGCGAGCGCGGCCCGCAGCGTCTTGCGCCGCTGCGCGAACGCGGCGTCGACGACGGCGAACACCTCGGCCTTCGAGGCGGTGGTCTTGACCGGCTCGGTGCGGCGTACGAGCGAGACCAGCCCGCTGTCGACGTTCGGGGCGGGCCAGAAGACGTTGCGGCCGATGGCGCCGGCCCGCTTGACGTCGGCGTACCAGTTGGCCTTCACGGACGGGACTCCGTAGACCCTGGAGCCGGGGGCGGCGGCCAGGCGGTCGGCGACCTCCGCCTGGACCATGACGAGGGTGCGCTCGATGCTCGGGAAGGTGGCGAGCATGTGCAGCAGGACGGGCACGGCGACGTT
Source organism: Streptomyces sp. NPDC031340 (assembly GCF_055569945.1). Lineage (NCBI taxonomy): Bacteria > Bacillati > Actinomycetota > Actinomycetes > Kitasatosporales > Streptomycetaceae > Streptomyces > Streptomyces sp. NPDC031340. The sequence continues at coordinate 97,944 of NZ_JBVIIE010000009.1, forward strand.
GTACGGGAGGTTCGCGACCAGCGCGGTCGGCGGCGGTCCCGGCAGTTCGGTCACCCGCATCGCGTCGGAGTGGACCAGCGTGAAGCGGTCGGCGCGCTGCGGCATGCGGGCCGCGACGGTGGCGGGCAGCGCCGCGGCCAGCACGTCGTCGATCTCGACGGCGGTGACGCGGTCGGCGGCTTCCAGCAGCCCGAGGGTGAGGGAGCCGAGCCCCGGGCCGACCTCCACCACCACGTCGTCCGGGCGGACCTCGGCGGTGCGGACGATACGGCGGACCGTGTTCGCGTCGATCACGAAGTTCTGGCCGCGCTGCTTGGTGGGGCGCACTCCGAGGGCGGCCGCCAGTTCACGGACGTCGGCGGGGCCCAGGAGGGCGTCGGGGGTGGGGCTGCTCACGGCGACAAGGGTACGGGGCGCCGGAGCGGCCCCGCTCACCCGTGCGCGCGCCCGCGCCCGCACCCCACGGTGCAGCCCAGGGTCCGGGGCGTGGACGACCCGACTACGCGGGGTCGTATCCCGTCGGCGCGTACCCGAACGCCCGCGCGGTGTTCGCCCCGAGCGCCGTGGCCAGCGCGTCCTCGTCGATGCCGCGCACGGCGGCCATGGCGCGCACGGTGACCGGCACGAGATACGGGGCGTTGGGCCGGCCGCGGTAGGGCGCCGGCGTCAGGAAGGGCGCGTCGGTCTCCACCAGCAGCAGTTCGAGCGGGGCCACCGCCACGGCGTCCCGCAGGTTCTGGGCGTTCTTGAAGGTGACGTTGCCGGCGAAGGACATGAAGTACCCGGCGGCGGCGCACACCTCGGCCATCTCGGCGTCCCCCGAGTAGCAGTGGAACACCGTCCGCTCCGGCGCGCCCTCCTCCTTCAGCACGCGCAGGACGTCGGCGTGGGCGTCGCGGTCGTGGATGACGAGGGCCTTGCCGTGCCGCTTGGCGATCTCGATGTGGGCGCGGAAGGAGCGCTCCTGCGCCTCCTTGCCCTCGGGTCCGGTGCGGAAGTAGTCGAGCCCGGTCTCACCGACGCCCTTGACGTGCGGCAGCGCGGCGAGCCGGTCGATCTCGGCGAGGGCCTCGTCGAGGCCGGCGTGCCCGCCCGGCTCCCGCGCTCCCTGCCTGGACCAGCCGTCGGGGTCGCCGTGCACGATGCGCGGGGCCTCGTTGGGGTGCAGGGCGACGGCCGCGTGGACGGCGTCGTACGCGGCGGCCGTCTCGGCGGCCCACCGCGAGCCGCGCACGTCGCACCCCACCTGGACGACCGTCGTGACGCCCACCGAGGCGGCCTTCGCGAGAGCGTCCTCGACCGTGCCGGACTGCATGTCGAGGTGGGTGTGGGAGTCGGCGACCGGTACCCGGAGGGGTTCCGGGAGCGGTGGCGCCGCGTGCTTGTCGCGGGACCCGGAGGCGTTCGAAGGCATGCCCCGATCCTACGGAAGGGGCATGCCGCCTCAGCGGGTGATCAGCTCGCCCTGCGGTGGAAGGGGTGCAGGAGATCGGACAGCTGCCAGTGACGGCGCTCCCCGGCGCCCGCGGCCCCGGCGGCCCTCGCCGCCTCCATGGACGCCCGCGCGGCCTGCGCGGACTGCGCTGCCTCGGCGGCCTCCGCGGCCGGCACCCGCGGCGCCTCCACCGGCCCGGCCTGCGGCACCGTACGGTGCCGGTGCACCGCGTCGCGCACCGAGGAGACCTGGCCCGCCCGCATGATCCGGACGACGTGGCTGTCGCAGTTGAAGCAGGTCGGCCTGCTCAGCGGCGACGGCACGACCTCGCCGTCGGCCACGTACATGACGAATTCCTGGCCGTCGGCGTCGGTGTGGTGCTCGATCTCGTACGACTGCTCCCAGCCCTGCCCGCAGCGCATGCAGGCGAAGGAATAGGACTCGTGCACGACGGTGGTCGCCGCGCGGCGGAGACCGGTCTGCCCGGTGATCTCGCTCATGCCAGCTCCTCTGGTCCGCTGGACACAGGGACGGGTGCGTCCCTGCCACCAGTGGACGCTTCTACCGGCGCGAATGCATCAGGCCTGCCGAGTGTTGGATCCGATTTGGACTCCGCTTGCCGAAAAGGTCCCGCTCGCCCGGTCTGGCTTTCCCTCCACGATAGCCCTTTTGCCAGCCCGTGGGGCGCCCGCTCAGGCGAGATGCGCCCTGCTCAGAGGGGGTACGGACGGTCTCAGGGGGCACTCGGGGAAGCCGCGTTCTTCGCCGCCACAACGGCGTCGAAGACCTCCCGCTTGGGCAGCCCGGCCTCCGCCGCCACCGCCGCGATGGCCTCCTTGCGCCGCTCCCCCGCCTCCTCGCGCACCCGCACCCGGCGCACCAGCTCCGCGGCGTCGAGCTCCCCGGGCCCCGGCTCCGGAGCGCCCTCGACGACGACGGTGATCTCCCCGCGCACGCCCTCGGCCGCCCAGGCGGCGAGCTCGCCCAGACCGCCCCGCCTGACCTCCTCGTACGTCTTGGTCAGCTCCCGGCAGACGGCGGCCCGGCGCTCGGCGCCGAAGACCTCCGCCATGGCGGCGAGGGTGTCGTCGAGCCGGTGCGGGGCCTCGAAGTAGACGAGCGTGCGCCGCTCCCCGGCCACCTCGCGCAGCCGGGTGAGCCGCTCGCCGGCCTTGCGCGGCAGGAACCCCTCGAAGCAGAACCGGTCGACGGGCAGCCCGGACAGGGCGAGCGCGGTGAGCACGGCGGACGGGCCGGGCACGGCGGTGACCCGGACGTCCTTCTCGACGGCCGCCGCGACCAGCCGGTAGCCGGGGTCGGACACCGATGGCATCCCGGCGTCGGTCACCAGCAGCACGCGCGCGCCGTTCACCAGTTCCTCGACCAGCTCGGGGGTGCGGGCGGATTCGTTGCCCTCGAAGTACGACACCACCCGCCCCCGGGGCGTGACGCCCAGCGCCTGCGTCAGCCGTCGCAGCCGCCGGGTGTCCTCGGCGGCGACGACGTCGGCCGCCGCGAGTTCCTGCGCGAGCCGGGGCGGCGCGTCCGCGACGTCGCCGATGGGGGTACCGGCCAAGACAAGGGTTCCAGTCACGCCCCCATCCTCCCAGGGCCCCACGGAACGGGACGCATCCGGACCGGTAACGGCCATGCACGGGACTCACACAGCGCGGTTCCCTACGATGGCGCGGTGACCAGTACCGCGTCCTCCACGGACACCCGGCAAGGCCATTCCCCGCACGACCAGCGGCCGTCGTGGCAGCAGCGGCTGCGCCGCTTCGGCTACCCGGCGGGGCCCGGAGACAGCGACGTGCGCGAGCGCCTGGTTCCCCCGTACGCCGAGCCCGCCCCGCGCCTGTGGCAGGTCCTCGGCGTGCCCCCGACGCTCGCCGACCGGTTCACGCGCTGGTCGGGCTGGGGCGGCCCGCTGCTGGTCACGCTGTTCGCGGGCCTGATGCGCTTCTGGCGCCTGGGCAGCCCGAAGGCGGTGATATTCGACGAGACGTACTACGCCAAGGACGCCTGGGCGCTCGTCCACCGCGGCTTCGAGGTCAACTGGGACAAGCTGGGCAAGAACGCCAACGACCTGGTCATTTCGGAGAAGGGGCACGTCAAGATCCCGCTGGACGCGGCGTACGTGGTGCATCCGCCGGTCGGCAAGTACGTCATCGGGCTGGGCGAGCTGATCTTCGGGTTCGACCCGTTCGGCTGGCGGTTCATGACCGCGCTGCTGGGCACGCTGTCGGTGCTGATGCTGTGCCGGATCGGGCGCCGGCTGTTCCGCTCCACCTTCCTGGGCTGCCTCGCGGGCGCGCTGATGGCCGTGGACGGGCTGCACTTCGTGATGAGCCGCACCGCGCTGCTCGACGGGGTGCTGATGTTCTTCGTGCTGGCCGCGTTCGGCTGCCTGCTGATCGACCGCGACAAGGCGCGCGCGAAACTCGCCGCCGCGCTCCCGGCGGGCCCCGACGGCCGGGTCCGCCCGGACCCGGACGTGGCGGGAAACCTGAGCATGCTGTGGCGGCCGTGGCGCTGGCTGGCCGGCCTGATGCTGGGCCTGGCCATCGGCACCAAATGGAACGGCCTGTACATCATGGTGGCGTTCTGCGTGATGAGCGTGCTGTGGGACGTCGGCTCCCGCAGGGTCGCCGGCGCCCGCCACCCGCGCACGGCGGTGCTCAAGCACGACGTGGGCCTGGCCTTCCTGGCCACGGTGCCGGTCGCGCTGGTGACGTACCTGGTCTCGTGGACCGGCTGGATCCTGTCCCCGACGGACGGCTCCGGCGGCTACTTCCGCAACTGGGCCGCGACCGACGGCAAGGGCGGCAACTGGACGTGGCTGTTCCCGGACTGGTGGCGCAGCCTGTGGCACTACGAGCACGAGGTCTACAAGTTCCACGTCGGCCTGTCCTCGCCGCACACCTATCAGTCCAACCCGTGGAGCTGGATCGTCGACGGCCGCCCGGTGTCGTACTTCTACGAGTCGCCCTCGCCCGGCGCGGACGGCTGCCCCGTCGACGCGGGCGGGAAGTGCGCGCGCGAGGTGCTGGCGCTCGGCACGCCGCTGCTGTGGTGGGCGGCGGCCTTCGCCGTCGTCTACGTCCTGTGGCGCTGGCTGCTGCGCCGCGACTGGCGGGCCGGCGCCATCGCCTGCGGCATCGCGGCCGGCTACCTCCCCTGGTTCCTGTACCAGGAGCGGACGATCTTCTTCTTCTACGCCGTCGTCTTCGTGCCGTTCCTGTGCCTGGCGGTGGCGATGCTGCTCGGCGCGATCGTCGGACCGCCCGGCTCGAGCGACACCCGCCGGGTGGCCGGGGCCACGGGCGCGGGCGTGCTGGTGCTGCTGATCGCCTGGAACTTCATCTACTTCTGGCCCATCTACACCGGCACCGCCATCCCGATCGACGACTGGCGTTCACGGATGTGGCTGGATACCTGGGTCTAGCGGGTCCGGCCCGGCTGCATTCGGACAACAAGGGAAACTCCCCTCACAGCCGCCTCACACGCTGCTTACCCTGCGGGCATCGCGACGGGGAAACGGGGAGGGACCATGGGCAAGGGCGTCAGAGCCGCCGTCATAGGCGGTGTGCTCGCCGTGATGGTGGGAGGGGCGGGGTACGCGGGCTACAACCTGGTGTCCGCGCTGAACGGCGACGGGAGCACGACGGCGGGCGCGGCGGCGGGCGAGAAGACGGGGCCGCCAAGCGCCGACGAGGTCGACGAGGCGACCGGGAAGTTCTTCGCGGCCTGGCAGAAGGGCCGAGCGGCCGAGGCTGCCACGTACACGAACGACGCGGCGTCGGCCGAACCGCTGCTGACGGCCTACGCCGACGACGCGCACATCGGCCGCGTGCGGATCACGCCGGGCCGGGCGAGCGGGGCGACCGTCCCGTTCCGGGTGCGGGCGACGGTGTCGTACGAGGGCACGTCCAAGTCCCTCGACTACCGGAGCGAGCTGACCGTGGTGCGCGGACGGACCACCGGGCGGGCGCTGGTCGACTGGCAGCCGTCCGTCGTCCACCCGCGGCTGCGGCGCGGCGACACGCTGGTCACCGGTGCGGCGGCGGACCCGCCGATCGAGGCCGTCGACCGCGACGGGAGCGTCCTGACGAAGGAGCAGTACCCCTCCCTCGGGCCGATCCTGGACGAACTGCGCGCCAAGTACGGCGACCGGGCGGGCGGCACCCCCGGCGTCGAACTGGCGATCCGGCACGAGACGCAGGACGCCGCCGACACCTCGCTGCTGACCCTGGTCAAGGGCAGGCCCGGGAAGCTGCGGACCACGCTCAGCGCGAACGCGCAGGCCGCCGCCGAGAGCGCGGTGAAGAAGTACGCCGAGTCGTCCGTGGTGGCCGTCAAGCCCAGCACCGGCGAGGTGCTGGCGGTCGCCAACCACCGCGACGACGGCTTCGACGCGGCGTTCCTCGGCAAGCTGGCGCCCGGCTCCACCATGAAGATCATCAGCGCCGCCACCCTCATCGACAACGGTGTCACCAGCATGAACGGCCCTGCCCCCTGCCCCGACGAGGCGGTGTGGCAGAGCCAGACGTTCCACAACCTCAAGGGTCTGGCCCCCGACGAGCACGCCACCCTCGCCGACAGCTTCGCCCGCTCCTGCAACACGGCCTTCGTGAAGTACGCGGACGAGGTGAAGGTGGACTCCCTCACCGAGGAGGCCCAGAACCGGTTCGGACTCGGCCGGGACAACTGGAAGACCGGCATCCCCTCCTTCGACGGCTCCGTCCCGGCCTCCGGCGGCCCGGACACCGCCGCGAACCTGATCGGCCAGGGCCAGGTGCAGATGAGCCCGCTGAACATGGCGTCGGTGACGGCGACCGCGGCGACGGGCGTCTTCCGGCAGCCCGTGATCGTCCCCCGTAGCCTCGACGACCGGGAACTGGCCACCGCGCGAGGACTGCCGGCGAGTACCGTGCGGCAGCTGCGCGCCATGATGAACCGCACCGCGACCAGCGGCACCGCGGCCGACGTGATGGCGGGCCTGAGCGGCAGCATCGGCGCCAAGACCGGCTCCGCCGAGGTCGACGGGCAGGCGAAGTCCGACAGCTGGTTCACCGGCTACCGCGACGACGTCGCCGCGGCGGCCATGACCCAGGACGGCGGTCACGGCATCGACGCGGCCGGTCCGATTGTCGCAGCTGTGCTACGGACCGGAGGCTGACGTCACTTCGCGCGGGCGGGACTTTAGGGTGGTGCCGTCGTTGGGACTGACGAGGGCAACGGGGACCCTGGGGAAGACGCGGAGGAACGCAGGCTGTGGGCAAGAGAAGGCGCGTCGCCGAGCGACGGAAGACGGGGCCCGCCGTGGTCGGCGGGATGATCGCCGTGGTCGTCGGCGGCGCCGGCTTCGGCGTGTACGCGCTGTACGGCGGCGGTGCCGCGGCCGACGACCGGACGGCCACGACGTCCGCCACCGCCGGGCACGCGAAGAAGACCGGCCCGCTGTCCGCCGCCGAGGTCACCACCGCCGCCGACCGGTTCCTCACCGCCTGGCAGCAGGGCAGGGCCACCGCCGCGGCGGCCGCCACGGACGCGGCCGACACGCACGACTCGGCGGCGGCGACCGCCCTGCTGGCCGGCTACACCAAGGACGCCCGCATCAAGGACGTCACGCTCACCGCGGGCGCCCGCACCGGCGCCGAGGTCCCCTTCTCCGTCAAGGGCACGGTGTCGTACAAGAACACCCGAAAGCCGCTGGCCTACGACAGCTCGCTGACGGTGGTGCGGCGCGCCTCCGACGGCAAGCCGGTCGTCGACTGGCAGCCGTCCGTCGTCCACCCCGACCTGAAGGACGGCGACAGACTGGTCACCGGGGCCGCCGGCACGCCCCCGGTCAAGGCCTACGACCGGGACGGCGGCGAGCTGACCACCGCGAAGTACCCGTCCCTCGGCCCGGTCCTGGACGGGCTGCGCGAGAAGTACGGCAAGACCGCCGGCGGCCGTGCGGGCGTGGAGCTGCGCGTGGTGCGCGGCAAGGCGTCGCAGAAGGCGAAGCTGTCCGACAAGACGCTGCTGGCGCTGAGCAAGGGCACGCCCGGTTCGGTGAAGACGACGCTGAGCCCGGCACTGCAGGCCGTGGCCGAGCAGAAGGTGGCGGCACGCGCGCGTGCGTCGGTCGTGGTGCTGCGTCCGTCGACGGGTGAGGTCCTCGCCGTGGCGAACTCCTCGCACGGCTTCAACGCGGCCTTCCAGGGCTCGCTGGCCCCCGGCTCCACCATGAAGATCATCACGTCGTCGCTGCTGATCGAGAAGGGCCTGGCGTCGGCGGACAAGGTGCATCCCTGCCCGAAGACGGTGAAGTACGGCGGCTGGAAGTTCCACAACGACGACGACTTCTCGATCAAGGGCGGCACGTTCAAGGCGAGCTTCGCCCGCTCCTGCAACACGGCCTTCATCAGCCAGGCCAAGAAACTCCGGAACGACGACCTGACCAAGCAGGCCCAGCAGGTATTCGGCCTGTCGATGAACAACTGGGCGATCGGCGTGCCGACCTTCGACGGCTCGGTGCCGGTGCAGTCGGCGGCGCCGATGGCGGCGTCGCTGATCGGGCAGGGCGGGGTGCGCATGAACCCGCTGAACATGGCGTCGGTGGCCGCGACGGTGAAGTCGGGCACGTTCCACCAGCCCTACCTGGTCTCACCGACGGTGGACCACCGTAAGACGGCGACCGCCTCGCGCACCATGGCGGCGTCCACGCTCTCGCAGCTGCGCGAGCTGATGCAGTACACGGCCGCGTACGGCACGGCCGCCGAGGCCATGGCCGGGCTCGGTCCCGACTACGGCGCCAAGACCGGCTCGGCGGAGGTCGACGGGCAGAAGAAGCCGAACGGCTGGTTCACGGCGTACCGCGGCGACCTCGCGGCGGCGGGCGTGGTACAGGCGGGTGGGCACGGCGGCGACACGGCGGGACCGATCGTGGCGGCGCTGCTGAGGGCAGGCGGCTGACGGACGTCGGCTGACGGCGGCGGACGGTTGCCGGCTGACGGCAGCAGGCGGGCCGCCCGGGTGGGCGCGGGTCAGCCTCTGACCGGTGCGGCCGCCAGGTATGTGCGGCGCAGGAACCGCAGCAGGGCCTTCGTGTCGAACTGCACCACCGAGACGCCCTGCTCGGAGTGGAGTTCCACCACGGCCTGCACCCGGCCGCACGGCCAGACGCGGACGTCCCCGGTGCCGGCGGGGGCGCGCAGGCCCTGCTCGAGCAGGGAGCGCGAGAAGGTCCATTCGTGGGTCCCGGGCAGTCCGACCCGGACCGCGCGCGGGTCGGCCTCGGGGTCGTAGCGCAGACGCACCGGTACGGCGTCGCGTTCCTCTTCGGGGGCGTCCGCGCCGGTGACGATGTGGGCTCGTGCGTACTGCTCGACTACGGGCATCGGTCGACCCTCTCACGCAGCGTGACCTATGCGGAAGCTGTGCGTCCACCCCTCTCCAATGTCGCACATTTTCCGGACAACGCTCCGCGGGCAGCGGGAAGCCCCTTGCCCCGCGGCGCCCTTGGTACAGGAAGCGTTCCTGTTCCCCTCTCTCCGCTCTTGCAAAGCGTTCGCAACAAGCCACTATCATCGAACGGTGCACGTACCTGACGGATTCATAGACGCCCCCACGTCCGTCGCCGCCGGGGCGGTCGCCGCGACCGCCGTCGCGGTGAGCCTGCGCGGCGCGCGGCGTGAGCTCGACGAGCGGACGGCGCCGCTGGCCGGTCTGGTCGCGGCGTTCATCTTCGCCGTGCAGATGCTGAACTTCCCCGTCGCGGCGGGCACCAGCGGCCATCTGCTGGGCGGTGCGCTGGCGGCGATCCTCGTCGGTCCCTTCACCGGGGTGCTGTGCGTGTCCGTGGTCCTGCTCATGCAGGGCATCCTCTTCGCGGACGGCGGCCTGACCGCGCTCGGCGTGAACATCACCGACATGGCCATCGTCACCACGGTCGTCGCGTACGCCCTCTTCCGGTTCCTGGTGAAGGTGCTGCCGCGGCGCGGGCGCTCGGTCACCGTCGCCTCCTTCGTCGCCGCGCTCGTCTCGGTCCCGGCCGCCGCCGTCGCCTTCACCTTCATCTACGCCGTCGGCGGTACCACCGACGTCTCGATCGGCAAGGTCGCCACCGCGATGGTCGGCGTGCACGTGCTGATCGGGATCGGTGAGGCGGCGATCACCGCGCTGACGGTGGGCGCCGTGATCGCCGTACGGCCGGACCTCGTGTACGGCGCGCGCGGCCTGCAGCAGCGCCTGAAGCTGCGCGTCAACGGCGTGCTGGTCGACGCACCGGCGCCCGGCGGGGCGCGCACGGCGCCCGTGGCGGCGCGCACGTCCCGCCGCGCGCTGTGGATCACCGGCCTCACCACCTCGCTGGTCCTCGCCGGGTTCGTCAGCTTCTACGCCTCCTCCAGCCCCGACGGCCTGGAGAAGGTCGCCCACGACAAGGGCATCGACCAGAAGACCGGGCGGCACGCCACGGAGGACTCCCCGCTCGCCGGGTACGGCGTGAAGGACATCGCGGACGCCCGGCTGTCCGGCGGCCTCGCGGGCGTGATCGGCGTGGGCGCCACCGTCGTCGCGGGCAGCACGGTGTTCTGGGTGGTGCGCCGGCGTCGCAGCGACGACGTCTCCCCCCTGAGCACGGGGGTCTGACGTGGGCGCCGGTCACGCGCACAGGCTCTACCGGCACGGGCACTCGCCCGTGCACGCCCTGCCGCCGCACACCAAGCTCGCCGCCGCGTTCGCGTTCGTCGTGGTCGTGGTGTCGACCCCGCGGGAGGCGATGTGGGCGTTCGGGCTGTACGCCCTGCTGCTCGCGGCCGTCGCGCGCCACGCGCGCGTGCCCGCCGCCTTCCTGCTCAAACGGCTGCTGATCGAGGTGCCGTTCGTGGCGTTCGCCGTGCTGATGCCGTTCGTGGCGGAGGGCGACCGGGTGGACGTCCTGGGCCTGTCGCTGAGCGTGAACGGCCTGTGGGGCGCGTGGAACGTGCTCGCCAAGGGCACCCTGGGCGTCGCCGCGTCCGTACTGCTGGCCGCCACCACCGAACTGCGCGAGCTGCTGCTCGGTCTGCAGCGGCTGAAGCTCCCGCCGCTGCTGGTGCAGATCGCGTCCTTCATGATCCGCTACGGCGACGTCGTCACCGACGAGATGCGGCGCATGCGCATCGCGCGGGAGTCGCGGGGCTTCGAGGCGCGCGGGGTGCGCCACTGGGGTGTGCTCGCCAAGTCCGCGGGCGCCCTGTTCATCCGCTCCTACGAGCGCGGTGAGCGCGTGCACCTGGCCATGGTCAGCCGCGGGTACGCCGGTTCCATGCCGGTGATCGACGAGGTGACCGCCTCCCGGGCGCAGTGGTCGTCCGCCCTCGCCCTCCCCTCCGCCGCCCTCGTCGTCTGCCTGCTGGGATGGATGCTGTGACCGACTCTCTCGAGGTCTCCGGCCTCGCCTTCGCCTACCCGGACGGCCACCAGGCCCTGTTCGGCGTGGACTTCCGCATCTCGCGCGGCGAGCGGGTCGCCCTGCTCGGCCCGAACGGCGCCGGCAAGACCACCCTCGTCCTGCACCTCAACGGCATCCTGACCGGCGGCGCGGGCACGGTGAAGGTCGCCGGGCTGCCCGTCGGCAAGGAGCACATGGCCGAGATCCGGCGCCGGGTCGGCATCGTCTTCCAGGACCCCGACGACCAGCTGTTCATGCCGACCGTCCGCGAGGACGTGGCGTTCGGGCCGGCGGCGGCCGGGCTGAAGGGCGCGGAGCTGGAGGAGCGCGTGGACCGGGCGCTCACCCGGGTGGGCATGGCGGAGTTCAAGGACCGTCCCCCGCACCATCTGTCGTTCGGGCAGCGGCGCCGGGTGGCCGTGGCGACCGTGCTGGCCATGGAGCCGGAGATCCTCGTCCTGGACGAGCCGTCCTCCAACCTCGACCCCGCCTCCCGCCGTGAGCTGGCCGACATCCTGCGCTCGCTCGACGTGACCGTCCTGATGGTCACGCACGACCTGCCGTACGCGCTGGAGCTGTGCCCGCGTTCCCTGATCCTGAGCGAGGGCGTGATCGCGGCGGACGGGAAGACGGCCGGGCTGCTGTCGGACGAGGAGCTGATGCGCGCCCACCGGCTGGAGCTGCCCTTCGGCTTCGACCCGCGTTCCGTGACGGTCACCACCGGCCGGCCGTGACACGGGCCCGCCGGTGACGCCGGGCGCGGTACGACGGCGCGCGGCCCGTGACGACGGCGCACGACGAGGGACGACGGCGCGCGGCGCGCGGCGCGCGGCCGGGGAATCGCAGGCCCTGCGCGGACGTTGGTCCCACCGTCGCAGGTGAACCGGAAGAGGGTGCGGGCGTGGACGTGAACGGCACGGTGGCCGAGGGGTTCGAGCCGGTCAGGGAAGCGTTCGTGCGGAACTTCGAGGTGCTGGGCGAGAGGGGCGCGGCCGTCGCCGTGTACCGGGGCGGCCACAAGGTCGTCGACCTGTGGGGCGGCACCAAGGACGTCGACGGCGCCGAGCCGTGGCAGCGGGGCACCGCCCAGATCGTGCGCTCGGCGACCAAGGGTGTCGTCGCCGCCGCGCTCCTGCTGCTGCACCAGCGCGGGGAGCTGGACCTGGACGCGCCGGTGGGCGAGTACTGGCCGCAGTACAAGGCGGCCGGCAAGGAGCGGACGCGGGTGTGGCACCTGCTCGCGCACCGCGCGGGCGTGCCCGTGCTGGACCGGCCCCTGACGCCCGCGCAGGCCCTGGACCCGGCGACGGCCGCCGAGGCGGTCGCGGCGCAGGCACCCGTCTGGGAGCCGGGCACGGACCACGGCTACCACGCGCAGACGTACGGCTGGCTGACCGCCGAGCTGGTGCGACGGGTCACCGGCCGGGAGATCGGCGACTGGATCGCCGACGAGATCGCGGGCCCGGTCGGGGCCGAGCTGTGGCTGGGGCTGCCGGCCGGCGAGACGGCGCGGGTGGGCCGGGTGGCGCAGGTCGATCCTCCGGCGGACCCGGCGGCCGCGCTCAGGATCCGCCCCAAGCGCGCGGTCTCCGACGCCTACGCCGACCCGGCCTCCCTCACCCGCCGCGCCTTCGCCGTGATCACCCCGCAGCCCGACGAGAACGACCCGGCGTACCGGGCCGCCGTGCTGCCCGCCTCCAACGGCATCGCCACCGCCGACGGCCTGGCCCGCGTCTACGCGTCGCTGATCGGCGAGGTGGACGGCGGCACCCGGCTGTTCACCCCGGAGACCGCGGAGCTGGCCCGCGCCGAGCGCAGCGCCGGACCGGACCGCGTGCTCGTGGTGAACACCCGGTTCGGCCTCGGCCACATGCTGCACGGGGCGACCTCGCCGCTGCTGTCACCCGCGTCCTTCGGCCACCCGGGCCGCGGCGGCTCCCTCGGCTTCGCCGACCCCGACGCCGGCGTCGCCTTCGGCTACGTGACCAACGGCTTCCGCAAGAGCGTGACGGCGGACCCGCGAGCGCAGGCACTGCTGCGCGCGGTACGGAACGTCGTACTGCCGTAGGTCACGTCGTACGTTTTACTGCCGTAGCGCACGCCGCGGGCCGGCGCCGGCGGAAGCCTCCTGCCGGGCCGGCCGGGAAACGGGCTCAGACGTGGATCGGGTGCGACGTCCGCCCTGACGCGGAGTCGATCTCGCCGTGCGCCTTGGTGAGCAGTTCCATGGCGAGTTCGTTCAACGCCCGCGCCCCGGCGATCTCCTCGCCGACTCGCGGCTGATTGGAGTCGGTGTGGTGGCGGCTGGCGTGGCCGTGCGCCCGCACCTCGCTCCCGTCGGGCAGGCGCAGCAGCGCGACCGCCCGCGTGTGCTGCTCGTCCTCCTGGAACTCCATCTCGACGTGCCATCCCACTGTGGCGTGCATCATGAGGATCACCTCCGGGACTCCTTCCTCCTAGAGTGCGCCTGTCCACCCCCGAACGCACCCGCCACCCGCACGGCGCACCGCCGGAGGCATTCAGGCCTGTCCCGGCGCCGGCGCGCCGCGGCCGACGGTCAGAGACCAGTGCACGGTCGACGGCGCTTCGACGGAGACGACTCCGCCGCGGTCCACCCCGCTCACCGCCACCTGGTGGTAAACGGTGCTGACTTCGCCCGAGAGGCACTCCAGCGGGAAGGAGACGTGCACCGGACGCAGTACGACGTGGATGGTGCCCTCACCCTGGCAGCGCACCGCGACGATCAGCGCGTCGCCCTTCTTCCCCGCGTGGAACTCGACGGCGGCGTTTCCGGTGGTCGCCCTCCGGCGCCCGGCGAGCGTCTCGTCGTCGTCCAGCTCGGGGGGCGTCCGGACCGAAGGCTCGGAGTCTCCGGGCGACGGGGACGGGGACGGGGACGCGGTCGCCGTGTGGGGACCACCCTCGGAGGAGGCTGCCCCGGAGCGTCTCGGCTGCTCGGCGCTCTCACCGTCCGATGAGCAGGCAGCAACTACTGACAGGAGCAGCACGGCAATGCACGCGATGCTCGTTCTCCTGCGGGTCCAGCCGGACACGATCATGCTCTCCTTGCTGCCCTTGCCATACCCGACCGCGGTGACCAGCGGGTTCACGAAGACCGCTCACGCACGTCCGCCAGTGTGGCGCCGGCCTGGGCGATCAGTGCCTGCGGTGCCATCGGGAAGACGGTGTGCGGGGTTCCCGCGGCGGCCCACACCGTGTCGTGGGCGAGCAGCGCGCGGTCGGCGAGCACCCGGGTCCTGGTGCGGTGCCCGAAGGGCGGCACGCCGCCGATGGCGTACCCGGTGGTCTCCCGTACGACGTCCGCGCTCGCCCGGGTCACCTTCGTGGCGCCGAGTTCCGCGCGGACCCGCTCCAGGTCGACCCTCGACGCGCCGTCCATGAGGACGAGCACCGGTTCGCCGTCCGCCGCGAAGACCAGCGACTTGCAGATCTGGCTCAGCTCGCAGCCGATCGCGGCGGCGGCCTCGGCCGCGGTGCGGGTGGCGTCGGGGAAGCGGCGGATGCGCGGAGGCAGGTCGTCGAGGCCCAGCGCGCGCAGGGCCTCGGCGAATCGGGGGTGAGCGGCGGAGTCACCGGTGGTGTCGGCGGTCGTCATGCACGGCACGCTAGCGCCGCCGACCGGGGACGGACGACCGGGTTTCCGGTGTCCGCCCCTGCCCTCGAAGGATCAGGCCCTGACCAGTTCCCGGTCCTCGTCCGGGTCCTCGTCCGCGTCCGTCTCCCGGCCGTCGGCCCGGGTGCGCAGGCCCTCGCCCTCGACGTCGACGTTGGGCAGTGCCCGGTCCAGCCACCTCGGCAGCCACCAGGCCCTGCGGCCGAGCAGGACGAGTACCGCCGGCACGATCGCCATGCGCACGAGGAACGCGTCGAAGAAGACCGCGATCGCGAGGCCGAAGCCGATCATCTTCACCATCGACTCGCTGGAGCCGATGAAGCCCGAGAAGACCGCCATCATGATCACCGCGGCGGCCGTGACCACCCGGGCGCCGTGCCGGAAGCCCGTCACCACGGCCTGGCTGGGCCGCTCGCCGTGGACGTACGCCTCCCGCATCCGCGTCACGAGGAACACCTCGTAGTCCATCGCGAGGCCGAAGACCACGCCGACCATGAAGATCGGCATCATCGACATCACCGGGCCGGTCTCCTCGACCCCCATCAGGCCGGCCAGCCAGCCCCACTGGAAGACCGCGACGACCGCGCCGAGGGCCGCGGTGACGCTCAGCAGGAAGCCGAGGGCCGCCTTCAGCGGGACCAGGACCGAGCGGAAGACCACGATCAGCAGCAGGAAGGCGAGGCCGACCACGAGGGCCAGGTAGGGCAGCAGCGCGTCGTTCAGCTTCTGCGAGACGTCGGCATTCATCGCCGTCGAGCCGGTGACCAGCACCGTCGCGCCGGTGTCGGCCCGCACGCCGGCGCCCGCGCCGCGGATGTCGTGCACCAGGTCCTCGGTGCCGGCCGAGGACGGCTTGGAGCCCGGGATCACGGTGACCGTGGCGGTGTCACCGGCCTTGTTCCAGGTCGCGGGGGTGACGGTGACGACGTCCTTGAGGCCCTTGATGTCGTCGGTGACCGCGGCCACCGCGCCCTTGGGGTCGTCGGCGGCAGTGGCGTCGACGACGACCAGCAGGGGGCCGTTGAAGCCCGGGCCGAAGCCCTCGGAGAGCAGGTCGTAGGCGCGGCGCTGGGTGGTGGACGTCGGCTGGGAGCCGTCGTCCGGCAGGCCCAGTTCCAGCGAGGCGGCGGGAACGGCGGCGGCCCCGAGCCCGATCACGCCGAGCAGCAGGACGGCGACCGGGCGCCGTACCACGAAGCTCGCCCAGCGGCTGCCCATGTTGGGCTTGCCGGAGGCCTTCCTCCGCGCGCCGCCCAGCAGCCCGCTCCGCTCGCCGGCGGGCTTGATCCTGCGGCCCGCGTACCCGAGCAGGGCCGGGATCATGGTCAGCGCGATCAGCACCGCGACGGCCACCGTGCCCGCGGCCGCGACGCCCATCTTCGTCAGCATCGGGATGTCGACCACCGACAGCCCGACCAGCGCGATCACGACCGTCAGGCCCGCGAAGACCACCGCGGACCCGGCCGTTCCGGCGGCCCGGCCGGCCGCCTCCTCGCGCTCGCGGCCCTCGGCGAGTTCGGCGCGGTAGCGGGAGACGATGAACAGGGCGTAGTCGATGCCGACCGCCAGGCCGATCATCGTCGCCAGCGTGGAGGTGGTGGAGCCCAGGTCGAGCGTGCTCGCCAGCGCGGTGATCGCCGACACGCCGATGCCGACGCCGACGATCGCCGTCAGCAGCGGCAGTCCGGCCGCGACGAGCGAGCCGAAGGTGATGACCAGGACGACCGCGGCGACCGCGATGCCGATGACCTCACTGGCACCCGTCTCCGGCGTGGTCTGCAACGCGTCACCGCCGATCTCGACGGTCAGCCCGGCGTCGCGGGCGTCCTGCGCGGCCTTCTCGAGGGCGTCCCGAGCGGCGTCGGTCAGCTCCATGCCGGAGACGTCGTACTTCACCGACGCGTAGGCGATCGTGCCGTCCTTGCTGACCGCGTGGGCCCGGAACGGATCGGCGACGGAGGCGACCTCGGAGCCGTCGGCGAGTTCCCGCACCGCCTTCTTCACGGTCGCCTTGTTGCCGGGGTCGGTGGTCTTCTCGCCGGCCGGCGCCTTGAAGACGACGCGGGCCGTCGCACCGTCGGCGCTCATCCCGGGAAAGCGCTGTTCCAGCAGGTCGAAAGCTTTCTGCGCCTCGGTCCCGGGGATCGAGAAGGCGGTGCTGCCGGCGGCGGGCGCGTTCGCCGCGGCGACTCCCGCCAGCGTCAGCAGGGCCACCCAGAACAGGGCTACGAAGTGCCGTCGCCTGAAGGCGAACCGGCCGAGTCGGTAGAGGAATGTGGCCACGGAGGCGTACTCCCGGTCAGGTCGTGGGGTGTTTCGGGGCAGGGGTCATCGGCCCGACGACGTGAGCGGTCGCGTCAGGTGGTGCGGGTGCGTTGCGGGGTTGTCGGGCGATGCGCGCGCCTGGCTGAGATCCCGGGCGGTGCGGGCGCCCTGCGGGATCTCGGGCGGTGCGCGCGCCCGGCGGGGATGTCCAGGCGGTGCGTGTGCCTGGCGGGGATGCTCAGGCGGTGGGCGCGCCGAGGGCGGGGAGGACCACGGCGTCGATGTACGACAGGAGGAAGGCCTGCGTCGGAGGCTGCTCGTCGATGAGCGTGCGGGCGGCGAACGCGCCGACCATCATGTGCACGATGTAGTCCATCGCGGGATTGTCGGCACGGACCTCGCCGCGGTCGACCGCCCGGTGCAGGATCCGGCGGAACTCCGCCATCTCCGGCTCGATCAGGTGCTCCCGGAACGCCCGGAGGAGATCGGGGTTGCCGTGGACCGCCATGGCCAGACCCCGCATCAGGGCGGAACTCTGCTCCATCTCGCAGTCGTCCGAGCGCAGCGTGAACGCGTGCAGGTCGCCTCGGAGGGACCCGGTGTCGATCTCGTCCGCGGAGCCGCCCGGCTTGCTGTGCCGGACCGCCCTGGCCACCAGCTCGGCCTTGCCGCCCCACTGGCGGTAGAGCGTCGCCTTGCTGGACCGGGTGCGGGCTGCCACGGCGTCCATGGTGAGGGCGTCGTAGCCGACCTCCCGGAGCAGGTCGAGCACGGCCTCGTACAGCTCGGCCGCGCGCTCGGGCGTGATCCGACTGCGACGTGCCGTGGTGGCCGCGGTCATGCCTGTCACCTTCCCGCTTCCGGTTGCGCGTTCTCGTACTCCATGAAGATTACCCCGAGCCATAGCGAAACGAAACTGTTTCGTACGTGGGCTGGCTCACGTCCGTCAAGGACGCACAAGTTGCCGCCCCCCATTCGGGGGAAAAGCATGGAGAAGGTGAGCTATCTGCGCCTGCCGCATCTGCGCGGCGACCTGTTGTGCTTCGTTGCCGAGGACGACCTGTGGCTCGCGTCCCTCGACGGCGCGGACCGCGCCTGGCGCCTGACCGTGGACCGCACCAAGGCCGGCCACCCCCGCATCTCCCCCGACGGCCGCCACATCGCGTACACGAGCTGGCTCAGCCTGATGCCCGAAATCCACCTGGTGCCGGTGGACGGTGGGCCGGGCCGGCGGCTGACGTACTGGGGCTCGCCGGACACGCGGGTGTGCGGCTGGACCCCCGAGGGGCAGATCCTGGCCGTCGCCTCCCACGGTGAGCCGTTCTCGTACTTCACCTGGGCCTACAAGGTCTCCCCCGACGGCGACCCCGGCCGCAAGCTGCCCTGGGGGCCCGTCTCCGACATCCAGGCCGGCGAGATCGCCGGGGAGCGCCGGACCCTGCTGCTCACCGGCACCCCGCCGCACGAGCCCGCGGCCTGGAAGCGCTACCGCGGCGGCGCCACCGGCCGCCTCTGGCTGCACGGCGAACGCCTGCTCGCCGACCTGGACGGCCACCTCCACTCACCCCTGTTCGTCGGCGGCCGGATCGCCTTCCTCTCCGACCACGAGGGCATCGGCAACCTCTATTCCTGCGCCCCCGACGGCTCCGACCTGCGCCGCCACACCGACCACGACGACTTCTACGCCCGCCACGCCGCGAGCGACGGCGTCCGGGTGGTCTACCAGTGCGCGGGCGACCTGTGGATCGTCGACGACCTGTCCGCCGGCTCCGTCCCGCGCCGTCTGGACGTACGGCTGAGCGGTCCGCGCACGGGCCGGCGCCCGTACCAGGTGCCGGCCGCCCAGCACGTGGACGGCGTGTCGGTGGACGAGACGGGCCGCGCGAGCGCCGTCGTCGTGCGCGGCAGCCTGCACTGGCTGACCCACCGGGACGGCCCGGCCCGCACGATCACCGACACGGCCGGCGTCCGCGTCCGGCTCCCGGAGATGCTCGGCCCGGCCGACCGGATCGCGTACGTGACGGACGCGGAGGGCGAGGACGCGATCGAGATCGCCGGCCTGCCGCGGGCCGGCGGCGGCCGTGAACCGCGCAGGCTCGCGGCCGGCCGGCTCGGCCGGGTCCTGGAGATGGTCGCCGACCCGCAGGGCGAACGCCTCGCCGTCGCCTCGCACGACGGGCGGCTGCTGCTCGTCGACGTGAGCCAGGACACGGGCGCGGACGGGGACGCGGGCGAGGACGCGAACGGGGATGCCGGTGAGATCGCGGGAGAAGAGGAGAGCGAGGGCCCGAGCGTGGGCGCCGGGGAGGCCGGCGGGGACGCGGACCCGGACGCCGCCGAGGAGGAAACGGACGCGCCCGGCGCGGTCATCGAGCCGGCGCGGGATCTGCTCCGGTCGGTCACCGAGCCGGTGCGGGAGCTGGTCCAGTCGGTCAACGGGCCGGTGCGGGACCTGGCGTTCTCCCCTGACGGGGGCTGGCTGACCTGGTCGCACCCCGTCATCGGCCGCTCGCTGCGGCAGATCAAGCTGGCCCGGATGAAGGACGGGCTGATCGTCGACGTCACCGACGGCCGCTTCGAGGACGAGAACCCGGTCTTCACGCGGGACGGCCGCTACCTCGCCTTCCTCTCCTGGCGCGGCTTCGACCCGGTGTACGACGTGCACACCGGCGACCTGTCCTTCCCGCTCGGCTGCCGTCCCTACCTCGTGCCCCTCTCCTCGGCGACCCCCTCCCCCTTCGCCCTCAGCCCCGAGGGCCGCCCGGCCGCGGGGGGCCTGGACCCGCTGCCGGACGGGGAGGGCGGCGACGGCACGGTGACCGTGGAGGCGGAGGGACTGGCGAGCCGGGTCACGCCCTTCCCGGTCATCGCCTCCAAGTACTCGGCGCTGCGCCCGGTGGCGGGCGGCGGGCTGGTCTGGCTGCGCTGGCCGATATCGGGCGCGCTCGGCGAGACCTTCGCCAACCCCGACGACACCACCGGCCGGCCGACGCTGGAGCACTTCACCATCGGCAAGGCGAGGAAGTCCGAACTCGTCGGCCACCTCGACTGGTTCGCGGTCAGCGGCGACGGCACCCGGCTGGTCGTGGCCGACGAGGGCGAGCTGCGGGCCGTACCGTCCAACGAGCCCGGCGACGGCGACACGACCGTCTGGATCGACCTGCGCCGCATCCTGCACGAGGCCGACCCGGCCGCCGAGTGGCGCCAGGCCTACGCGGAGGCGGGCCGCCTCATCCGCGCCTACTTCTGGGAGCCGGGGATGTGCGGCATCGACTGGGACGCGGTGCTGGAGCAGTACCGGCCGCTGGTCGAACGGGTCGCCTCCCCCGACGAGTTCGCCGACCTGCTGCGCGAGGTCCTCGGCGAACTCGGCACCTCGCACGCCTACGTCACCCCGGCCCGCCGCAACGAGGGCCCGCCCCACTACCAACGGTGGCAGGGACTGCTGGGCGCCAACTTCACCCGCCGGGAAGAGGGATGGACGGTCCGGCGGATCCTGTCCGGCGACTCCTCGGACTCCAGGGCCCGTTCACCGCTGGCCGGCACCGGCATCCGGCAGGGGGCGGTCCTCACCCACGTCGACGGACGCCCCGTCGACCCGCCGGCCGGCCCCTACCCGCTGCTCGCGGGCGCGGGCGGCACGACGGTGGAGCTGACGTTCACCCCGCCGCCGGGCGAGGCGGGCCGGGCCCGGCGGGTGGCCGTCGTCCCGCTGATCGACGAACGGCCGCTGCGCTACCAGGACTGGGTCACCAAACGGCGCGCCCTGGTGCGTGAGTTGAGCGAAGGCCGGTGCGGCTATCTGCACATCCCCGACATGGGCGGCTCGGGCTGGGCGCAGTTCAACCGGGACCTGCGCATGGAGATGTCCAGGCCCGCCCTGATCGTGGACGTGCGCGGCAACGCGGGCGGTCACATCAGCGAGTTGGTGGTCGAGAAACTGACGCGCACCATCCTGGGCTGGGACCTGACCCGCGACGCCCAGCCGGTGTCGTACGCCTCGAACGCGCCGAGGGGGCCGGTGGTGGCGCTGGCGGACGAGGCGACCTCCTCCGACGGCGACATGATCACGGCCGCGTTCAAGCTGCTGGAGCTGGGCCCGGTGGTCGGCCAGCGCACCTGGGGCGGAGTGGTCGGCATGACCGGCCGCCACCGGCTCGGGGACGGCACGGTGATCACGGTGCCGATGAACGCGGCCTGGTTCGACGCCTACGGCTGGGGCGTGGAGAACCACGGCGTCGCCCCCGACCTGGAGATCCCGCGCACCCCTCTCGACTGGGCGGAGGGACGCCACGCCCAGCTCGACGACGCGGTCCGCCTGGCCCTCGACCTGCTGAAGACCCACCCCCCGGCAGCCCCGCCGGACTACTCCGACACCCCCGACCGCGCCCGCCCGCAACTCCCACCCCGCCCGACTTCCTGAAGACGCGGGGGCATGAAGGGGCTGCGAGGAACCGCGCACCGAGCAAGAGAGGAGCGCGCACCGGGCGAAGA
The DNA here is from genome assembly GCF_055569945.1 of Streptomyces sp. NPDC031340. Lineage (NCBI taxonomy): Bacteria > Bacillati > Actinomycetota > Actinomycetes > Kitasatosporales > Streptomycetaceae > Streptomyces > Streptomyces sp. NPDC031340. The sequence continues at coordinate 119,196 of NZ_JBVIIE010000009.1, forward strand.
AGAGTGCGCACCGGGCGAAGGAGGAGCGCGCTCGGGCGAAGAGGAGCGCGCTCGGGCAAGAGCGCGGGGCGCCCTCCGCGAAGAAGGGCGCCCCGCATCCACAGCCCAAGCCGAGCGCAGCGGCTACGCGTCGAAGTCCGCCTCGAGACGGTCCTCTTCCTCACGCATCCGCTCCGGCTCGTCGCGCATGCGGTCGCGGTCCTGGTCCTGCTGCCGGCCACGCTGCGGAGTCTGCTCGCGGCCCTGCTGCGGCTTCCGCCTGGTCTGCTCCTGCCGCTGCTGCGACTTGTCCTGGGACTGGTCCTTCATACCCATGTGGGTTCACTCCCGTTGCGGGTAGGGGATGCGGCCCGTTACCGGGCCTCGACCAGATTCACACGAGCCGTCACCCTGCGCATGTCGATCAACTACCGTGCGTAGCGCGCGACTCCTCGTCCGCCGCTCCGCCCGCGCCGACGAGCCCGTTGCGCATGCCGTCGAGCCGGGAGCCGAACCGCCTCATCTCCCGCTGCCCGGCCGTGCCGATGAGGGCCGGCAGGTAGCCGCGCACGCTCTGCATCCCGCGCAGCCACCACTGCCCGTACACATGGCTCGACCGCCGCTCGATGCCGGCCACGATCCGGTCGACCGCGGGGCCCAGCGGATAGGTCTTGTTGCACGGCCACGGCAACCGCTGCCGCAACTCCCGCAGCACGTCGTCCTGGTCGGCCCCGCGCACCATGTCGGTGTCGGTCCACGACAGGTAGCCGACCCCGACCCGGACGCCCCGGTAGCCGACCTCGGCGCGCAGGCTGTGCGCGTACGCCTCCACGCCGGCCTTGGACGCGCAGTACGCGGTCATCATGGGCGCGGGGGTGATGGCCGCGAGGGAGGCGATCTGGAGCAGGTAGCCCCGGCTCTCCATCAGCAGCGGCAGGAAGGCGCGGGCGGTGACCGCCGACCCGACGAGGTTGACCTCGATCACCCGCCGCCAGGCCTCCGGGTCGGAGTCGACGAGGGGCCCGCCGGTCGCGACGCCGGCGTTGGCGACCACGATGTCGACCTTCCCGAACCGTTCCTTGACCTCGCGCGCCACCCGGGCCATCGCCTCGTGGTCGGTGACGTCGGCGTGCCAGTGGGCGCTGTCGGTGTGCAGCCGCTCGGACACCTGCTTGAGGGCGTCCGGCTCCAGCCCGACCAGCGCCACCTTGACGCCGCGCGCGGACAGCTTGCGGGCGAGCAGTTCCCCGACGCCGCGCGCCGCTCCGGTGACGACGGCGACCTGTCCGTCGAGGCTGACCCTGCTCATGCGCCCTCCTTGATCGTTGCGTACGTGGTCACGAGTTCCCGTATCCGGGCGGTGACCAGTTCCGGTGCCTCCACGGGCGTCATGTGGCCGATCCCGGGGAGTTCGGTGAGGCCGACGCAGTTCGGCAGCGCGGCCACCAGCGCCGCCGCGTGCACGGGCGGCGTCAGCCGGTCCGCGGTGCCGACGACCACCGCCGCGGGCACCCGCAGCTCGCGGACGCCGTGGTCGAGGTCGAGCAGGTCCAGCACCTGTGACCAGGCGTACCGCGCCCTGCGCGGGCAGGCGTGCACGATCCGCGCGCAGGCCTCCACCATGTGCGGCGCCGAGCCGGGCCCCATGGTCCCGTACTTCAGGATCTTCCGGGCGAGCGGCGTGACCGGCCCGAGCGGTGCCCGGGAACCGAGGATGTGCTTGGTCAGCCAGGTCCGCAGCCGGCCGGCCCGGAGGGGGACGACGGTGGACTCGGCGACCAGCCGCGAGGAGCCGGTGCTGCACAGCAGGACGGCGGCCGCGTGCTCGCGGAAGCCGGGCCGCTCGGCGGCGGCCATCACCGTCATGCCGCCCATCGAGTGACCGGCGACGACGGCCTTCTCGCCGGGGGCCAGGGTCGCCTTCAGCACCGCCTCCAGATCGTCGGCGAGGCTGTCGGTGCTACAGGCGGGGCTGTGCGGGCTGCGTCCGTGGCCGCGCTGGTCGTAGGCGACGACCCGGTGGTCGGCGGCGAGGTCGCGGATCTGCGCCGCCCAGAAGGCGGTGGAGCAGGTCCAGCCGTGCGCGAGGATCACGGCGGGCGCGCCGTCGGGTCCGTGCACCTCGACGTGCAGGCGGGCGCCGTCGGCGGAGACGGCGGTGAGTTCCCGGGTCGGGACGGGCGGGGCGTACGGGCCGGAGGCCACTGCGGTGAGTCGGCTCACGCGGTCACCTCCGCGGCCTGCGTGACCTGCCCGGACTTGACGGTCCGTTGCTCGGCCGCGCCGGCCGGCGGTCGCAGGACCTGGTACTCCGCCAGGTCCACGCGCCGGGTCGCCCGCCGGAACTCGGAGGTCGTGCCGGGCCAGACGGTGGTGTTGCGGCCGCTCGCGTCGAGGTACCAGCTGGTGCAGCCGCCGGTGTTCCACACCGTGCGCTTCATCCGCTCCTGCACCCGCCGGTTCCAGGTGCCGACCGCGCTCGGGCGGGCGTCCAGGGCGACCCGGCCGCCGAGGACGTCGAGCTGGCACACGTAGTCGGCCAGGTAGTTGAGCTGGGACTCGATCATGAGGATCATGGAGGAGTTCCCGAGGCCGGTGTTGGGGCCGATGATCGAGACCCAGTTGGGGAAGCCGGCCGCGGACGCGCCGCGCAGGGCCTGCATCCCGTCCTTCCAGCTCTCGGCGAGCGTCTTCCCCTCCGCGCCGACGACCCGTTCGGCTATCGGCATGTCCGTGACGTGGAAGCCGGTGCCGAAGACGATCGCGTCGACCTCCGCCTCGGTGCCGTCGGCGGCGACCACGGTCGAGCCGCGGACCTCGCTCAGTCCGCTCGCGACGACGTCCACGTTGGGCTGCGCGAGGGCCGGGTAGTACGCGTTGGACAGCAGGATCCGCTTGCAGCCGATGCGGTAGTCGGGGGTCAGCTTGGCGCGCAGGGCCGGATCCTTGATCGCGCGGGCGATGTTCCGCCTGGCCAGCTGCTCCACGAACCCGAGCTCGTTCGGGTGCTTGGTGAACGCCTGCACCTGCAGCTCCCGGATGCCCCACAGCAGTCCGCGGCGGGCCTGCGCGGTGAAGGGCAGCGCCCGGTGCAGCGCCCGCTCGACGCCGCTGATGGCCCGGTCCACGCGGGGCATCACCCACGCCGGGGTGCGCTGGAACAGGGTGAGCCTGCCGACCTGCGGCTGGATGCTCGGCACGATCTGGATCGCCGAGGCGCCGGTGCCGACCATCGCCACCCGCTTGCCGCGCAGGTCGTAGTCGTGGTCCCAGCGGGCGGAGTGGAAGACCTTGCCCGGGAAGGAGTCCAGGCCCGGGATGTCGGGGACCTTAGGGTCGGACAGCGGCCCGGTGGCGGACACGACCAGGTCGGCCGACAGGTTCCCGCCGGTGGTCTCGATGTCCCAGCACAGCCGCTCGCCGTTCCACGTCATCCGCTTCACCTCCGAGTCGAAGCGGATGTGCGGGCGCAGCCGGAAGACGTCCGTGACGTGCTCCAGGTAGGCGCGGATGTGCTCCTGGCCGGAGAAGGTGCGCGGCCAGTCGGGGTTGGGCGCGAAGGAGAACGAGTACAGGTGGGACGGCACGTCGCAGGCGCATCCCGGATAGCTGTTGTCCCGCCAGGTGCCGCCGACGCTGCCGGCCCGCTCCAGGACCACGAAGTCGGTGACGCCTTCGCGCCGCAGCCGTACCGCGGCCCCGAGCCCGCCGAATCCGGACCCGATCACCGCCACCCGCACATGCTCGTGTTCGTGCTCGGCCATCCCGAAGCCTCCACGCATCGCCCGATGGATCCCGCCAGTGAACACTGGCGCAATGGGACTGTAGGGCACTTCCGTACCGATCGGTAGGGGGCCGGCCCGGGAAAGTTACCCTGAGTACGACATAGGGTCGGGGCGTGGCAGACAAGCGTGAATACCGCATGGAGGAGCTGGCCAGGGAGGCCGGGATCACGGTGCGCACCCTGCGCTTCTACCGCGAGCGCAAGCTGATCGCGCCCCCGCGCCGCGAGGGCCGCATCGCCTGGTACGACGAGAGCCACCTCAACCGCCTGCGCACCATCGCCGCGCTGCTGGAACGCGGACACACGCTCAGCGGCATCGCCGAACTGGCCGAGGCCTTCGAACACGGCCGTGGCGTCGGCGACGTCCTCGGCCTGGGCACCCCCACCGAGGAGGAGCCGGTCCGCCTCACCCCCGAGGAACTCGCCGCCCGCTTCGAGGGCGAGGTCACCCCCGAGAACCTCGCCTCCGCGATGGAGCTCGGCTACGTGGGCGCCGACGGCGACGAGATCGTCCACATCAGCCGCCGCCTGCTCGACGTCTCCTCCGCCCTGGTCCGCGAGGGCATACCGCTGGCCGAGGTGCTCACCACGGGCGCCCGGGTCCGCGAGCACGCGGAGGCGCTGGCGGATCTCTTCGCCGACCTGGTGCTGCGCCACGCGGGCGAGGACGACCTCACCCGGCTGCGCCCGCTGGCCCGCAGCGTCGTGGAGGCGGAGCTGTCCCTGGCACTGGACCGGCGGCTGCAGCGGGCCCGCAGGCCGTAGGTTCCGGGGGCCGTTCAGAGGTCGTAGACGACGGTCACCGGAGCGTGGTCCGACCACCGCTCGGCGTGCGTGGCCGCGCGCTCGACGAACCCCTTGACCGCCCGGCCGGCCAGTCCCGGCGTCGCGACGTGGTAGTCGATGCGCATCCGCTCGATGCGGATTCCAGTACGTTCCCGAGTCATGGTCCAACTCCGCGCGCTCAGCGCCATTCGTTTATCCGTCCGCACCGACGAGACGACGTCTCCAGGCCGTCAACGCGCCGCCAACTCCACCGAAGCCGCGCGCCGTGGCGCTGTCATCGTCGGTGAGGCTGAGGACCTGGACGTATCGGCAACGAAGACGACGCCCTTCAACCGGCCGGAGTTGGGAGCCTGGCTTCAGCGCCCCGACCAATTCGACATGGTCATCTGGTGGCGCATGGACCGTGCTGTCCGCTCCATGGCCGACATGGCGGAGCTGGGCCGCTGGGCGAAGGACCATGGGAAGCTCCTGGTTTTCGCTGAGGGTCCCGGCGGCGCCCCGTTGGAGCTGGACATGCGGACCGTGTCGCCCGTGTCTGAGCTGATCATGATGATGTTGGCCTTCAGCGCTCAGATGGAAGCACTGGCCATTCAGGAGCGTGTCACGGGCGCCCAGGCCGCCCTCCGCGCCCAGGGCCGGTACTCCGGCGGCCTGGTCCCGTACGGCTACGCGAAGATCAAGAACCCTGATGGCGAAGGCTTCAAGCTGGCCCCCGACCCGGAGGCCGTCAAGGTCCTCTCCGACATCATCCGAGACGTCCTGGACGGGGAGTCACTCACCGCTGTTGCCATGGCGCTGAATGAGGACGGCGTCCCCGTCCCCCGCGACTACCAGGCAATCAAGATGGGACGGGAGCCTGGCGGGATCCGTGGGGGCCGCAAGATCGAACGCTTCAAGTGGACGGCGGGGACCCTGTCGAAGGTTCTCCGGTCCCCTGCCCTGATGGGCTATCGGATCCACCAGGGGAAGCCCGTCCGCGACCGCGACGGAAACCCGGTCCTGATCGGGGAACCTGTCCTGACGCGGGAAGAGTTCGACGTCCTCCAGGATCACCTCTCCACGCTGACGCCCCAAAAGAATCGGACCCGCAAGGACACCCAGGCCATGCTCCTGGGCGTCGCGAAGTGCCGCGGCTGCGGCGGGAACTTGTATCTGTCGAAGCGTGCTGGAGGCAGCGACTACAACTGTCGCGCGACGGCCCGGGGCGACCGCTGTCCTTCCCCCGCCGGCATCCGCGCTGACTGGCTGGAGGCGTACGTAGAGGCTGAGGTCATGGCCCGCCTCGGAGACTCCCTGATGACGAAGGTCATCACTCACAAGGGCTACGACCCGACGCCGGAACTGCGGGAGGCAGAGGAGGAACTGCGCGCGCTGTACGCGGACAAAGAGTCCCGCAAGTCCCGGACCGGCCGGATGATCTGGCAGGAGGAGGTAGAGGCCCTGGAACGGCGTGCGGAGGCCCTGGAAGCGACGCCCAGGACGGAAGCCCGGACAGAGGTCGTGGAGACCGGAGAGACGTACGCCAGCTTCTGGGCCCGACATGACGCAGCCGGCCGCCGCCAACTCCTCCTCGACGCCGGCGCCCGCGTGACTGTGGCGAAGGGCCGCTCAGGCGGAGGGGCTGAACGCTTGAACGGTCCGGACCGGGCACGGCTGGCGTTCACGATCGGGGCGCACGACGACCCGTATGCAGCGGCGCTCGAAGCCGTGGAAGAGGAGGAGCGCGCATCCCGTCTCGGCTGAGCCGACGACAGCACCACTGAAGTCGCCTCCCAGTATCTCGCCGACCGAGCGGGCCATGACGGGTCCCGCGGCCTGCCGCACGGCAGCCAGGATGCGCTGGTAGTCCGGCGGGAGCATGGTCTCCTCCGTATCCGGCGTGCGGTGCGGGATCAGCATCACCGGTCGGCCGCCCACCTGCCTGGGTGCTGGCGCGGCCGAGGCGCGTTCGTCGGCGAGCTGCTCGCTCACCCGGTCAAGGACACTCGGCGACGGCGAGTTCGTCCCGCTCGGCCCGCACCTCTGCCAGCTGTTTGGCCGGCTGTTCTTCGAGTTCGTCCAGTTCCGCACGGCGCGCGGTGATCCGTTCCAGGAGTTCGGGATCCAGCATGCGCCGGATCGCAGAAGGCCGTGCGACCGACACGGGACGGAATCAGCGAACCGACTGCGGCCCTTCCCCACGCGCTCACCGCACTGAGCGTTCCAATGCAGCCCGATGATCGGAAACCCACTGATAGGCCGTCTGAACTTGCCTCACCGCCCCTGCGTCACGGAGCCGGGCCATGGCGACGTCACCCGCATCGGCCTGGGTCTCGATGCCTCGCCAGCACCGGTCCTGCCACCACAAGATCGTGGACACGAGACGTTGCCGGTCCAACAGCACGTAGCTGTCAACGATCAGCCTCATGCGCCGGGCTGTCTCCTCGACGTCGGTGACCGAAGGGCCCAGATCAAGGTACTGCCAGCAGACATGAGCGATGTCCTGGATCCGCGCGCCAGGCGCAGCAAGATCCCAGTCGATGAATGCCGTCGGGCGAAGCTCGCCACTGGACAGGCGATAGACGGTGTTCTTGGGCGACAGGTCGTTGTGACACACGACCTCTTGGTCGCCGGCCAGAGTGGTGTCGGCCGTCAGGTCGTGGAACTCACGCACGAGCCGGGCGACCGTCACCAGACTCTCGTCGGATGACACTGCGGCAGGTTGTCGCGGCTCCCATGCCACATGGCCATCGAGGTAACTGAGGACTTCACGGCCCTCGTCATCCACACCGAGATACCGCGGAGCACCACTCCAGCCACCGGCTTCAAGCAACCTCAGCAGATCACCCACGAACTTCGTGCGAGCCGAGGCTGGACGGCGCACCGTGTCCCCGACACGGACGACCACATTGACGAAACCTCCAGGCAAGGACGACTCATGCATCCGTCCACCCTGCCTGATCGCTACCTCCAACGCTCAATATCTTTTCCCGACGCTTGATCCGCCCCGAGACAACGCCGCCAGATGATCTACTCCGCAGACGGCCACCGACGACCAGCGCGAGCACCCCGAGAACCGGTCACACCAGGCCTTTGACCTGCGACTTCGAGTTGGCGGAGACTCACTGAGAGGAACTTTCATGGTGCCCGAGCGCCCTCGCGCGGACCCAATCCTGGCCCTGGCGGACAACCTGTCGACGGAGGACGCCGCGCTGGTCCGGCCCTTCCTGCGCCTGACGGAACTGGCGATGCCGACCGCTATGGACGCAGAGCTGTTGGCGGACGCCTTGGTGTCCCTGGACGCCCTCTTCGCAGCGATCGACGAGGAGGCCGGCCGATGACCGCGGCCGTAGCGGCAGCAACCTGCGGCGCCCGCCAGCCTGGCTTCGACCAGCGTTCACGCGTCGGTACCAACAGCCTGCCGTGCGTGCTGGACGAAGGACGCGGCCATCGCAACATTGCGGGCCGACGCTGGCCGAACGTGTCCGTTCACGACGTCCAGGCCACGCCGCTACCGGCCGTGGACGTCCCGACACCCAACACCCGCGCGGAGGAGCCGGCCGCCCTCCAGGCCCAAGCCTCCGTACTTTGGCCCGCGTCCTGGGCGGGGAGGACAGCGCCGCGCTACGCGCCCGGACAGGCCGCCTGGAGGCGCACCAGGCCGCGTTGATGACCGGAGACGCGTCGATCGTGGCGCGCTGCGCCTGCGGCTGTCTGCCGTCCGCACTGGCCGCGTGGCGCTGCCGACGAGCGAGGGGCCGTCCGGGGAAGCCTGGGTGGCTCTGTGCTGGCCCGTCCACGCGCTACGGGGACGGACGCCTGGGCAGCACACGCCGCCCATGTGACACAAGCCACAAGGGCGGGTTCAGTGGTCGAAGACGACCGTCACCGGCGCGTGGTCTGACCAGCGCTCTTGATGTGTCGCTGGTCGCTCCACGAACCCCTTAACGGCGCGCTCAGCCATGCCTAGCGTTGCGCAAACCAGGTCGATGCGCCATCCGGTGTCGTTGTCGAAGGCCCGCCCGCGATAGGACCACCACGAGTACGGCCCCTCCACGTCCGGGTGCAGGGCCCGTACGACGTCGACGTAGCCGCCGTCCGCCGGGTCGAGGACCTGCCCGAGCCACTCCCGCTCCTCGGGCAGGAAGCCGGAGTTCTTCACGTTGCCGCGCCAGTTCTTCAGGTCGGCGCACTGGTGGGCGATGTTCCAGTCGCCGCAGACGACCACCTCACGGCCGTCGGCGGCGGCCCGCTCGCGCAGCTCCTTCAGGTATCCGAGGAATTCGTCCATGAAGCGGACCTTCTCCTCCTGCCGCTCGGTGCCCACCTCGCCGGAGGGGAGGTAGAGGGAGGCGACCGTGACGCCGGGCAGGTCGGCCTCGACGTACCGGCCGCTCGCGTCGAACTCCGCCGAGCCGAAGCCGGTCCGGACCCGGTCGGGCTCGCGGCGGGTGTACAGGGAGACGCCGGCGCGGCCCTTGGCGGCGGCGGGCGCGTGCACCGCGTACCAGCCCTCGGGCGCGCGGACCTGCTCGGGCAGCTGCTCCGGCTCGGCCCGCACCTCCTGCAGGCACAGCACATCGGCGGAGGTGCCGGAGAGCCACTCCACGAAGCCCTTCTTCGCGGCGGCCCGCAGTCCATTGACGTTGACGGAGGTCACAGTGAGCACGCCGGAACGATACCGGCACACTGGACGGCGTCCTGTCCCCTCCCGACTTCACATACGGTGTCCCACATGCATGTCCGTCGCGTCCCGTTCGACCACCCCGACGCCATCAAGCTCAACGACCAGGTCCAGGCCGAGTACCACGTCCGCTACGGCGACGGCGGCGACGCCACCGAGCTGGCCCCGGGGGACTTCGAGCCGCCGAACGGTGTGTACCTGATCGCCTACGACGCCGACGACAGCCCCGTCGCCACCGGCGGCTGGCGCGCCCGGGACGCCAACGGCGAGGGCAACCGCGACGGGGACGCCGAGCTGAAGCGGATGTACGTGATCGACGGCATGCGCGGCCGCGGCCTCGCCCGCCGCATCCTGGCCGCCCTGGAGGAGGACGCGCGCGCGGCCGGCCGCCTGCGCATGGTCCTGGAGACCGGCACGAAGCAGCCGGAGGCCGTCGCCCTGTACGCGTCCTCCGGCTACGAGCCCTGCGAGAAGTTCGGCTACTACCGCTTCCACCCGGAGAGCCTCTGCTACGCCAAGCCGCTCAACCCCTGAGCCGGGCGAGCACGGCCCGGCCCCGCCTGCTCTTCGAGCGGTTCCCGGCAGGTCAGTGCGTGAGTCCGGCAGGCGCCCGCCAACTGCCGGACGTCATCCGCCCCTTCCGCAGGGCCGACGGGGTGGTCATGGCCGGCAGGCCCCGGATCGGGGCCCCGGACGGAGGCATGCGCACACCGATGAGCACCGATCCGGTGGGACTGCTGCACGTGTTGGTCGTCCACGAGCGCCCCTCGGCGCACCGGGTGGTCTGCCACGCCCGCAGCGTCAGCCTCGAACGGGGGGTGTTCATCGGCGATTCGGTGCTCCCGGTGGACAGCCCACCGGGAGCCGTGACGCCCCCGGCCCGGGTGGTCCGTATGCACCGGCAGCCGTACGGGGAGTTCACCGAGTTGCCGCCCGTCTGGAGCGCCCTCGTCGAGCTCGATGGCCCGGATGTGTCCTGGGTGCGGGTCGGGGCGAAGCTCCGGGCCAGTCCCGCCGGCCACCGGCGTGGAACAGGGACGGGCCGGCTGAGTACCGCCTCCGGCTGCCCGCATTCGGCTGCCGCGTTCGGCTGTCCGCTAGTCGTCATGCGGTCAGCAAGTCCGAGAGGAGTCGCCGTACTTGACTGCCGGGCAACATGACGGAGCCCCGGTCGGTTTTCACCGACCGGGGCTCCGTGCTGCGTGGACCTGAGGGGATTTGAACCCCTGGCCCCCTCGATGCGAACGAGGTGCGCTACCGGACTGCGCCACAGGCCCTTGCAACGAGTGAAACTCTAGCATCCCGATCGCGGTGCTTGGAAATCCGTTCCCGGCCCCTCCGGCGAAGGCGACGCAGGTGGGCGTGGTGGGCATGGTGACCGTGGGAGCTACTCGTTGGCGGCACGAGGCCGCTCGCCGTCCTCGTACTGGTCGAACAACGGCGTACGCCCCCGCTCCCGCGCCCGCCGGGCCGAAGCCGCCCGACGGGCGTCACTGCGCACGTCGTCGTCAGCCCTGTCCTCCGCGGCGGCGTCCATGTCCGCGTCCGCGTGCCCATGCGGGTGCGCGTGCTCCTGCGCGTGCGTGGCGGCGGGGTCCCCGGTCCGCTCGGCGCCGGGCGCGGCCGGCGCCTCCTGCTCCCGGCCGATGGAACTCGACCGCGCCGAGCTCCACGTGTCCGGCGCTCCGAGGTCCACGTCCGTGGCGGCCCGCGGAGCGACCGGCGCGGTCACGTACGTCGGCAACGGCACCGGCACCGGGTCCCAGCTCTCCCCATGCCCGGGCAGCCGCTGCCGCTCCCGCTGCTGGTCGACCCACTCGGCGTGGTCGGTCTGCTCGACGAGCGCACGCCGGTCGGCGGCGAGCGCGGACAGTCCGGGGTCGGTCTCCGGCTCAGGTCCCTCGTCCGGTTCGTCGGCGTCCGTCTCCGGGGAAGGACGCCGACGCGGCAGACGCTGCTGGCGCTCACGAAGTCGCTGGGCGGCGGCCTCGGCGCGGCGCCGGTCCATCTGGAAGGCGAAGCGACGGCGCTCCTGGGAGCGCAGATAGGCGATGTACGCGCTGAGCAGTATGGCGGGCACGCCGGGTGCCCACAGCAGAGCGAGTCCGCCGACGGCCGCGACGATCGCGCCGAGGGTGAAGGCGAGGAAGAGCACGACGGTCGTGCGCCGACGGCGCGCAAGCACCTTCGTGCGCCGGGCGCGCGCCGCAGCCGCCTCCGCCGAGGGCGTACGCCTGGCGGCGGGAACGCGCTCGCGCGCCGGAGCGGAGTTCTCCTCGGGCGCCGGTGCGGAACCGGATGTGCGCGCCGGTGCGGAACCGGATGCCGGCGCCGGCGCGTCCGAGGATTCACGCGCCGGTTGCGCCCGCCCGGCCGCCCGCGCCTGCACTTCTGCGCGGGCCTGCGGACGGGTCGGAGGCATGGCGAAGGCCCGGACGTCCACCGAGTCGGTGACGGCGTCCGGAGCGTCGGCGTCGGGCTCCCCCTCGTCGGCGGAGCGCGCGCGCAGGTCCTTGGCGTACCGGCGCTCCATCCCCGCCCGTCCGGACAGCAACCGGATGGCTGTGCTGAAGCGTTCCGTCGGACGGGCCTCATTCAGCTCGTCCTGCCTACGGAGCCACATCGGCACCAAGTAGGCGGCCCAGGCCCCGACAATGACTGCGTAGATGAGGCCGCTGCTGCTCACGCCTCACACGGTAGAGGGGTTTACGTGAGGCCATCCGCCAATTGGGCCGGTGTGTCGCACGATCTGGCTGATATTTCGAACTTTTTTTGTGACCGACACGGCCGGCAGTCCGCCGCTCGCGGGAAAAGCAATGCCCGGGGACGGTCGACGCGCGACCTAATTCGAACGTTTATTCAATTCCCGGGGCTATGCGGGATTGCCCGGTGTGTTCTGCGGGTTTCGCGGAGTGCCGCGTGAGGTGTCGGGCGACGTGTGCTGGGAGCGCGCCCGATGCCAGCGCTTCAGCAGTCCGTCCGGGACCTCTTCCGCGGTGAGCGCGAAGACGAGGTGGTCGCGCCAGGCTCCGTCGATGTGGAGATAGCGCGGACGCAGGCCCTCCTCGCGGAATCCGAGCTTTTCCACGACCCGGCGGCTGGGCCCGTTCTCGGGGCGAATGCAGACCTCGATGCGGTGCAGACCGACCATCCGGAAACAGTGGTCCACGGCCAGGGCCACCGCCGTCGGCATCACACCGCGCCCGGCGACCGCCTGGTCGACCCAGTAGCCGACGTGCCCCGAGCACATCGAGCCCCAGGTGATCCCGGCGACCGTCAACTGTCCGACCAAGCGCCCCTGGTACTCGATGACGAAGGGCAGCATCCGGTTCGCGTTCGCCTCCGACCGCAGATGACGGACCATCTGCCGGTAGGTCGGCCGGTGCGTGACCGGCCCGCTGGGCGTGGGCGGCGGGATGGTCGCCTCCCAGGGGCGCAGCCAGTCCCGGTTGCGCCGGTTGACCTCGCGCCAGGCCCGCTGGTCGCGCATTCTTATCGGCCGGAGGACGACGTCGCCGTCCGCCAGCACGACGGGCCAGGTTGGGCTGTTCAGCTCGCACCCCCAGGGGTGGGGCCGGGTCTGGGGTGGTCACCGCCACGGACCTGGTCGACGGCGTGCCTCAGCAGGGACTCGAGGACGGCCAGCCCGTCCTTCACCCCGCCGGCCGAACCCGGCAGATTGACGATCAGCGTCCGCCCCGCCACTCCTGCCAGGCCCCGGGAGAGCGCGGCGGTCGGCACCTTCTCCCGTCCGAACGCCCGGATGGCCTCCGCGATGCCCGGCACCTCGAAGTCGATCACCCTGCGGGTCGCCTCGGGCGTCCGGTCGGTCGGCGAGATGCCGGTGCCGCCGGTCGTGACGACGACGTCGTAGCCGGCCTCGACCGCGGCGCGCAGCGCGGCCTCCACGGGATCCCCGTCGGGCACGATCTGCGGCCCCTCGACGGCGAAGCCGAAGCCCGCGAGGCCCGCGGCGATCAGCGGGCCGCCCCGGTCCTCGTAGACGCCGGCAGCGGCACGGTTGGACGCGGTCACGACGAGCGCCCGGTACGGCGCGAGCGCGTCGCTCCCGGCGTGCGCCCCGGCGCTCACGCCCGGCTCCAGTCGCCCGACTTGCCGCCCGTCTTCTCCTCCACCCGTACGTCCGTGATGACCGCTCCCTTGTCAACCGCCTTGACCATGTCGATCACGGTGAGCGCGGCGACGGAGACCGCGGTGAGCGCCTCCATCTCGACGCCCGTGCGGTCCGTCGTCTTCACCGTGGCGCGGATCTCCACGGCGTCGTCCGCGACCGACAGATCCAGTCTCACACCGGACAGCGACAAGGGATGGCACAGCGGGACGAGGTCCGGTGTGCGCTTGGCACCCATGATGCCCGCGATCCGCGCCGTGGCGAGCGCGTCGCCCTTGGGGACTCCCTCACCGCGCAGCAGCTCGACCACGCGCGGTGAGACGAGGACGCGTCCGCTGGCGCGGGCGGTGCGCGCGGTGACGTCCTTGTCCGATACGTCGACCATGCGGGCGGCGCCGGCGTCGTCGATGTGCGTCAAACGGTCCTGCGTACTCATGCTGTGTGGCGCTCCCGGTCCGGGCCCGCCGCGGTACGGCGCGCGGGCCTGCTGTGCGCGACACGGTACCGCCAAGACGGCGCGGACAGCGGACCAGGACCCGTACCACGGACCGCCACCCGCGCGGGCGCTCAGCCGAGCAGGACGACCTCGACCTCGGCACCGGGTTCGACGGACACCACGTCCTCCGGAACGACGATCAGCGCGTCCGCGCGCGCGAGGGCGGCGACCAGGTGCGAGCCGGCCCCGCCGACCGGGGTCACGGAACCGTCCGCGTACTCCCCCCGCAGGAACTGTCTGCGGCCCTTCGGCGAGGTCAGCGCCTTGCCGGCGGTCAGGGTCGCGCGGGTCCTCGGCCGGTGGACGTCGTCGAGTCCCATGAGGGTGCGGATCGCGGGACGGACGAAGAGCTCGAAGGAGACGTACGACGAGACGGGGTTGCCCGGCAGGGCGAGCAGCGGGATGTGGTCGGGGCCGACGGAGCCGAAGCCCTGGGGCTTGCCGGGCTGCATGGCGAGCTTGCGGAACTCGACGCCGCTGCCGGCCTCGTCCTCGTCGCCGACGTGCGACAGCGCCTCCTTGACGACGTCGTACGCGCCGACGCTGACACCGCCCGTGGTGACCATCAGGTCGGCGCGGACCAGCTGGTCCTCGATGGTGGAGCGCAGGATCTCGGCGTCGTCGACGACGGCGCCCACCCGGTAGGCGATGGCGCCGGCGTCGCGGGCGGCGGCGGTGAGGGCGAAGCTGTTGGAGTCGTAGATCTGGCCGCTGCCCAGTTCCTCGTCGGGCTGGACGAGTTCGCTGCCGGTGGACAGGACGACCACGCGCGGGCGCGGGCGCACGCGTACCGTTCCCCGGCCGATCGACGCCAGCAGCGCGATCTGCGGGGGCCCGAGGACGGTGCCGGCGTCGAGAGCGCGGTCGCCGGCCTTGACGTCGCTGCCCGTCGCGCGCACGTGCGCGCGTGCCTCCGCCGGCCGGTACACGTGCACCTGTCCCTCGGCGCCCTCGGGTGTCAGGCTGCGGGCGCGCATGCCGGTGACCGGGCCCTCGCCGAGGCCTCCGTCGGTCCACTCGACGGGGACGACGGTCTCGGCGCCGGGCGGCAGCGGGGCGCCGGTCATGATGCGGGCGGCCTGGCCGGGACCCACGTGGATCAGATCGGCCTGGCCCGCCGCGACGTCCCCGACGACGTCCAGGACGGCGGGGAACTCCTCACTCGCGCCCGCGACATCCGCGACCCGCACCGCGTACCCGTCCATGGAGCTGTTGTCGAACGGCGGCAGCGAGACCGGCACCGTGATGTCCTCGACCAGGACGCAGCCCTGAGCGTCCAGCAGGTTCAGCTCGATGGGTTCGAGAGGACGGACAGTCGCGAGGATGTCCTCCAGGTGCTCGTCCACCGACCACAGGTGCTCCTGGCCGGCGGTGCGGGGCGCGGCGCTGTTCAAATCGCTACATCTCCTCGGCTACGTAACTGCGGAGCCAGGCCCGGAAGTCGGGGCCCAGGTCTTCACGTTCGCACGCGAGTCTGACAATGGCACGCAGGTAGTCGCCACGGTCGCCGGTGTCGTAGCGGCGGCCCTTGAAGACCACGCCGTGCACCGGACCCCCGGCCTTCTCGCCCTCCGCGAGCTGCTGAAGGGCGTCGGTGAGCTGGATCTCGCCGCCACGACCCGGCTCGGTCTTGCGTAGAATGTCGAAGATGTGCGGGTCCAGCACGTACCGCCCGATGACCGCGTAGTTGGACGGCGCGTCGGCCACATCGGGCTTCTCGACCATGCCGGTCACCCTGACGACGTCGCTGTCCTCGGTGGGCTCGACGGCCGCGCACCCGTAGAGGTGGATCTGCTCCGGCGCGACCTCCATCAGCGCGATGACGCTGCCGCCGCGCTGCTCCTGCACCTCCACCATGCGCGCGAGGAGCGGGTCGCGCGGGTCGATCAGGTCGTCACCGAGCAGGACGGCGAAGGGCTCTTGGCCGACATGCGGGGCCGCGCACAGGACGGCGTGACCAAGACCCTTGGGGTCGCCCTGTCGCACGTAGTGCATGGTGGCCAGGTCGCTGGACTCCTGGACCTTGGCGAGCCGGCCGGCGTCGCCCTTCCTCTGGAGAGCCGACTCGAGCTCGTAGTTGCGGTCGAAGTGGTCCTCCAGGGGGCGCTTGTTGCGGCCCGTGATCATGAGGACGTCGTCAAGGCCCGCGGACACGGCCTCCTCGACCACATATTGGATCGCCGGCTTGTCGACGACCGGCAGCATCTCCTTGGGAGTGGCTTTGGTGGCCGGCAGGAACCGGGTGCCGAGGCCCGCTGCGGGAATGACAGCCTTGCTGATCCTGAGGTGCGACTGGGTCATGCCGCAACCTTATCCGGTGCCTTTGTAAGGAATCTGTGGCTCCGGTTAATTAGCTCTCATATGAGTGCATTAGGAGGGGTACAGGTGCGAGCTGTGAGTCACATCGGACGTGCTGCCGAGCCTGGCAAGCGGATGTTGCGGCGAGAGGTCCTCGCGGTGAGAGGCAGGTTGACCGCGGATGACGTGCGGGAGGCGGCGAACGCGCTGGCCGGGCGCGCGCTGGAACTGCCGGAGTTGGCGCACGCCCGCACGGTGGCGGCGTACGTCTCGGTGGGAAGCGAGCCGGGAACTCTCGCCCTGCTGGACTCGCTGCGCGCGCGGGGCGTGCGCGTACTGCTCCCCGTGCTCCTCCCGGACAACGACCTGGACTGGAGTGCGTACGCCGGCCAGGACTCGCTCGCGCGGGTCCGGCACGGCGGGAAGATGGCCCTCTTCGAGCCGGTCGGCGACCGCCTGGGGCCGGACGCCGTGACCGAGGCGGACGTGGTGCTGCTGCCGGGGCTGGCGGTCGACACGCGCGGGCTGCGGCTGGGACGCGGCGGAGGATCGTACGACCGGGTCCTCGCGCGACTGGAGCGCGCGGGCGCACGCCCCGCGCTCCTGGTGCTGCTCTACGACTCGGAAGTCGTCGCGCGCGTACCGGAGGAGGCGCACGACCGGCCGGTGCACGCGGTAGTGACACCGTCGGGCGTGCGCCGCTTCGGCGACGGTGGGGACGGCAGCGGCGGCGCGTGACCGTCCGGCGGGCGCTCGGCCCTCGTCCAGCGCCTCCCGCACGCCCACCGCGCCCGGCGCGCACCACCGCGCACGCCCCCGAACGCGAAGGGGCCCTCCACGCGTGCGTGGAGGGCCCCTTCAGCGCCTCGTGGCCTCATGGCCTCAGCCCCGGCGACGGCGGCTTACGGCCTACGGCCTGTGGCTTACGGCTTCAGCACCAGTGTGTCGCTCGTGTCCTTGTCGACCGCGCCGTTCGAGAAGGACCACGGCAGCAGTTCGCCCTTCGCCCATTTGCCGGTCTGGTCGGTGTAGTGGGCGCTGTAGGCGTGCCCGGACGCTCCGGTGAGGTTGATCCACTTCGACTTGTCGAGGTCGCCGAGGTTGACCACCATCCGCATCGACGGCACCCACACGACGCCGTAGCCTCCGGCGGCGTTCCAACCGCTGGCGTTGACCGTGGCCTCGCCGCCGCTGAGCTTCCAGGGTCCGCGGTTGAGGACGTACTGCAGGAATCCGGGGCCCGCGGTGCCGAGCGTCTGGTTCTTCAGGAACAGGCGGTGCAGCCGTCCCCAGCTCCAGGTGTCGGTGTCCTTGCCCAGCTTGGCGGTCAGCTCCCAGCGGGCGTCGATCATGGCGCGCTTGAACAGCTGGTCGCGGTTCTCGGCCTTCGGGCGGTCGCCGACCCCGGCCGGGGTCCTCCACCAGGCGCTGTTCTCGTCGTCCATGAGGCCGCGGACCACCTCGAACCACCGGTCGCCGCCGTCGGGCTGCGCCTGGTCGGCGTCGCGCTGGCCGCACTCGCGCACCTTCTCGGTGTCGTCCACGGGGCCGGTGGTGTTGACCGGGTCGACCCACAGGCACTGCCCCTTGACCCGCAGCTCCTTGGGGAGCTTGTTGCCGAAGGCGAGCTTGAGGATGTTGCGCCAGACGGCGTTGAAGTAGGCGGCCGCGGCCGAGTCGGCGTCCTGGGTGTAGTCCCAGCCCTCGAGCAGCTCCTGCGCGTCGCGGACCGCCTTGTCACCGATGTCGATCTTGAGCAGCTTGGGCACGAGCAGCTTGGCGATCTGACTGCTGTTGTCCATCTGCATCTGGCGCATGTCATCGGTGGAGATCTTGCCGCCGCCCTTGATCTTCGACTCGATCAGGTCGGTGATGCGCTGGCTGCGAGTGCCGTAGCCCCAGTCCGTGGTGAGCGTGTAGGCGTACTTGTCCTTGTCGATGACGGCCTGGTTGGCGGTGACTATGTAGCCGCGCTCCGGGTCGTACTCGTAGGGCAGCGCGTCCTGCGGGATGTATCCGGTCCACCGGTACCTGGGGTCCCATCCCGGCGCCGGGATGGAGCCGTCGTGGCCCTGCGCGCGCGTGGGGATCTTCCCGGGCAGCGTGTAGCCGATGTGGTTCTTGGCGTCGGCGTAGATCAGGTTCTGCGAGGGCACGTCGAACAGGGTCGCGGCGGCCCGGAAGTCGCTCCAGTCAGCCGCCCTGTCCATCGCGAAGACGGCGTCCATGCTGGTGCCCGCGTCGAGGGCGGTCCAGCGCAGCGCGATGCCGTAGCCGTCGCCGCGGTCGGGCGCCGCGGTGTCGACGGTGGCCTTCTTGCCCACCTTCACGAGCTCGTTGTCGCGGTCGGACAACAGGGGTCCGTTGTTGGTCTCCCGGACGACGATCTTCTTCGACTCGCCGCCGGCGACCTTGATGGTCTCCTCGCGGGTGGTGAAGGGCTGCACCTTGCCGTCGTACAGGTAGCCGTCGCCGCTGAGCTTCTCCAGGTAGAGGTCGGTGACGTCGACACCGGAGTTCGTCATGCCCCAGGCGATGTTCTGGTTGTGGCCTATGACCACGCCGGGCATGCCGGCGAAGGTGTAACCGGTGACGTCGTACCGGCACTTGCTGGAGAGGCTCCGGCAGTGCAGGCCCATCTGGTACCACACGGACGGCAGCGAGGCCGACAGGTGCGGGTCGTTGGCCAGCAGGGGCTTGCCGGTGATGGTGTGCTCCCCCGCCACGACCCAGGAGTTCGAGCCTATGCCCTGACCGTTCACCCCGACCGCCGCCGGCACGTCGTCCAGGACGTTGTAGAGGCCCGACAGCTGGCTCTCCAAGGCGGAGGACGCGGACGTCGAGGACGCGGAGGCCGTCGAGGCCGTGCCGGTCGCACCGCTGGTACCAGCAGTGCCAGTGGTGCCGGTCGTACCGGTCGTGCCGGTCGTGCCGGTCGTACCGCCTGTGGACGTCCCGGCGGTCGACGTGCCGCCGCCCTGCTGGAACGTCTTCGTCAGCTCGTCGTACTGGCCCTCCTGGACGATCGCCTTGTTGCGGCTGTACGGGTAGTCCGGGTACAGGTCCTTGATCTGCTTGGGGGCGAGCCTGCTGGTCATCAGGGCGCGGTCGATCTCGTCCTGCATGTTGCCGCGCAGGTCCCAGGCCATGGCCTTCAGCCAGGAGACCGAGTCGACCGGGGTCCACTTCTCGGGCTTGTAGTCGTTGGTGAAGCCCAGGGCGGCGTATTCGAGGGAGATCTCCTTGCCGTCCTTGCCCTTGAGGTAGGCGTTTACTCCCTTGGCGTACGCCTGGAGGTACTTCTTCGTGGAGGCCGACAGCTTGGTGTCGTACTCCTTCTTCGCCACCCGGTCCCAGCCGAGCGTGCGCAGGAACTCGTCGTTGTCGACCTGGCTCTTGCCGAACATCTCCGACAGGCGCCCGGAGGTCATGTGGCGGCGCACGTCCATCTCGTAGAACCGGTCCTGCGCCTGCACGTAGCCCTGCGCCATGAACAGGTCCTCTTCGGACGAGGCGTAGATCTGCGGGATGCCGTAGCCGTCGCGTTTGACGTCCACGGGCCCCGACAGGCCCTCGATGGTGACCGAGCCCTTCGTCTGGGGGAAGGAGGCCCGGACCGTACTGACTGACCAGTACGCCCCGAACGCGACGCCCCCGACGACGGCCAGCACGAGGACGAGGACGAGCAGGCGGGCCTTGCGCCCCTTCTTCCTGCCGGACTTGCCGGGCTGCTGGCCCGTTGAGGCGGTGGTGTTGGGGGGCATCGCTGTCCTTGCTGTCCTAACGCGAGCGGCAGGCGGTCCTGGAGTGCTGGAGCAACCATAGGCGCAGGGCCCGGCACGACTTGACGCGGAGTCGGGAACCGGCCCGGATGAGCGTTCGATCTTGCCGTGTGAGTGTCAAGAGATCGTCAAGAGTTAGGTAAGGTAACGAAGTACTTGGGTGCGGAGTTACCCCGCTTCGTGTCCTATGTACGGGAGCTCCCGCGCGGGATGCGCGCGAGCCGTCGAAGGGAACGGCCGCTGACTGTCCACCACCTCAACCAGCTTCTGCTCGCCTGCTCGCTCGTCCTGCTCGTCGCCGTGGCAGCGGTCCGGATCTCCTCGCGCAGCGGGCTCCCCAGCCTGCTCGTGTACCTGGGGATCGGCGTCCTCATGGGCCAGGACGGAATCGGCCACGTCCACTTCGACAACGCCGAACTCACCCAGGTCATCGGATACGCCGCCCTCGTCGTGATCCTCGCCGAAGGCGGTCTGGGCACGAAGTGGAACGAGGTCAGGCCGGCCTTGCCCGCCGCCTCCGCGCTGGCGCTGGTCGGGGTCGCGGTCAGCGTGGGAGTCACCGCGACGGGGGCGCATTACCTCACCGGGCTGCCGTGGCGGCAGGCCCTCATCATCGGGGCGGTCGTGTCCTCCACGGATGCGGCGGCGGTCTTCTCGGTGCTGCGGAAGATCCCTCTCCCCGCGCGCCTGACGGGCACCCTGGAGGCGGAGTCCGGCTTCAACGACGCACCCGTGGTCATCCTGGTCGTCGCCTTCTCCACCGCCGGCCCGATCGACCACTGGTACGTGCTGCTGGGCGAGATAGCCCTCGAGCTGGCCATCGGCGCCGCCCTCGGTCTCGCGGTGGGCCTGCTCGGTTCCTGGGGCCTTCGGCACGTGGCCCTGCCCGCCTCCGGCCTGTACCCGATCGCCGTC
This sequence comes from Streptomyces sp. NPDC031340, assembly GCF_055569945.1. Taxonomy (NCBI): domain Bacteria; kingdom Bacillati; phylum Actinomycetota; class Actinomycetes; order Kitasatosporales; family Streptomycetaceae; genus Streptomyces; species Streptomyces sp. NPDC031340. The sequence goes on from NZ_JBVIIE010000009.1 coordinate 140,031, forward strand.
ATGGCCATCGCCGTCACGGCGTACGCGGCGGGCGCGCTGGCGCACGGCAGCGGCTTCCTCGCCGTCTACCTCGCCTCGATGGTGATGGGCAACGCGAAGCTGCCGCACTGGCCCGCCACCCGCGGGTTCGCCGAAGGGCTCGGCTGGATCGCCCAGATCGGCATGTTCGTCCTGCTCGGCCTGCTGGTCAGCCCGCACGAGCTGGGCGACGACATCTGGCCCGCCCTGGTGATCGGCCTGGTGCTGACCATGGTGGCGCGTCCGCTCAGCGTCGTGGCCTGTCTCACACCCTTCCGGCTGCCCTGGCCGGAGCAGGCCCTGCTGTCCTGGGCCGGACTGCGCGGCGCCGTGCCCATCATCCTGGCGACGATCCCCATGGTGGAGGGCGTCGACTCCAGCCGCCGCATCTTCAACATCGTCTTCGTCCTGGTCGTCGCCTACACCCTCATCCAGGGGCCGACACTGCCCTGGGTCGCCCGTACCCTCGGCCTGGGCAAGAGCGGCGAAGCGGCCGACCTCGGCATCGAGTCGGCGCCCCTGGAGCGGCTGCGCGGACATCTGCTGTCCGTCACCATCCCCGAGGGGTCGAAGATGCACGGCGTCGAGATCAACGAACTGCGCCTGCCGGCCGGATCCGCCGTCACGCTCGTCGTACGTGACGGAAAATCGTTCGTCCCGCTTCCCGCGACGGTGCTGCGGCGTGGGGACGAACTCCTCGTCGTCGCCACCGACCCGGTGCGGGACGCGGCGGAGCGCCGGCTGCGCGCCGTGGGGCGCGGCGGAAAGCTCGCCGGATGGCTGGGCACGAACGGTGCGCAGGCCAGGAGCTGAGGGCGCGGGGACGCCGCGCTCGCGCCGGGTGCGCGCGGCGCGGCAGCCGTTCGCGGGCGTGAGTGCGGGCGCCGAGCGCGGGCGTGAACTCGGACGGCCGCGCGGTCGTGAGGGGCGTGCGCGGCGCGCGGAACGGCGCGGTCTTCCGTTAAGCGCACGTTTCGTACGGTTCTCAACCCGGGCAATCGCAGGCCGACGGCCTCACGGTGCCTGCTTTCACAGGCTCGACAGACGTGATCTCTGTATGATGAAGGCGCACCCTGATCGAACCAACTCTGCCTGACGCAGAGCTGGCGCGACCGTATGGCGGCCGGGACGCTCCTCGCTTCAGCGCCGGCATCTACCGCAGTCCGCGCATGAGGACAGCTCTCGGCGCCCCCCGCACGGGCGCGCTACCAGGCGGCGGAAAGGCACGGGCCGTGGCATCCACGGTCACCAGCGAGTCGTCCAAGGACTCGTCGGCATCCTCTCGTCCGGGATACGGGCAACTGCTGCGCACGCGTGGCGCCTGGACGTTCCTGGTCCCCGGTTTCGCGGCGCGGCAGCCGTTCGCGATGCTCACCATCTCCATCGTGCTGCTCGTGCAGCACACCACCGGCTCGTACGGTGCGGCGGGCGCCGCCGCAGCGGCCACCGGCGTCTCCATGGCGCTGTTCGCGCCCTTCAGCGGCCGCCTCGCCGACCGGTACGGACAGCGCGCCGTACTCGTGCCGGGCGTGGTGCTGCACGCGCTGTCGGGCCTGACCCTGACGGCGCTCGCGCTGGGTCACGCGCCGCTGTGGGCGCTGTTCGCCGCGGCCGTGCCCACCGGCGCCTCGGTGCCGCAGATCGGCCCGATGGTGCGTGCCCGCTGGGGCGTGAGACTCCAGGACTCGCCCCTGATGACCACCGCCGCGGCCTTCGAGTCGGTCACCGACGAATTGACCTTCGTCGTCGGCCCACTGCTGGCCACCGCCCTGTGCACCGCCGTCGACCCGGCCGCGGGCCTGATGACGGAAGCCGCGCTCACTCTGCTCGGCGGCCTGCTGTTCGCGGCGCAGAAGAGCACCGAACCGACGGTGACCGGCACCGGACACGCGCGTGTGGAGCACGGGTCGGCGCTGCGCGTGCCCGGCGTGCGCGTGCTCGTCGTGGCCTTCCTGGGCATCGGCTCGGTCTTCGGGGGCATGCAGGTCTCGCTGGCGGCGTTCACGGAGTCGATCGGCGAGCCCGGACTGAACGGTGTGCTGTACGGGATCTTCGCCGCGGGGAACATGCTCTCCGGCGTCGTCTGCGGTGCGGTCGCCTGGAAGGCGGCTCCGCGCCGACGCCTCGTCGTCGGCTACGGTGCGCTGGCGCTGGCGGCCTCCGGCCTGTGGACCGCGCACTCGGTGCCGCTCCTCGCGGGGCTCGGCCTGGTCGTCGGCATGTGCATCGCGCCCGCGCTGATCACCGGCTACACACTGGTCGACGGCCTGGTGCCGGCCGGCGCCCGCACAGAGGCCTTCACCTGGCTGACGGGGGCGGTGGCGCTCGGTCAGGCGGCCGCCGTCACGGTCGCCGGACAGTTGGAGGACCGCTTCCGGGACGGCGCCGGATTCCTCGTCCCGATGGCTGGCACGATGCTCGCCCTGGTGACTCTCCTCACCCTCCGCTCGCGGCTCGCGGCCCGGCCCAGGCGGGTGACCGTCGCACGTGGCGTCGGTCACCGCGAGGCCGTCGCAGTGGACTGATCCCCAGGAATACGTCACTATGGAGCCTCGTTAGCACTCATTGAGTGAGAGTGCCAGGAGGAAGACAGTGCCTACCTACCAGTACCAGTGCACCGAGTGCGGCGAGGGCCTCGAGGCGGTGCAGAAGTTCACCGATGACGCCCTGACCGAGTGCCCCAACTGCGGTGGCCGCCTCAAGAAGGTGTTCTCCGCGGTCGGCATTGTCTTCAAGGGTTCCGGCTTCTACCGGAACGACAGCCGTGGCTCGTCGTCCAGCAGCTCGTCGGCGTCCTCGAAGCCGTCGGCGTCCACGTCTTCTTCGTCGTCCTCGGACACGAAGCCGTCCAGCACCGGCTCCACCTCCAGCAGCTCCGCCGCGTAGGCGACCACTTCTTGCCGGACCCTGTCGTCAATCCGACGGCAGGGTCTTCGGCGATTCCCGCGGCGGCTAGGGTGCGGAGCATGGCGAACAAGGCGAACGCCGAGATCGGCGTGATCGGCGGCTCCGGTTTCTACTCGTTCCTCGACGACGTGACCGAGGTACAGGTGGACACCCCTTACGGGCCACCCAGCGACTCCCTCTTCCTCGGCGAGGTCGCCGGCCGGCGGGTCGCCTTTCTGCCCCGGCACGGACGCGGCCACCACCTGCCGCCGCACCGCATCAACTACCGGGCCAACCTCTGGGCCCTGCGGTCGGTGGGGGTGCGCCAGGTCCTCGGCCCGTGCGCGGTGGGCGGTCTGCGCCCCGAGTACGGACCGGGCACGCTGCTGGTGCCCGACCAGCTGGTCGACCGTACGAAATCCAGGGCGGGGACGTACTTCGACGGGCTGCCGCTGCCCGACGGGACCGTCCCGAACGTCGTGCACGTCTCCCTGGCCGACCCCTACTGCCCCGCAGGGCGCGCCGCCGCCCTGAAGGCCGCGCGCGGCCGGGACTGGGAGCCGGTGGACGGCGGCACGCTCGTCGTGGTCGAAGGGCCCCGCTTCTCGACCCGTGCCGAATCCTTGTGGCACCAGGCACAGGGCTGGTCCGTCGTCGGCATGACCGGTCATCCCGAGGCGGCGCTCGCCCGCGAACTCGAACTCTGCTACACGACGATGACGCTGGTCACCGACCTCGACGCGGGCGCCGAGACCGGTGAGGGCGTCTCCCACGAAGAGGTGCTGCGAGTGTTCGCGGCCAACGTCGACCGACTGCGCGATGTGCTGTTCGACGTGGTGGCCGCCCTGCCCGTGAACGAGGAGCGGGACTGTCTGTGCGGGAACGCGCTGGGCGGGATGGACCCGGGCTTCGGTCTGCCGTAAGGGCCGAAGCGGGGGCCGGGAAGATCGGGCGGGAATCCGGCAGCGGGCAAGCGCCCGCCCGCTTGTTCTCTCGGGTGGTTCCCAGGTGCGGTTCCCTCGTGCGAGTGGGCGGGTTGTCCACAACCCGTCGGTAGTCCACCGGTCCCGGCGAGCGTCGGCGTGAAGCCTCATCGTGGGCTCGCAAGCCGATTCCTCTCCGCAGGTGGTGATCCGCGATGTCCCTGCCCCCTCCGTCCCTCTGCCCGTCACCTCCGTCCCCCTCGCCTCCGCCCCTCTCCCCCTCACCTCCGCGCCCGCCCGGCGCGGACGCTCCCGCCACGTGCGAGGTTCCGCACTTCGCTCCCGTGCGGGTGCGCGGCGGGCGGTACCAGCTGCGCCGGCTCCTGGGGCACCGGAGGCGGGCACTGGCCGCCGGCCTCGCCGTGACCGCGGCCGCGCTGGTGGCGGCCGTGCCGCGGGACGCCGACCGGGCGCGCGGGCATCCCGCGGCGGATCCCGTGCGCAGGCATCGTGCGGTCGAGACGGTGTCCGCTCCGGTGCGGATCGCCGACGCGGCCACGGTCCGCCTGCTGCGGCCGGGCGACCGGGTGGACGTCATCGCCGCGCGGGAGACGGCGACGGGCGGTGATGCCCGTGTGGTCGCGCGCGGGGCTCGGGTCGCACAGGTACCGGAAACCCTGGACGGTGCGGCCGACAGCGGCGCGCTGGTCGTGCTCTCGGTGCCCCGGTCGACCGCGGCGCGCCTCGCCGGTGCGGGCGCGGCAGCCCGGCTGGCGGTGACGCTGTGCTGAACGGGGTCTTCCGCATCCTTCGTGAAATGCTGTCAAGTCGCTCTTCGGAGCCACCCGGCCGTACCGGCGCGCGTCGCGTTGACGTAGGTTGCGGAGCTGTTTGTTCCACACCCTGTGCGTGCGAGGAGAGGCCCCGCGGTGAGCGAGAAGAAGAAACCGAGCGTCTTGCAGGGCTTCAAGGCCTTCCTGATGCGCGGGAACGTCGTCGACCTGGCAGTGGCGGTGGTCATCGGCGCCGCCTTCACCAACATCGTCAACTCGGTGGTGAAGGGGATCATCAATCCGCTCGTCGGTGCGATCGGGACGAAGAACCTCGACGGCTACAGCTCGTGCCTGAAGGATCCGTGCCAGGTGGCCGCGGACGGCACGGTCAAGAGCGGGATCCCGATCATGTGGGGCACCGTTCTCGGTGCGACGCTCAGCTTCGTGACGACCGCGGCGGTGGTCTACTTCCTGATGGTCCTGCCGATGTCGAAGTACCTGGCACGGCAGGAGGCCCGCCGGAAGGCGCGGGAGGGCGCGCACGAGGTCATCGAGGTGACCGAGCTGCAGGTGCTGAAGGAGATACGCGACGCCCTGGTCGCCCAGCGCGGGCGCGGGACAGGGCTCGACGGGCGGTAGGGACAGCGGCCCGCTGTGCGTGGCGGGCCGTGGCCCGCGTGGCTCACAGGTGGTGGGGCGGCTTCTCGTCGAGGAATCGCTTCAGGTCCGAGGCGTCACCGCCGTCGGGACCGGGCCGCTCGCCCCACCCGCGGTCCGTGTCGTCCGAGGACTGCTGGTCCAGCGGGTCGTCGAAGATCAGCGCGGGCTTCGGCGCGCGCGGCTCGGTCTCGGGCTCGGGGGCAGTGCTCATGCGTCCAGAGTACGGCTCCGGGCGTGGGCCGGGCCCCGGCGGCTCAGACGGCGTTGAGGCCGTGGGCTGCGAAGATGCTCCTGGCCAGAGCGGTCTGCTCGGCGGTCGGGGAGGGCGTGTCGTGCAGCACGAACCGCCGCCCGAGCGCCTGCCACTTCGCCTCGCCCAGCTTGTGGAAGGGCAGGACGTCGACGCGCGTGACGTTGCCGAGAGAGGCGGCGAAGGCGGCGACTCCGTCGATGTTGTCGGGGGCGTCGGTGAGTCCGGGCACGAGCACGAAGCGGACGTGGACCTCCTGGCCCAGGTCGGCGAGGCGCCGGGCGAAGTCGAGGGTGGGGCGCACGGGGCGACCGGTGACCTTGCGGTAGGTGGCGGGGTCCCAGGACTTGATGTCGAGCAGGACCAGGTCGGTGTCGCGCAGGAGGGCGTCGGTGGCCCGAACGCCGAGGAAGCCCGAAGTGTCGAGGGCGGTGTGCAGGCCGAGTTCGTTCTTGAAGCGGTGCAGCAGTTCGCCGGTGAAGACGGGCTGCAGCAGCGGTTCTCCGCCGCTGATGGTGGCGCCGCCGCCGGCGGCCGCGATGAACCGCGTGTACTTGCGGGCTTCGGCGACGATCTCGTCGGCCGTGGTGCGCTTGCCGTCGCGCATCCGCCAGGTGTCGGGGTTCTGGCAGTACAGGCAGGCCAGCGGGCAGCCCGTCAGGAAGGTGACGAAGCGGGTGCCCGGACCGTCGACGCCGGTCGACAGGTCCCACGAGTGGACCGATCCGACGACCGGGCGGCGGGTCGCCGCGGCGGCCGGGGTGACCGCCGCGGAAACGGGCCCGCCGACCGGCGCCGGCAGAGCCGACGCCGGCGGAAGACGCGTGGTCATCGCCGTTCTCCTTTACAGCGAACCGTGGAAGGTGCGGTTGATGACGTCGAGCTGCTGCTCGCGGGTGAGGCGGATGAAGTTGACCGCGTAGCCGGAGACCCGGATGGTCAGCTGCGGGTACTTCTCGGGGTGCTCCATCGCGTCCTCGAGGGTCGCCTTGTCGAGCACGTTGACGTTCATGTGGAAGCCGTCGCTGGCGACGTACCCGTCCAGGACGCCGGAGAGGTTGGCGACGCGCTCCTCGGGAGTGCGGCCGAGGGCGTCCGGGGTGATCGTGTTGGTCAGCGAGATGCCGTCCTCCGCGTCGTCGTACGGGAGCTTGGCGACGGAGAGCGCCGAAGCGATGTATCCGTGCTCGTCACGCCCGTTCATCGGGTTGGCGCCGGGCGCGAAGGGGGTGCCCGCGCGACGGCCGTCGGGCGTGTTGCCGGTCTTCTTGCCGTAGACGACGTTCGAGGTGATCGTCAGGACCGACTGGGTGTGCACCGCGTCGCGGTACGTCGGGTACCGGCGGACCTTCTCCATGAACTCGTGGACGATCCACTGGGCGATGGAGTCGGCCCGGTCGTCGTTGTTGCCGTACGCCGGGTACTTGCCCTCGATGACGTAGTCGACGGCGAGGCCGGTCTCGTCCCGGATCACCTTCACGCGTGCGTGCTTGATGGCGGACAGCGAGTCGGCGGCGACCGACAGGCCGGCGATGCCGCATGCCATGGTGCGCAGGATCGCCCGGTCGTGCAGGGCCATCTCCAGGCGCTCGTAGGCGTACTTGTCGTGCATGTAGTGGATGACGTTGAGCGCGTGGACGTAGGTCTTCGCGAGCCAGCTGAGCATGGCGTCGTAGCGGGCGAGGACCGTGTCGTAGTCGAGGTACTCGTCGGTGATCGGCTCGAAGCCCTCGACGACCGTCTTGCCGGACTTCTCGTCGCGACCGCCGTTGATGGCGTACAGCAGCGCCTTGGCGACGTTGACGCGGGCGCCGAAGAACTGCATCTGCTTGCCCATGGCCATCGCGGAGACGCAGCAGGCGATGGCGGTGTCGTCACCGTACTTGGGGCGCATCAGCTCGTCGGACTCGAACTGCAGGGCGCTGGTGTCGATGGCGACCTGGGCGGCGTACGTCTTGAAGCCCTCGGGCAGGCGCGGGGACCAGAAGACGGTGAGGTTGGGCTCGGGCGCCGGACCCAGGTTGTAGAGGGTGTTCAGAGCGCGGAAGGTGGTGCGGGTGACCAGCGGCCGCCCGTCGTCCCCGATGCCGCCCATGGACCAGGTGACCCAGGTGGGGTCGCCGGAGTAGAGCTCGTTGTACTCGGGGGTGCGCAGGAAGCGGACGATGCGCAGCTTGACGACGAAGTCGTCGATGAGTTCCTGGGCCGCGGCCTCGGTGAGCACGCCGGCCTCGATGTCCCGCTGCAGGTAGATGTCGAGGAAGGCGTCGATGCGGCCGATGGACATGGCGGCGCCGTTCTGCTCCTTGACGGCGGCGAGGTAGGCGAAGTACAGCCACTGGATGGCCTCGCGGCCGGTGCGGGCGGGGCCGGCGATGTCGTAGCCGTAGGAGAGGGCCATGGCCTTGAGTTCCTGGAGGGCGCGGATCTGCTCGGCGACTTCCTCGCGTTCCTGGATCACCTCCGCACTCGGCCACTCGACTTCGAGGGCGAGCTTGTCCGCTCGCTTTGCCGCGATGAGCCGGTCCACACCGTAGAGGGCTACGCGACGATAGTCGCCGATGATGCGGCCGCGGCCGTAGGCGTCCGGGAGGCCGGTGATGATGCCGGAGGAGCGGCAGGCGCGGATCTCGGGGGTGTAGGCGTCGAAGACGCCGTCGTTGTGGGTCTTGCGGAGCTTGGTGTAGATCTCCCGGACGGTGACGTCGGCCTCGTACCCGTAGGCGTTGAGGGCGCTCTCGACCATGCGCCAGCCGCCGTTGGGCATGATGGCGCGCTTGAGCGGGGCGTCGGTCTGGAGGCCGACGATGAGGTCGAGGTCACGGTCGACGTAGCCGGGGGCGAAAGCGTCGATGCGGGAGGGCGTCTTGGCGTCGACGTCGTAGATGCCGCGCTCGATCTCGGTCGGGAACATCGCGAGGAGCTTGTTCCAGACCTTGGTGGTGCGCTCGGTGGGCCCGGCGAGGAAGGCACCGTCGCCCTCGTAGGGGGTGTAGTTGTGCTGCACGAAGTCGCGGACGTTGATGGCGTCGCGCCACAGGCCGCCTCGGAAGCCGGCCCAGGCGGCACCCTGCGCCGACGGCTCGGGGGCCGTCCGGGGCGCAGCGGGAGTGACGTTGGTGGTCTCCGCAGGAGTGGCAGTCATGGCCCGCACCTTCCACATCGCTTCATGGGGTCGACTCCATTGCACGTCAGTGAGGGCGCGTCCGGGGGCAGCGTTGGTCCCCTATCGGGGTCCAAAGGTCCTATCGATAATCGATCACTCTCCGATGGGAAGGGTCTGACCTGCCCCATTCGCGGAAAAGGCGGCTGGCCATCGCCTTGTGAAATGCTTCACAAGAGCGTCCGCAGGGCGGCCTCGGGACTTGGACGCTTGACGCGCAGCGCACTCGGACTGTTTCTCGATCTCTGTTTCGTCGTGACTCTCGCCCAGGCGGGCGTCTCACTGCTGGACGCCGCCACAGACGGGCACACGGGCGCGGCGGTGCCGAGATCCGCGGGGGTTCTCCTCGCCGTCTGGTGGGCGTGGATGGGCTTCGCGCTTCCCGGGAGGAGGCGGGTGGCGCGAGGGGACATGCGACGAGCGCGGGGCCGGCGACGACGGCACCTGAGACGGCCGTCCGCAGGGCGGGCCGGGCCAGACTGGGGTCATGACAGTTGACGCTTTGACGGACGTCGCAGGGGTGCGGGTGGGCCATGCGACGCGGATCGGCGCCGGTTGGCTCACCGGCACCACGGTCGTGCTCGCGCCGGAGGGTGGCGCCGTCGCCGCCGTGGACGTGCGGGGCGGCGGCCCCGGGACGAAGGAGACCGACGCCCTCGACCCGCGCAATCTCGTGCAGAGAGTCGATGCGATCGTGCTGACCGGCGGGAGCGCCTACGGGCTCGACTCGGCGTCCGGGGTGATGGCCTGGCTGGAGGAACAGAGGCGCGGCGTGCGCGTCGGGACCGATCCCGCGCACGTCGTGCCGGTGGTGCCCGCCGCGTGCGTCTTCGATCTGGGGCGGGGCGGCGACTTCTCCGCCCGGCCGGACGCGTCCACCGGCCGCGCCGCGGTCGAGGCCGCAGCACGGAGCGGCTCGGGCGCGCGAGTGCCGGAAGGGTGCGTGGGCGCCGGCACAGGAGCCGCCGTGGGCGCGCTGAAGGGCGGGGTCGGCAGCGCGAGCGTCGTACTGGACTCCGGGATCACGGTGGCCGCTCTGGTGGTGGCCAACGCGGCCGGATCGGCGGTGGATCCCGAGACGGGCGTTCTGTACGGGGAGTTGTTCCAGGGGCGCGTGAACTATCCGGACGCACGTGTCCATGAGGCCGCGCGCCGACGCCTCACCGACCTCGCGGCGGCGAACGGGCGTCCCCCGCTGAACACCACACTCGCCGTGGTCGCCACCGACGCCGGCCTGTCGAAGGCGCAGGCGCAGAAGCTGGCCGGCACCTCGCACGACGGCATTGCGCGCGCCGTGCGACCGGTGCACCTGCTCAACGACGGCGACACGGTGTTCGCGCTGGCGACGGGGGCGCGTCTCCTCGACACCGAGAACCCCCTCGCGCTGAACGAGGTTCTCGCGGCCGGCGCGGACGTGGTGACCCGCGCCGTCGTGCGCGCCGTGCGCGCCGCCGAGTCGGTGGACGGGCCGGGTGGAGTGTGGCCGTCGTACCAGGAGTTGTACGGGACGGCGTGACACGGCGGCGGCGCGCCTGACTCTCCCAGGCGCCGTCCCTCCGATTGTCCCGGTTCTGTCACGTGTCGCCGTTCGGGCGGCAACGGCGGGAACCTGTCCCGCCGTTGCCGCCCTCTTTCTCCACGACTGGAGCGGATCACGCACATCACACGAACCTGGAGCAGCCCGTGACAACGCCGGACATAGCAGCGCGGCGCGCACTGGGGGCCTGTGCCGCCCTGATGGTCGGCGCCCTCACCCTGACCGGCTGCGGCGGCAACGCCAAAGCCGATTCCACGAACGACGGCAAGGGCGGCAAGAGTGCCTCCAAGACGTCGGCAGCGAAGATCGTCATCTCGGCGAAGGACGGATCGACCGGCGCGTCGATCAACACGACCGGGGTGAAGGTCAGCGGAGGCAGGCTGACCGACGTGAAGATGACGGTGGCGGGGACGGAACAGACCGTGCCGGGCTCGTTGTCCGCGGACGGCGCCAGCTGGAAGCCGAAGGAGCAGCTGGAGCGCGGGACCAAGTACCAGATATCGGCGACCGCCAAGAACGCGAACGGTGGCACGTCCGCGGCCAACTCCATCTTCACGACCGTCTCTTCGGCGAACAGCTTCATCGGCACGTACACGCCGGACAACGGCACGACGGTCGGTGTCGGGATGCCGGTGTCGTTCACCTTCGACAAGGCGATCAGCGACAAGAAGGCCGTGCAGTCGCACATCGGCGTCACCTCGAGCAGCGGGCAGGAGGTGGTGGGGCACTGGTTCGGGTCGCAGCGGCTCGACTTCCGGCCCGAGGAGTACTGGAAGGCCGGCTCCAAGGTCACGATGAAGATCGACCTGGACGGCGTGGAAGGCGCGAACGGCGTCTACGGGGTGCAGAGGAAAACCGTCACCTTCACCATCGGGCGCTCGCAGGTCTCCACCGTCGACACCGCCACACAGACCATGACGGTGGTGCGGGACGGTGAGACCCTCAAGACGGTGCCCGTTTCGACGGGCGACCCTCAGCACACCACGTACAACGGGCAGATGGTGATCTCCGAGAAGTTCGTGCAGACCCGCATGAACAGTCAGACCGTCGGCCTGGGCTCCGAGTACGACATCTCGAACGTCCCGCACGCGATGCGTCTGACGTCGTCGGGCACGTTCATCCACGGCAACTACTGGTACAACAGGGGCAACCCGCCCTTCGGCAGGGTGGGTTCCAGCCACGGCTGCGTCGGGCTTGCGGACATGGAGGGCGCGCAGGGGGCCACGCCGTCCAAGTGGTTCTACGACAACTCGCTGATCGGCGATGTCGTGATCGTCAAGAACTCTCCCGACAAGACGGTGGCTCCGGACAACGGGCTGAACGGCTGGAACATGTCGTGGAGCGAGTGGACCGCGGGCAGCGCGGCGTGATCGCCGCATCGCACGCCTGACCGGCCAAGTGCCGGGAGTGCAGGGCATTTTGGCGGATCCAAAGGGCCGCGCGGGGAACTTCTCGCGCGGCCCGCGCGTTTTCCGGGCGTACGTTTTCTCGGTTCACGGACACGATGTCCGACCGAGGGGCTACGGTATGCACCCACAAGGTGACATGCAGCAACGCCGGGAGAAACCTTGAGCGTTCCGTACGAGACGGCAGCGTACGAACCACACGAGTCGCCGGAGTCTCCGGAGGAGCACCTCGCGCGACTGCTCGGCCGGGCTCTGAACTCCTTCGAGCTTCCGGACGAGACGATACGACGACTCGACAGCGCGCTGGCGCACGACAGTTCGCTGCACTCGGCGCACCACAGCGCGGGGCTGCACCGGGAGACGTACCGGCACACGTGGCTGCTCGTCGACGGCTCGGCGCTCACGCTCTGGGAGCTCGTGCACAACACCGCGCCGGGCAGCGTCCCACAGCACGAGGTGTACGTCGACGAGGAGGAGCTGCGCGTCGCCACCACGCGGCTGCCGATGCCGCCGGACGCCGCCGACTTCGAGCTGCCGGTGACGGTGCAGTGGTCGTCGGTCCCCGTGCCGCGGCACGCGTACGTGCCGGACGACTCGGCGGACCACGCCCGCCGGCTCCTGCGCCGCGCGGAGAACCCGGACCGGCCGGGCGCGGAGACCGCCGCGCTGCTGAGGACGGCGTTCGCGCACCAGATCATGCAGGCCTTCGGGCGTCCGTGCCGCGCGGGTCGCAGCGGGTTGTGCTTCTCGCTGTACGAGCACGCGTTCCTGCTGCGGGACGGTGCGGAGGTGTCCCTGTGGGAGGTCGAGCACACGGCGACGCCGGACGGACGGCACATGTGCGAGGTCTACACGACGGAGGACGCGGCCCGGGACGCGATGGAACGGCGGGCGGCTCAGGTCTCCTGACCGGAAGAGCGAGCCGGACACGCGCCTCTGCAGCCGGACAGGCGCCTCAATGGCCGTCGCTGAGCTGCCGTACCAGGCCGGCGAAGGCATCCCGCTCCGCCGGGGTAAGTTCCACGGACTCCAGGTGGGGTCCGGCCTGAGCCTGGTACGGAAGGGCGTCCAGTGTGGGGCCGGTGGGCCGCATGCCCGCCCGGGTGCGGCCGCGGCGCAGGATGCGGGTCAGGAGGATCACCCAGACGACGGCCGTCAGGGCGAGGACGGCGACGCCCAGCGACCGGAGGATCGAGACGTGCTCAGACATGCGTTCCAGTAGACACCACGGTCCGGGACTTCCGTCCCGGACCGTGACGTATCTCGCATGACACGCAGGCGTCGCACTTGCCTCAGGTGCCGTGAACAACTCACAGCACACGTAAAGGGACATGCGGAGGGGGCGGTCTCTGCGCGAGACGCCCCCTCCGGGCATGTCAGGCAGCCACCGGCTGCTTCGAACCGGCCTTCGCGGTGACCGAGCCGTCGGCCGCCTGTTCGGCCGCCGTCCCGGAGGCCGGCTTGCGCATGCCCTTCAGGACGACCACCAGTGCCGCGGTGACGCACACGCCCGCCGCGATGGCGACCAGGTAGAGGAACGGGTTGCCGATCAGCGGGACCACGAAGATGCCGCCGTGCGGGGCGCGCAGAGTCGCGCCGAAGGCCATCGACAGGGCTCCGGTGATCGCGCCGCCCACCATCGAGGAGGGGATGACGCGCAGCGGGTCGGCCGCCGCGAACGGGATCGCGCCCTCGGAGATGAAGGAGGCGCCCAGGACCCAGGCGGCCTTGCCGTTCTCGCGCTCGGTCTCGGTGAACAGCTTCCCGCGCACGGTGGTGGCCAGGGCCATCGCCAACGGCGGGACCATGCCGGCCGCCATGACCGCCGCCATGATCTTCATCGCGGAGTCACTCGGATTGGAGACCGCGATGCCGGCGGTGGCGAAGGTGTAGGCGACCTTGTTGACGGGGCCGCCGAGGTCGAAGCACATCATCAGGCCGAGCAGAATGCCGAGCAGGATGGCGTTGGCGCCGGAGAGACCGTTCAGCCAGTCGGTCATGCCCTTCTGGGCGGAGGCGATGGGCTTGCCGATCACGACGAACATCAGGAACCCGACGATCGCCGAGGAGATCAGCGGGATCACCACCACCGGCATGATGCCGCGCAGCGCGGCCGGAATGTTGACCTTCTGGATCGCCATCACGACGCCACCGGCGATCAGACCGGCGGCCAGGCCGCCGAGGAAGCCGGCGTTGATGGTGAGGGCGATGGCGCCGCCGACGAAGCCGGGGACGAGACCGGGGCGGTCCGCCATGCCGTAGGCGATGTAGCCGGCCAGCACCGGGACGAGGAAGCCGAAGGCGACGGCACCGATCTGGAACAGCAGCGCTGCCCAGCTGTCCGCCTGGCCCCACACGAAGTGGTCCATGACCGACGGCGCCTTGTTGATCTTGTATCCGCCGATCGCGAAGCCGAGGGCGATCAGCAGACCGCCCGCCGCGACGAACGGGACCATGTAGCTCACGCCGGACATCAGCCACTTGCGCAGCTTGGTGCCGTAGCCCTCGCCGGATTCGCCGGCGCGCTCGACCGGCGTACCGGCTCCGGCGGGCGCCCCCGCGCTCACCTCACCGCGCGCGGCCTTGTCGCGCACCTCGGAGATCAGCTCGGCGGGGCGGTTGATGCCCGCCTTGACACCGACGTCGACGGTCGGCTTGCCGGCGAAGCGTTCCTTCTCCCGCACGGGCACGTCGTGCGCGAAGATCACGCCGTCCGCCGCCGCGATGACGCCCGGGTCGAGCCGGGTGAACCCGGCCGAGCCCTGCGTCTCGACGACGACCTCGATGCCCGCCTCGCGGCCTGCGTTCTCGAGCGATTCGGCCGCCATATAGGTGTGGGCGATGCCGGTCGGGCAGGAGGTGACGGCGACGATACGGAAGGGGGAGGCGTCGGCGGACGCCTTGGCGCCCGACGCCGGGGCCGCACTGCCCGTGGCGGCGTCGACGGAGGCCGCCCCCGACGCCGCCACGGAGTCTTCGGAGGCGCCCTCAGCGGCGCCCTCAGCGGCGCCCTCGGGCTGCGCAGCCTGCGGCTCGGCCGTCGCCGACGCCTCGGCCTCCGCCGACGGCTCCTCGCCGCGGATGAGCGCCGCCGCGGCCGCCGCGTCGCCCACCGAGCGCAGCGCGCCGGTGAACTCGGCGTTCATCAGCTGCCGGGCCAGTGACGACAGGATCGTCAGGTGGGCGTCGTCGGCGCCGGCGGGCGCCGCGATCAGGAAGATCAGGTCCGCGGGGCCGTCCGGGGCGCCGAAGTCGACACCGGCACGGCTGCGCCCGAAGGCGAGCGTCGGCTCGGTGACGTGCGCGCTGCGGCAGTGCGGGATACCGATGCCGCCGTCCAGGCCGGTCGGCATCTGGGCCTCACGGGCGGCCACGTCGGCGAGGAAGCCCTCCAGGTCGGTCACCCGGCCCTGGGCCACCATGCGCTCGGCGAGGGCACGCGCCGCCGCTTCCTTGGTATCGGCGGACAGGTCGAGATCGACCAGGTCCGCGGTGATCATCTTGCTCATCGCGGGCTCCTTCGCACGCGTATCGCCCGGGACGTGGGGTGGGCGGGGGTGGGGACGGGGGTGCTGTGGGGGTTGGCGGCACGGGCGGGGAAACCCGCGCCGCAGGGGGCGGAGCCGGGGAAAGCCCGCCTCCCAGAGGCGGCAGGGCGGCTCAGGCGGCTCTGCCTCCCGTCGGTGGCGGCGAGCAGCGGGAAGCCTCGCCGTCCGAGGGCCGGTGCGGCAGCCGGTTCGGCACTCGGTTCGAGGGCGCGTTCCGGGGCGCCTTCGGGGAGCGTGACGGTCGGCGTCGCCGCGGTGGCAGCGGCCGGGCGGGCGTTCATGACACCGGCTCCCTCAGAGCGCGGTCCAGCGGCACCTCGGCGGTGACCGTCACGGCCGCGGGGTCCAGATCGGCCGGCGCCGGCATCACACTGCCCGGCAGCTGGACGGCCGCCGCACCGTGCGCGACAGCGGAGGCGAGGGCCTCCGGACCGTTGCCGCCCGCGATCAGGAAACCGGCGAGCGAGGAGTCTCCAGCGCCGACGTTACTGCGTACGGCGTCCACGCGCGCGCTGCCGAACCAGGCGCCCGTGCCGTCCACGAGCAACTGGCCGTCGGCGCCCAGGCTCGCGAGCACGGCGCGCGCGCCCATCTCACGCAACTCCTCGGCCGCCTTCAGCGCGTCGCCCACGGTGGCCAGGGGGCGCCCGACGGCTTCCGCGAGCTCCTCGGCGTTCGGCTTCACCACATCGGGCCGCTCGCGCAGCGCCTCGAGGAGCGCGCGCCCCGAGGTGTCCAGCGCGATCCGCGCGCCCCCTGCGTGCGCCCGCGCCACGACGTCGGCGTACCACGCCGGCGCGAGTCCCCTCGGCAGGCTCCCGCAGCACGCGATCCAGTCCGCGTCGCGCGACTGCTCGCGCACGGTCTCCAGCAGGAGCTCCTGTTCGGCCGCGGACAGTTCGGGACCCGGCGCGTTGATCTTGGTGAGCACCCCGTTCGCCTCGGCGAGCGCGATGTTGGAGCGGGTGTCGCCGGCGACCGGCACCGGCGCGACCTCGATGCCCTGCGCGTCGAGCAGGGCGGCCACGAGCGCGCCCGGCGCACCGCCGAGGGGCAGCACGGCGACCGTGCGCCGCCCGGCGGCCGCGACGGCGCGCGAGACGTTGACGCCCTTGCCGCCCGGGTCCATGCGCTCGCCGGTGGCGCGGATGACTTCGCCGCGCTCCAGTGACGGAACCTCGTAGGTGCGGTCCAGGGACGGGTTCGGGGTGACGGTGAGGATCATGCGCGCACTACTTCCGTGCCGCCGCGCTCGATGGCGGTGGTGTCTTCTTGGCTCAGCCCGCTGTCGGTGATCAGCAGGTCCACGTCGCTCAGGTCCCCGAAGCGGGCGAAGTGCTCCTGGCCGCACTTGGCGGAGTCGGCGAGCAGCACCACGCGCCGGGCGGCGGCCATCGCGGCCCGCTTGACCGCCGCCTCGGCGAGGTCGGGGGTGGTCAGGCCGTGTTCGACGGAGAAGCCGTTGGCCGCGAGGACGAGGACGTCGGCCCGGATCTCGCCGTACGCCCGCAGCGCCCAGGCGTCGACGGCGGCGCGCGTACGGTGCCGTACGCGCCCTCCGACGAGGTGGAGCTGGATGCCGGGGTGGTCCGCGAGACGGGCCGCGATCGGCAGGCTGTGGGTGACGACGGTGAGCGAGGACTCCAGCGGGACGGCGGCCGCGAACCGCGCCACGGTCGTGCCGGCGTCGAGGATCATGGTGCCCTCACCCGGCAGTTCCGCTACGGCCGCCTTCGCGATGCGGTCCTTCTCGTCGGCCGCGGTGCTCTCGCGCTCGGTGAGGTCCGGTTCGAAGTCGAGGCGCCCGGCCGGAATGGCACCGCCGTGCACCCGGCGCACGAGGCCTGCGCGGTCGAGGGCCTTCAGGTCGCGCCGGATGGTCTCCGCCGTCACCTGGAACTCCTCGGCCAGCGAGACCACGTCCACCCGGCCGCCGTCACGGGCCAGCCGGAGGATCTCCTGCTGGCGCTCCGGTGCGTACATGTCCGTTCGCCTCCGAGTTATGCCCGAACGTGTGGTTTCTCTGAGGGAGGCTACGCCCGCTTTTCCGCTATGTAAACAGGTTCGGGCGCGAAGCAGACACAAACAGGCATCGGGCAGGCGGGTTGCCACCGCCCGCCCCCGCACCGCAGAACACCTGACGCCGTGTCACCGCGTCCGTATCCTGGACTCTCGGACACAACTTCTCGGGGGGTGTTGTGGACAGGGACGGTCTCCGTACCCGCGCGGACGAGGACTGGCTGCGCGCCGCCGTGCAGGCGCTGTGCGCCTCCCCGGTCCTCGGCGACCGCGGTGCCCGGGCCACGCTGGTCGAGCTGGTGGGCGACGCCCTGGGGCGTCCGGTGATCCTGCGGGAACAGCCCACCGTGCGGGGGCAGTTGCTCGAGCTCGTACGGTTCTGCCTGCGCGCGGGTGCGGACGGGCCGCCCGCACTGGCCGAAGCGGTGTCGCTCCTCGAGGGGCACAGCCGCACCGCCGAGGCCATCGGTGACCTGGTGCGGAGCCTCCGGGAGCCCCGGGCGGGGGATCTCGCGGGCGGAACCGTCGGCGCTGCGGCATCCGCGGACCGCGTCCACTTCTTCGTGTCGTACGCCGCGACCGACCGCCGGTGGGCCTCCTGGATCGCCTGGCAGTTGGAGGACGCCGGCTACCGCGTCCTCGTACAGGAACGGGACGTCGCGGCCCCCGCCGACGACAGTCCCGCTGACGGCAATGCCGCTGACGGCCTCGGCGGCGACGGCCTCGGCGGCGACGGCCCCGTCGACGCCGGTCGCTCCGGTGTGCGCAGCGGTGTGGAGCGGAGCGAACGCACCGTCCCCGTGCTGTCCGCGGCCTACCGCTCGGGCCCGTATCCGGGGCTGGTGTGGCAGGCGGTGCACGCGGGGGATCCACAGGGCGGGAGCGATGCGCTGCTGCCGGTCCTGGTGGAGCGGTGTCGTCCCCCGTGGCCCCTGCCGGACACGGCGTACGTCGACCTCGCGGGCGGCCTGACCGAGGCCGAGGCACGCGCCCGGCTGCTCACCGCCGCCGGCCACTCCCTCGTCGGCCACCCGTCCACCAGCCACCCGTCCACCAGCCACCCGCTCACCGGCCACCCGTCCACCGGCCACCCGCTCACCGGCCACCCGTCCACCGGCCACCCGCTCACCAACCGCCGTCCCCCGACCACCGCCGGCCCCGCCTTCCCCGGCACCCGCTCCCCCGACCCGGCACCCACGGACCCGGCGCCCACCGCCCCCGGCTCCCCCACCCCGTCCGCTCCCGATCCGGCGGGCCGGCGTTGACGGGAGACGGCGGCGCGGGCCGCGACAGCTCGGCGTTACGGATACGGGAGCGGATCGGTGAGGAGACGCAGGCCGCGCTGCTCCAGGTGCCCGCCCTGCACGAGCGCTCCGCGCGCGTCCTGCTGGCCGAGATGGTCGGCGAGGCGCTCGGGCGCCGGGCCGACCTGAGGGAGCAGCCGACGCTGCCGCTGCAGTTCGTGGAGCTGTTCCGGTTCTGCACCCGTCACCAGGACGGCCTGTCCGCCCTGGCACGCAACCTGTCGCTGGTGGACCCGGGCTGCCCCCAGGCACCGGCGGTGCAACGGCTCGCCGACGAGTGGACCGCGGTCGACTCGCTGCACGGGCTGCCGCAGGTCACCGCCTCCTGGGACTTCCTGAGCGGCGCCCTGGGCGGTCTGGCAATGCCGTACGCGATGCGCAGTGCCGTGGTCCGGGCGGCCACCGAGTCCAGGGTCGTCGTACCGCCGCCGCACGCCGTGAGCTGCTGGCACGACTTCCTGCACATGGCGGGCCAGGGCGCCACGCGGAACGGGCTGCCGCCGTGGATGGTGTACCTCGACCGCAGTGCCGAGGCGATGGAGCCGGCCACGGCCCGGGAGCTGCTGGCCCGCAACCGGCAGTGGGCGCTCAGCTGCGGGCTGGCGGAGTTACTCGACCGCGACCGCGCCGCGAGTCCGGCCGCGCCGTCGGTGGCCCGGCCGCACCAGGAGTACCTGGCCATCCACATCGCGCCCGATCCGCTGGAGGACGGTCACTACACCGTCTCCTACTCCCTCATGTCGGACGCGCGCGGCCGGATCTGGGAACTGGGCGACACGGTGGTGCGGGTGCCGACCGACCGGCTGCAGCAGACGGTGACGGACGTCATCAGGAGGGTCGAGGAGACGGGCGGCGACCGGCTGGCCGAGGTGTCATTGGAGTTCGTGCTCCCCTTCGAGCTTCTCAACCTGCCCGTCGACCGCTGGCCCCGGGACACCTCCGAGGTGCCGGGTGTGCCGCTCGCGGTGGACTACCCAGTGGTCGTGCGCAGCCTGGACCGGCTGCAGAACCGTGACTGGTACCGCTTCTGGCGCTCCCGCTGGCAGCAGCTGGCCCGGGACGAGCACCCGTCGAAGTCGGTGTACGTCAACGTCGCGCGGACGAACGGCGACCACCTGCGGGGCCTGGAGGCGCGCCTGAGCGACGACGAGCACTGCGTCGCCCTGGTGCTGAGCGAGCCGCCCGTGCCCAGCCGAGCGCACAGCCGGCGGGAACTGCAGGCGGCGTTGCGCAGCGGGCTGCCGGTGGTGATCTGGCACCGCGAGGGCCGTTCGCCGCAGGAGTTCCGGGACGTCATCGACGGACTGCTCGCGGAGGGCCTGCGGCGGTTTCCGGCCAAGGTGGCGGCCTTCCGTCGCCGCGCGGCCATCGAGGACGAGGACGCGACGCACATCGGCCGGCACCTCGCGGTGCTGTGGGACGACCCCGACCGCAAGCCCGTACTCCCCGAAGCGCCATGACCGACCCCGGCGCGCGCCACGCGCCCGTGCCCGCCCCGGCCCTCGGAACCAGGACCGGTTCCGGGACCGTACGTGTCCAGCCGTCTTCCGAAGGGACGCCGTCGATGCCCAACAGCGAGTCTTGGGGACCGTACCGGGGCACGGGCCTGCCCGGTACGGCGCACCGGCCGTGGCCCGAGGCGCCGCCCTGGCGCAGTTTCGGCGGCGGCCCCGACCTGCCCCCGCCGCCCGCCGCCGACCCGTACGCCCGCATCGTGCTGGGCGCCGCGCGGCATCACCTGCCGGCGCCGCCGGAGGAGGTCGACCGGGTGAACGCGGCGCTGCACCTGCGCCGCCCCCTGCTCGTCACCGGCGAGCCGGGCACCGGGAAATCGACGCTGGCCTACCGCATCAGCCGGGAACTGGGGCTCGGCCGCGTCCTGCGCTGGCGCATCACGTCGCTGAGCACCCTCCGGGAAGGGCTGTACGACACCGGGGACGGAGGACGGATCGGGCTGGGCCCGCTGGGTACCGCGTTCCTGCCGTACGCCAGGCCCCGGGTGCTGCTGATCGACCGGCTCGACCGCGCCGAGATCGCCCTGCCCGACGACCTGTGCACGGTCCTGGCCGCCGGAGGATTCCGGCTGCCCGGCACGGCGCACGGATCGTCCCCGGCATCCGTGTCGTCCCCGGCATCCGTGTCGTCCCCCGAAGCCGTGTCGTTCCCGGGGTCCGCAGCGCCCTCGGTGTCCGACGCGCCCGTCGGGACGCGGGTGGCCACCGACGACGATCCGGCGGCCACGGTGGTGCTGCCGGACCGGGCGGTGCGGTGCCACGCCTTCCCGGTGATCGTCATCACGACCACCGGCGAGCGGGACCTGTCCCCGGATCTCGTACGACGTTGCGTCACCCTGCGCACACGGCGGCCCGGCCCCGAACTGCTGCGCGCGATCGCCGCGAACCACTTCCCGCCCGCCCCCGGCACCCCCACCCCGCCCTCCGACCCAGCACCCGACACCACATCCGCCACCGCCACCGCCCCCGCCCCCGCGCCGGACGTCGTGGACGCCTTCCTCGACCGGGCCGTCCGCAGCGAGGGACCGGTCGTCGAACGTTTCCTGGACGCGTTGCGGCTGGCCGCCGACGGCGTCCTGACGACGCTGGCCGAGAACGGCGGCTGGCAGGAGGCCGTGGACGCCGTCTGGGAGTGGACCACGACGGAGGAGCCGTGACGGGGCCACGGCGAGCCCCATTCCCGGACGGAACCCCGACCGGGAGCCGCCCCTCCTGGCCCGCCTCCCGGAGCAGCGGCGGCTTTCCCCCCGCCCTGCCCCCCGGCGTCCCGGACGCGCTGCGGCGCCTGGGCGGCACGCTCCGACGCGTCGGCGTCCGGGAGGTCGCGGTGGTGGCCGACACCGGTCCGACGATGGGCCTCTGGCTGCCGACGGTCGGTGAGTTCGCGACGGTCCTGCAGCACGTGGGCGCGACCCGCCGCGTCACCGTGCACCGGCTCCCGCTGGCCCGCAGCGCGGACCCGGCGGCGCTGCCGCGCCGGCACGCGGCGTCGCGGCTGACCCTGCTCCTCACCGACGGCGCGGGCCCCCGCTGGCGCACGCACGAGGTGGAACCCCTGCTGCGCCGCTGGGGACAGTCCGGGCCGACCGCCCTGATCCACCTGCTGCCCCACCCGGTGTGGCGGGCGACGGGACTGCGCGGCTGGCAGGTGCTGCTGCGCTCCCCCGGGCCGGGCGTGCCCAACCACCGGACGCGCTGGCGGCCTCGCGGCCTCGGCCCGGACGTGCGGGACATGCCGCCCGGTCATCGGCCTGACGTCCCGGTCCCGGTGCTCGAACTGGCACCCCGCTGGCTGGACGCCTGGTCCGGGTTGCTGAGCGCGGCCCCGCCCGCGTGGCTGCCGCTGACCGTGATGTTCCCCCACGCGCGCGTGCCCGTCGGTGCCGGCGACGGCGAGCCGGCGCGCACGCCGGCGGCGCGGGTGGCGGGTTTTCGGTCGTCCGTGCCGCGCGACGTGTTCACGCTGGCGACCATGCTCGCCGCCGTCCCTCTCACCGCCGGGCTGATCACCGAGATCCAGCAGGCGCTGCTGCCCGGCACCTCCCTCAGCGACTTCGCCCAACTGCTCGTGTACGGCCTCGTCGTGCCGGTGGGCCGGGAGGCGGGGACGTTCGAGTTCGACGCCGGCGTCCGCGACGAGCTGCTGGCCGCCGCACGGCGACCGGATCTGGTGCGGGTCGTCGAGTTCGTGGGGGATCGCAGGGGACCCGGCGGGGAACACTTGTGGCGACTGCCCCGGTTGCTGCGCGGGGCCGCCGAGCACCGGCTCCCCCCGGTCGACGAGGAGTCCGGGCCGTGGCTCGTGGCCGAGAGCGCCGTGCTCCACGCCCTGTCCGGACCGTTCCTGAAGCCGGCGAGAGAAGTGGACGAGGTCCTCGCGGCCGACGCAGCGCTCGCGGCCCGCCGGGACGACGCGCGGCGGGCACCGCGGCACGGCACCACCGCTCAGGGCACCACCGCTCAGGGCACCACCGCTCAGGGAACCACCCTGCACTCAACCACTGTTCGTGGAAGCACCCTTCATGGAAGCACCGTTCACGAGACGACCCTTCACGGGAAGAGGAGGCCGGTGATGCCGCAGCAGGCCCCGGCGGACACGACAGGCGGCGGACGCGCCGGTTCCACGCCGACGATCTGGGGCAACATCCCGCCCAGGAACCCGAACTTCACCGGCCGTGAAGCGCTGCTCGACGCACTTCACCAGCGGTTGCTGCGGGAGCGGGCGACCGCCGTACTGCCCCATGCCCTGCACGGCATGGGCGGCGTCGGGAAGAGCCTGCTGGCGGTCGAGTACCTGTACCGCCGGATGAGCGAGTACGACGTGATCTGGTGGATCTCCGCGGAGCGGACCGCGCAGATCTCCTTGTCCCTGGTGGAACTCGCCCCGAGACTCGGCCTGCCGACCGGCTCCGACGCCTCCTCGACCGTGGCCGCGGTCCTGGAGGCGCTGCGCACCGGCGTGCCGTACTCGCGCTGGATCCTGGTCTTCGACAATGCCGAAAGCCCGGAGTCCGTAAGGCAGTTCTTCCCCGCGGGCGGGCCGGGCAACATCCTGGTCACCTCGCGCAACCCCCAGTGGGCTTCACTGGCCCGCCCGTTGGAGGTCGACGTCTTCCTGCGGGAGGAGAGCAAGCAGCTGATACGGGCACGGGGTCCGGAGATCGAGGACGCGGACGCCGACCGGCTCGCGGAGGCGCTGGGCGATCTGCCGCTCGCCATAGAGCAGGCCGCGGCGTGGCACGCGGAGACCGGCATGCCGGTGGAGGAGTACCTGCGGCTGCTCGACGAGAAACGCGTCGACCTGCTGCGCGGCACCGCGCCGCTCGGCAACCAGCACCCGGTGATAGCCGCCTGGAACATTTCCCTGGACCAGTTGGAGGCGAAGAATCCGGCCGCCTACCAGCTCCTTCAGGTGTGCTCCTTCTACGCGCCGGAGCCGATCGCGCGCAGCATGCTCTCGCGTGTGCCGCCGGGTCCCGTCACGCCCGAACTCGACGCGGCGCTGGACGACCCGATCCGCCTCGGTCAGGTCATCCGCGACATCGGCCGGTACTCCCTGGCCCGCTTCAACCACCGCACCAACTCCCTGCAGATGCACCGGCTGGTGCAGGCGGCGCTGCAGTTCCGGATGACCGAGGAGGACCGGGCCACCATGCGGCGCGGCGCCCACCTGCTGCTGGTGGCCAGCGACCCCAACGATCCCAACGACGCCCTGCGCTGGGACCGTTACGGCGCCCTGTACCCGCACGTCGTCGTCTCGGAGGCGGTGCGCTCCGACTCGGCCTGGGTGCGCCGCCTGGTGGTGAACGAGGTCAAGTACCTGCTGCGCTGGGGTGATTACGAGTCCTGCCTGGAACTGGCCCGCTCGGCCTACGAGACCTGGTCCCGCGACCTCGGCGAGGAGCACACGCACACCCTGCAGATCGCCCGCTGGCTGGGCTTCCTGCAGTTCAACATGGGCCGTTACCAGGAGGCGGCCGAACTCAACGCGGCGACGCTGGAGGCCCACACCCGGGCGCTCGGCCCCGGTCACCCGGACACGCTGGACGCGCTCGGCAACGTCGCCATCGACCACCGGGTGCGCGGGGCCTTCACCGAGGCGCTCGAACTCGCCGAGTCGGTGCACCGGCAGTATCTGGAACTCCTCGGCCCGGACGATCCCGAGACCCTGCGGGCCGCGCACAACCTCGGGGTGAGCCTGCGACTGGTCGGCCGCTTCGCCCAGGCCCTGGAACTGGACGAGCAGACCTGGCGCAGCCGCACCCAGATCTTCGGCCAGGACCACATCGACTCGTTGCGCACCTGGCTCGGCATGATCGTCGACCTGCGTGAACTGGGCGACTACCAGAAGGCGTTGGCCTATCACCACCAGATCACGCAGCACTGCACGACGCTGCTCGGCGACGCCAACCCGTTCACGCTGTCCTGCCTCCGTCTGCTCGCCGTCGCACTGCGCAAGGCCGGCGAGCACGAGGAGGCCGCGGCGACCGCGGAGCGGATCCACGCCGAACTGGTGCGCCGGTACGGCGAGCACAACCCCGAGTCGATGGCGGCCAGCCTCGAGATGACCATCCACCTGCGCCACCGGGGCAGCCTGCGGGAGGCGTCGGACCTCGGCACGGCGATCTGCCACCGCTACGAGGAGACGTACGGCGCGTACCATCCCCACGCCCTGTCCGCCGCGTTGAACCTCGCCGTCATCCACCGCCTGCTGGACGACGCGGCGACCGCGCACCACGTCGACACCGTGGCCCTGCAACGGTTCACCGGGCAACTCGGCGAGAACCACCCCTCCACCCTGATCTGCCGCACCAACCTCGCCAGCGACTGCTACGCGCTGGGCGACGCTGCGGCGGCTCTGGAACTGGACACCGAGACGTTGCGCCGGTCGCGGGAGGTCTTCGACGACGACCACCCCTCCACCCTGGCCTGCGCCGCGAACCTCGCCATGGACCTACGGGCGGTGGGACGGGAGGAGGAGGCGCAGGCCCTGCGCCAGGACACCCGCGAACGCCTGCGCCGCACCCTGGGCGGCGATCACCCGGCCGTGATCCAGGCCGCCGACTGGGGACATCGCGCGGACTGCGACATCGACCCGCTGCCCCTGTGACGGACGGCCGCCGGGCCGGACACCGGGGCGCCCGACGGACCGTTCAGTGGGCCAGCCAGTGGGCCAGCGCGAGCGGGTCCGGCGGGACGGGCAGCGCGCGGCTGACCGCCACGGCCAGTTCCGGGTGCTCGGTCAGCGCGGTTCCCGCCGCCCGCTCGCCGCACTCGATCAGCGCCAGGCCGAGCCCCGCCCAGGCCGCGGGCCGGGCGTCGGGGGCGCGCAGTTCCTCGCCGTACAGCTTCGCCGCGGCCACGGCGTCGCCGTCCACCAGCGCCAGGTCGGCGGGGACGGCTCCGGGGACGCTGTTCGCCGGGTCGTCCACGGCGCGCAGGGCGGCGAACTCCGCGGGCGCGATGAGGCGCAGGCGTGCCAGCAGGGCGAGGGTGTCCAGCCGGCAGGCGTGCGGGTCGGCGCGCAGGACAGCCTCGGGGCGCGCGGTGTCGTCTGAGCGCCCCCCGGCTCGCTTCCCGGCTCGCTCGGCGGCACCCCAGGCATGCGCCAGACGCTCGGCGTACGCCTGGGGCGTGTGCATGTGGTGGGCGCGCCAGGCGGCACGGTGGTGCGCTGCCGCGAGCGACGCGAGACGCTGCTCGCGCGCCCCCACCGGCTCCGCCTGCCGGCCCGCGGTCTGCTCGTCCAGCGCGTCGATCAGCGCGCGCCCCGGCGCGGTCAGCGCCGGGTGCCGGCGCAGCGTCCCGATGACCTCACGCACGGCGCTGCGCCACAGGGCGAACTCGAATCCCGCGAGCCCCTTCGGACCGCGCGTGCGCCAGTAGTGCACGACCCCCGAAAAGGCGTACGCGCCGTGCACCAGGCCTCCGAGCGGGCGCGGGTCGTCGCGCCACGGGGCGTGGAAGAGGTCGTCGCACTCCTCGAAGAGGGGCGTGAGGAAGATGACGCCGTTCAGGAGGGTGTGCCGGAACTCGTGCAGCACGGCGACACCGACCTGGGCGGGGAGCACCTCCGCGTCCTCGTCGGGCTCCGACAGCAGCACGCACCCGAAGGCGTCGCTCGAGGACGCCGCGCGGGCCCGCAGCCGTTCTCCGCGTGGGAGCGGGACGATGGAGCGCAGCCCCGCGGCCAGCGCGCGGGCGCCCTCGGGACGGTCGTCGACCATGACCGGCCACATGCGCTCGAACCAGCGCTGCCAGGCGGCGTGGCGAGCGGGCGAGAGCCGGCCGGCCGCGGGCAGCGCCGGCACCGGCGCATACGGTCCCAGGTCGTCCAGCACCAGGTCCAGGGTCGTCCCGGCGTGCTCCGCGCGCAGCCGGCGCTGTCCCTCCCATCCGGGGCCGTCCTGTTCCGGGTCGGCGGGCAGCGTGACGGTCACCCCGCCCGCGGCGACGCGCACCACCCCGTCCTGCGCCCACACCCGGGCGGTGCCCCAGGGGTCCCCGCCGACGGTTGCCCGGCCGAGCCCGGGAAGGAAGACCCGGCCCTCCCGTACGGGCACGCGCACGTCGAAGTCGGCGCCCGCGGCGACGTGCACGACCGCCGCCAGCTGTCCGAGAAAGCCGAACTCCACGCCCAGCGGCGCCTCGTCCGGCGTCCCCCGCGGATCCGGCCGGGCCAGCCTGCGCACCAAGGCCGCCGACCACACGCCGACCTGGGGGTCGAGCAGTACGGTGCGGAAGGCCGCGGGAGCCGCGCGTTCGGCGGCCTCCAGGAGTTGCCAGTGCACCCGCACGGCGGCGGTGTCGCAGTGCGGGGTCTCGGTCGCGCCGTCCAGGAGCGCCCGCAGCAGCAGGAGCCGGCGGCTCACCTCCGCCTCCAGCAGGAAGGCGACGGCCTCCTCGTCCTCGGTGACGGAGCTGAGCGACCGCAGAACGGGGTCCGAGAGGTGGTGAAGGCGCATGGGCACGACGTTTCCTCGTTCACAGGGGCCGTGACGTGGGGTGCACGTCCGCGTCGGATCGGGGCGTCGGCCTCGGGGTCTGTCCGGCGGGTCGGGCCGGCTCCGGGCGACGGAGGCTTGCGGTGGTGTGCGCCGGAACGCATGGCGGAAGGCCCGAATGCCGGGATGCCGGGATGTCGGCCGGAAAGGGGGCACGGACGGGGAACCCGGGTCCTCGACGACACGCCTACGGTCGAGCGTGGCGGGCGCCACGGTTCCGGCAGGTCGGCCGGACGGGCTAGCTGCCGTCGCTGCCGGCGATCGTGGACAGCGGACGGTGGACACGCCTGCGCAGCTGTTCGACCGACGGGCGCAGGACGGCGTCGTCGAGGGCCGCGACCTCCGCGAGCGACAGTCCTGACAGGGCCGGCAGCCACGATCGCGGCGCCTCGGACTGCGTCACTTCACGGGAGGTGGCGTGTTCCGTCGATGACATGGCGTCACCGTATAGCAAAAAGTGCCTGCCGCCGAGCCTGGGCAGGTCGAACGGGTTCCCTGCCCCCGCCCCGACGCCGTACCACCGCTGACACCCCGCGGCTCCCGGCCACCGCAGGCAGTTGCGGGGACCGGGAGCCCGCGGGATCACCCGGACTCTTGACCAACTTGACCACCGGAAGGACCGGGAGGACCAGGAGCACCGGGACCACCGGAACCACCGGGAGCCCGGATCGCAGGGTCACGTCAGCGCTGCCGCACCCGCCTCCGCGCGGTCGTCCACCGGGCTCACGCCCTCCGCGTCCCCGGGCTCCACGCCCCCTGCGGACGCAGCCTCCGCGACCCCGGCGGGCGCGACCTCCGAACCCCCGGCCGACGCGACCTCCGCTCCCCCGCCCGAAGCGGTCTCCGCCCGCTTGGGAAGGGCGAACATCAGCAGGAAGATCACGGCCATCACCGCGGCCACCCACCCCATCGCGTGCCGGAAGGCGTCCACGAAGGCAGGGCCCACGGCCTGACGGCTCAGCCGGTCGGGGATCTCGCCGAAGAAGACCACCGACACCAGCCCGAGCCCCAGCGCGTTGCCCATCTGCCGCACGGTGTTGATGAGCCCGGACGCCGAACCGGCGTGCTCGCGCGGCACCTCGGACAGGTTCGCGTCCGTCAGCGGGGCGATGATCAGGCCCATGCCGGCGCCCATGACGACAAGGGGCGGTGCCATCTGCCAGGGGGCGATACCGAGGCCGTAGCGGCCGGACTCCCAGATGTAGAGCAGCACGCCCGCCCCCATCGCCAGCGCGCCCGCCTGCAGCACCTTGCGTCCGAAGCGCGGAACGAGCTTCTGCACGGACAGCCCGGCCGCAACGGACACCGCGATCGAGAAGGGCACGCCCGTCAGCCCCGCCCGCAGCGGGCTCCAGCCCAGGCCGGTCTGCATGTACAGCGTCCACACCAGGAAGAAGACGCCGAGCCCGGTCCCGAACACCGTCTGCACGGCGATCCCGGCCGCGAAGCTCTTGACCTTGAACAGCGACAGTTCGACCAGCGGGGAGCCGTCCCGCGCCGCCTTCCGCCGCTCGTACGCCACCAGCGCCACGAAGACGCCGACCGAGCCGGCCATCGACAGGTGCCCCCACAGCGGCCAGCCCAGCTCGAGGCCGCGGGTGAGCGGGTAGAGCAGCATCAGCAGCGCGAGCGTCGCCAGCACGACGCCCACCAGGTCCAGCTTCAGCGCCCGCGGCGCCTTCGACTCGGTGATGAAACGGCCGCCGAGGAACAGTCCGGCGATGCCGACGGGCAGGTTGATGAGGAAGATCGGCCGCCATTCCAGACCGAACAGGTTCCACTCGGTCAGCAGCGCGCCCAGCAGCGGGCCGGAGACCGCGCCCAGCCCGACGACCGCGCCGAACAGGCCGAAGACCTTGCCGCGTTCGTGCGCCGGGAAGGTGGCGTGCACGATCGACAGGACCTGCGGGACCATCATCGCCGCCATGCCGCCCTGCAGGATCCGGGAGGCGACCAGCATCTCCGGGTTCGCGGCGAAGCCGCACAGCGCCGACGCGAGCGTGAAGCCGCCGATGCCGATCAGGAACAACCGCTTGCGGCCGTGGATGTCACCGAGCCGGCCGCCCGTGATCAGGCCCGCCGCGAAGGCCAGCGCGTAGCCGGCCGTTATCCACTGGATCTGGCTGAAGGAAGCGCCGGACTCCTGCCGGATCGACGGGATCGCGATGTTGACGATCGTGACGTCGACGAGGTCCATGAAGGCCGCCGTCATCACGATGGCGAGGGCGAACCAGCGGCGTCGGTCCGCGGTGCGCTCCGCGGCGCTTTCCGCAGCGCTTTCCGCGGCGCCTTCGGCGGTGACGAGGGGCGTGCCGGGCGTGTCGGACGTGTCCCCACGGGTTTCTGTTGAGGTCATGGTTCGAAGCTATGGGGGCAATAGGTCAGATCATGTCCTAGTTCTCCGGCATCCTCGAAGGCATGACGACGGACACCCCGGCCCGGCTTCTGCAGCTCCTGTCCCTGCTCCAGACGCCTCGTGAATGGCCCGGCGGCGAGCTCGCCGACCGGCTCGGCGTCTCCCGGCGCACGGTCCGGCGCGACGTCGACCGGTTGCGCGAGCTGGGCTACCCGGTCCAGGCCACGAAGGGGGCCGACGGCGGCTACCGGCTGGTCGCGGGCAAGGCGATGCCGCCGCTGGTGCTCGACGACGAGGAGGCGGTGGCGATCGCGGTCGGCCTCAGGGCCGGCGCGGGGCACGCGGTCGAGGGCGTCGAGGAGGCGTCCGTACGGGCCCTGGCGAAGCTGGACCAGGTGCTGCCCTCCCGCCTGCGTCCCCGCGTCGCCGCCCTCCAGTCCGCGACAACGCCGTTGACCAGCGGAGACGGGCCGAGCATCGCCTCGGAGACGCTCACCGCCATAGCGTCCACGGTGGCGGGACGGGAGCGGCTGCGGTTCGCCTACCGGGCCAAGGACGGCACCGAGTCGCGGCGCGTCACCGAGCCGCACCGGCTGGTGTCGACGGGACGGCGCTGGTATCTCGTCGCCTACGACCTCGACCGCGCCGACTGGCGCACGTTCCGCGTCGACCGGGTGAGCCGCCCGTTCGCGACGGGTACGCGGTTCGCTCCGCGGGAGTTGCCGACGGGGAGCGCGGCGGAGTACCTGCGGCAGTCGATACAGCGGCGGCACGAGACGTACGGCTACGACTTCGAGGTCACGTTCGCCGCGCCCGTCGAGGCCGTCGCGGCGCGCGTGCCGTCCTGGCTGGGGACTCCGGAACCCCTCGGCGCCGCCGGCTGCCGCCTGCGGGCCACGGTCGGCGACTCGGTCGAGTGGCTGGCGGCCCGGCTCGCCGTCCTGGGGTTCGAGTTCACGGTCCGGGAGCCGGAGGAACTGGTCGCCGCCGTACGGGAGATGGGCGGACGGCTGACGCGGGCCGGAAGCGGAGGCGCCCCTGAACCGGGCCGGGATGCGGGGTAGGCGACCCTGGCCACCCCGAATGCTCCGACTGCCCCGGCTGCCACCGCCGCTACGACCGCTGCGACCGCTGCGACCGTCCTGATGCCCCGATCGCCCCGGTGCCCCGGCTGCCCCGGCAGAAGTCACAGGAGGAGCCGGGCTCCGGCGCCCCGGGGGAAGAGCGCCGAAGCCCGGCTCAGGGAGAGTCCCGGCGCCGGGGGGTTGCGTCGGGACCGGGTGTGGTCCGTGGGGGGTGAAGGTGTGTCCATCCGACCCCGGTCGCCGGGCCCCGGAGGGCCCGAACTCTTGTGCCCTGAAGTCTTTTTCCCTGGCTCAGCCGGTTGAAGCAGCGTCCTGAGGCCATTGTTTG
Source organism: Streptomyces sp. NPDC031340 (assembly GCF_055569945.1). Classification (NCBI taxonomy): domain Bacteria; kingdom Bacillati; phylum Actinomycetota; class Actinomycetes; order Kitasatosporales; family Streptomycetaceae; genus Streptomyces; species Streptomyces sp. NPDC031340. Next base: position 170,805 of record NZ_JBVIIE010000009.1, read on the forward strand.
CGCGGTCTTTCGCCACCCGGCGTACGCGGCACGGCCTGCCGCACGCCGTTCGACCGTCCGGCGCACCCAGCCCCGAACCGCGCCGGCACCGCGCCCCGAAGCCGCGCCGGCACCACACCGGGGACAGCGGGGGCAGCCCCGATCAACCAGCCGACCACAGCCCGCCGCCGGCAACCGCCAGGCCGCTGGGCCGCTAGGCCACCGCTTCGAAGCCGGTGTCGCGGGCCAGCTTCTTCAGCTCCAGCAGGGCGTGCTTCTCGATCTGGCGGATGCGCTCGCGCGTCAGGCCGTGCTCCTTGCCGACCTCCGTCAGCGTGCGCTCGCGGCCGTCCTCGATGCCGTACCGCATCTTGATGATGGAAGCCGTGCGCGGGTCGAGGCGGCCGATGAGGTGGTCGAGCTCCTCGCTGCGCAGCAGGGTGAGGACCGACTGCTCCGGGGAGACCGCCGAGGTGTCCTCGAGCAGGTCGCCGAACTGGGTCTCGCCCTCGTCGTCCACCGACATGTTCAGCGACACCGGGTCGCGGGCCCAGTCGAGCACGTCGATGACGCGCTCCGGGTTGGAGCCGAGCTCGGCGGCGATCTCGGCGGGCTCCGGGTCCCGGCCGTGCTCACGGTTGAACTCGCGCTGCACGCGGCGGATGCGGCCCAGTTCCTCCACGAGGTGGACGGGCAGACGGATGGTGCGGGACTGATCGGCTATCGAACGGGTGATGGCCTGGCGGATCCACCACGTCGCGTACGTCGAGAACTTGAAGCCCTTGCGGTAGTCGAACTTCTCCACCGCACGCACCAGGCCGGCGTTGCCCTCCTGGATCAGGTCGAGCAGGGGCAGGCCACTGCGCGGGTAGCGGCGGGCCACGGCCACGACCAGGCGCAGGTTGGAGCGGATGAAGATGTCCTTGGCGCGCTCGCCCTGGGCGACCAGGGCCGCCAGCTCCTCACGGGTCGCGTCGGCCTTGGATTCCTCGTATCCGTCGAGTACCTGCTGCGCGAAGACACCCGCCTCGATGATCTGCGACAACTCGACTTCCTTGGCGGCGTCGAGCAGCGGCGTGCGCGCGATCTCGTCGAGGTACATGCCGACCAGGTCGCGGTCCGCGATCTCGCCGCCGTGTGCGCGAACACTGCTGGCCTTGTCGACGGTCCTGCCGGAGGCGGACTGACGACGGGCGACGGCACGGGTTGCCATGCGTGCTCCCTTTGCGTTGCGGGTCCCCCGCCCGGCCGAAGCCGAGAGCGGGGAGGGCTGGCGGGTGTTTCCTGCAGATGCCTGGTACTCGCCTTCGAGTACGTCCGGCACTTTCCTCGGGTGCCCGGCATCTGATGGGCACAACGACTGGAATCCGGACAGAATTCCCAACCCGCCCCCCGATTTTTCTGATCATGCAGTACCCTGTGCCGCGCCGGGAGGAGGCGCGGTGCCGTCAGAGCGCGCGGAGGTGCAGGTCAGGCCGGGTGCCGAGAAGGACCTCGAGGCCCTCACCGACATCTACAACCACTACGTACGTGAGACGCCCATCACATTCGACACCGCCGTCTTCACTCCTCTGGAGCGACGCCCCTGGTTGCTCTCCCACCCCGAAGACGGACCGCACCGCCTGATGGTTGCCGCGGACGCGGATACACAGGAGATTCTGGGCTACGCCACATCCAGCCCCTTCCGCGCCAAACCCGCGTACGCGACCTCCGTCGAGACGACGGTCTACGTGGCCCCGCACGCGGGCCGCCGGGGCATCGGCACGCTGCTGTACCAGGCCCTCTTCGAGGCCCTGGCGGGCGAGGACCTGCACCGCGCCTACGCCGGCATCGCCCAGCCCAACGAGGCGTCCACCCGGCTGCACGAGCGCTTCGGGTTCCGCCACCTCGGCACGTACCGGGAAGTGGGCCGCAAGTTCGGCCGCTACTGGGACGTCGCCTGGTACGAGAAGGAGCTGTAGCGGGAACCACGGAAGGAACTGCGGAAGGAACCGCCGAAGGATCCGCGGAAGAAACCCTCGAAAGAGCCGCAGAACGAGCCGCGGCCCCCGGTCAGGCAGGAGCCGCGGTCACCCGGGGCGTCAGCCGAACTGCACCGACCGCTTGGCCAGCCCCATCCAGAACCCCTCGATCACCGACTTCTGCCCGTCCAGCTCGCCGGTCGCGTCGGCGGCGCCCATCGTCACGAACAGCGGGGCGAAGTGCTCGGTGCGCGGGTGGGCGAGGCGGCCGGCCGGGGACTTGCGCAGGAAGTCGAGCAGCGCGTCCACGTCACCCGTCTCCAGCATGCGGTGGCCCCAGTCGTCGAACTCGGCCGACCAGGCCGGCACTCCCGCGCCGGTGTGCCGCAGCGCCGCCAGGTTGTGGGTGAAGAAGCCGGAGCCGACGATCAGCACGCCCTCGTCGCGCAGCGGGGCCAGTCGGCGGCCGATCTCCATCAGCTTCACCGGGTCCAGAGTCGGCATGGAGACCTGCAGGACCGGGATGTCGGCGGCCGGGAACATCTCGACCAGCGGCACGTAAGCGCCGTGGTCGAGGCCGCGGTCCGGGATGTCCTGCACGGGCATGCCGGGCGCGCGCAGCAACGCACGGACGGACGCGGCGAGTTCGGGGGCGCCGGGAGCCTCGTAGCGGACCCGGTAGTAGTGCTCGGGGAAGCCCCAGAAGTCGTAGACGAGCGGGACCGTCTCGGTGGCGCCGAGGGCGAGCGGGGCCTCCTCCCAGTGGGCGGAGACCATGAGGATCGCCTTGGGGCGCGGCAGGGAGGCGGACCAGGCGGCGAGTTCGCCGGGCCAGACCGGGTCGTCCGCGAGCGGCGGGGCGCCGTGGCTGAGGTAGAGGGCGGGCATGCGCTCCGGCGTGCGCTCCTGGATGGCGGCGGACATGGCGGCGACTCCCTGCGATTACTTTAACTCTCAATGTCTTCGGCCAGCCTACGCCGCATTTGTTTAAGATTCAAGGAGATGCTCGTACAGTGGAGCACATGAACGCTCCCGCACCCGCCGACGAGCCCACCGGGACCAGCGAGCCCACCAAGGCCCATGAGTCCCTTGCGTCCCCCCAGTCCCGCGAGCACCGCTGGCTCACCGACGACGAACAGTGCGTCTGGCGCTCCTACCTGCACGCCACCACGCTCCTGGAGGACCACCTCGACCGCCAGCTCCAGCGGGACGCGGGCATGCCGCACATCTACTACGGCCTCCTCGTCGGCCTCGCCGAATCCCCGGACGGCCGGCTGCGGATGACGGAGCTGGCCATGCAGGCCAAGATCACCCGTTCCCGCCTGTCCCACGCGGTCGCCCGCCTGGAGAAGAACGGCTGGGTACGGCGCGAGGACTGCCCCTCCGACAAGCGGGGCCAGTTCGCGGTGCTGACGGACCAGGGCCACGAGGTGATGCGGCGCACCGCGCCGGGCCATGTGGCGGCCGTGCGGCAGGCGGTGTTCGAGCGGCTCACCCCGGAACAGCAGAAGTCCCTCGGCGAGATCATGCAGATCGTCGCCGAGGGACTCCAGCCCGACGAAGCGGGCGCGGACCTGCCCTGGCTGCGCTGAGCCGTTCACTCGGCGAGCCGGGCAGGTCCCGGGGCCCGTGCGTACGAGGCGTCCCCTTCCTCGTTCCGCACGGGTGGTACCGAAGGGGTACGACCGGACGGCCGCCCTCAGTGGACGACCACCGGAACCGTCACCGAACCGTCGGTGGACGACCACCGGAGCCATCCGTGGACGGCCACCGTGACCGTCAGTGGACGACCACCGGGACGGCCACCTGGTCCTCGACGTCCTCCGCGGCCGCGGCCACCGTGGTGCCACCGGGACGGCCGGCGTTGACGAGGGTCACCACGATCACCGCGGCGAGCACCAGCATGCCGACGGCGAACCAGATGGCGTTGGTGTAGCCGTGCACCGCGCCCTGCATCTGGACCAGCTGCGCCTGCGGCTTGGAGGTCGCGCTCGCGATGTGGTCCTTGATGTACGCGGTCGTCGCGGACGCGGCGATCGTGTTCAGCAGGGCCGTGCCGATCGCGCCGCCCACCTGCTGCGAGGTGTTGACCATCGCGGAGGCGACACCGGCGTCCCGGGGTTCGACCCCCAGGGTGGCCAGGGACATGGCCGGCATGAACGCCGTACCCATGCCGAGGCCCAGCAGCACCATCGCCGGCAGGATCGTCGAGGCGTACGCCGAGCCGATCTCCAGCTGCGTCATCAGGAGCATGCCGGTCGCGGCGACCAGGAAGCCGGGGCCCATCAGCGCCCGGGCCGGGACCCGGGTCATCAGGCGGGTGCCGATCTGGGTGGAGCCGATCATCATGCCCGCGACCATCGGCAGGAAGGCAAAGCCCGTCTCGATCGGCGAGAAGCCCTTGATGACCTGGAGGTAGTAGGTCAGGAAGAGGAACGTGCCGAACATCGCGATGATGGCGATGCCGAGCGAGAGGTAGATGCCGCCGCGGTTGCGGTCGGTCACCACCCGCAGCGGCAGCAGCGGGGCCTTGACCTTGGCCTCGGTGACGACGAAGGCCAGCAGGAGCAGCGCGGACGCGACGAACAGGCCGACGGTCAGGGAGTCGCCCCAGCCGTCGGACTCGGCGCGGGTGAAGCCGTAGACGAGCGAGACCAGGCCGAGGGTGGACAGCAGGACGCCGGGGATGTCGAGCGGGTTGCGGTTGCGGCTCCCCTCCGGCTCACGGATGACGAAGTACGCGCCGAGCGCGGCGACGATGGCGAACGGGATGTTGACGAAGAACGTCCAGCGCCAGTCCAGGTATTCGGTGAGCACGCCGCCGAGGATGAAGCCGACGGCGCCGCCGCCACCGGCGATCGCGCCGTAGATGCCGAACGCCTTGGCGCGCTCCTTGGCGTCCGTGAACATGACGGCGAGCAGGGACAGCGCGGCGGGCGCGAGCATCGCGCCGAACACGCCCTGCAGCGCGCGGGCACCGAACATCATCGCGCCGGTGGTGGCGGCACCGCCGAACGCGGAGGCGCCGGCGAAGCCGATCAGGCCGATGACGAAGGCCCGCTTGCGGCCCCACAGGTCGGCGATCCGGCCGCCGAAGAGCAGCAGCCCGCCGAACGCGAGGGCGTAGGCCGTGATGACCCACTGCTTGCTGCCGTCGGATATGCCCAGGTCCTGCTGTGCGGAGGGCAGCGCGATGTTCACGATGGTCGCGTCGAGCACGACCATCAGCTGGGCGAGCGCGATGAAGACGAGCGCCTTCCAGCGGTTGGCATCGAGGGACTTCGGGAGAGCGCCGGGAGCGCTCCGGACTGTTTCAGACATGGAGGTACCCACTTCGGGACTTCGTGAATTCGGGACTTCGGGACTTCGGGACTTCGACGGACGTGAGAACGGGACGTCGTGGCAGATGTCGTTACGGAGGCAAGCTGTCGTTGCCCGGAAAAGGTGTCGTGAGGGCGTCTGAGAGCGCCTGAGGGCGAGGGTGTCGAGGGCGTGGTGAGGGAACGACTCGCCCACGGCTCGTCCACGGCGACGGCCGGCGAGGCGCTTCTCGGTCTGGTGACCGGCGCTCAGGCGCTCAGCGCGCGTTCGGTGCGTTCAGTGCTGAACTCATCGGTCAGTGCCGGCGCAGATCCTCCATGGTGGCCGTCGCCCCCTGCAGGACAGAACGGGCCGGGGCCCGCAGTCCGTCCAGGAACAGCTGCAGATGACGGTGGACGAAGCGGTCGACGCTGAGACAGTCGGTCCCGGCCGGCGGCCGGCTGAGCTGGGCAACGGCGACCATCAGGTCACCGACGCCGACGTCGGGGCGGAGCTGGCCGGCCTTCCTGGCCCGCTCCATCACGCTCGCGATGATCTGCTCGCAGCGCTCGCGCGCCGCTTCCAGATCGGGATGGTTCTCGTCGAAGGCGGCGGCCACCATCGGGCACAGCGCGCTGATCCGTTCGTCGGCAGCGGCGTGCACGAAGCGCTCCAGCGCCTCGAAGGCGTCCCCGGTCTCCGCCAGCGCCTGCTCGCCCACCTCGGACGTCCGGTCCAGCACGGAGCAGACGACCTCACGGACGAGCGCGTCGCGGTCGGGGAAGTTGCGGTACACCGTGGCGTTGCCGACGCCGGCCCGGCGGGCGATGTCGTCCAGCGGCACGTCCGGACCGTGCTCGGTGAACATCTCCCGGGCGGCGGTGACGATCCGCTCGCGGTTGCGCAGGGCGTCGGCACGCGGCCGGCTCGCCTTCCGCTGCACGCGGGTCGCGGTCGTCATGGCCTGCACGGCGGACTCCTCAGCTCGATCGGGTGACTGCGAGTACTACGAGTATTACGAGTTCTACGAGCACTGCGGTTACTGCGGGTACTGCGGTACTGCGCGATCCGGGGACCGAGTCCCCGTTTCGATCGGACACACGTCTAAACGGGGAAACGATCCCCGGTTATTTCCCGCCCGGAAGAAGATTTCGTGTGACCTGAGCCACACCAAAACCCACGTTCGGGCCCCTCCAACGCGCGTTCGCACATCGCCCGACACAGGGTGATCAGAGAGGAGCAGTCGGTGACCGGCGGCTGCCGTGGACGAAGGACCCGTGCATGCAGCATGAGCGCCCCCGCCCCCAGGCCCCGCTCCGCCGCCGGATACGCCCGCGCCGTGCAGCCGCCTTCACGGCCGTGACCGCGCTGACCCTGACGGTCGCCACCTCGGCCGGCACGGGCGACCTCATGTCCCGCTCCACCACGTCCGGGGCCGGCCCGGTCTCCCTGGCCCGCGGCTCCGCGCTCAGCCCCTGCCTGATCAGCGGCAGCCGCACCGTCCAGATGTCGGAGGGCGTACCGACCGGCACCGGCTACTCACGCTCGACCGGCACCGTACGGGCGCTGAACCTGATGATCGACTTCCCCGACGCGCACGGAAAGGGTGACGCCCTCGCCCGCTATCGCGAGTTCTTCCCGCAGACCCGGGAGTGGTTCCGCACCGCCTCCTACGGACGGCTCGTCTACCGCCCGGAGACGCCCATCCCGCACTGGCTGCGCATGCCGAAGCGCTTCCGGTCGTACGGCATAGAGCGCGGCGCCCCCTTCGACCCCGGTTACCGCGAGCTGGTCCAGGACATCGTCACCGCGGCCGATCCGCAGGTCGACTTCCGCTCCTACGACTTCCTGAACGTCCTGATCACCCCGAACGCCGGCCCGTCCGCCCTGGACACGGTCCTGTCGGTCACCTTTGCCGGCAACAAGGACGCCCCCATCGCCGACGGCGTCCCCGTGGCCAACGCCTCCTTCGTCTACTCCCGCCAGGACGACGACTCCGGCTCCTACTCGCGCAACGGCTACCGCGTCCTGCCGCACGAGAACGGCCACGTCTTCGGCCTGCCCGACCTCTACACCCAGGAGGGCGGGGGCGCCGTCGGGCACTGGGACATCATGAGCGAGGACTGGGGGGCCAACAACGACACGCTCGGCTGGCACAAGTGGAAACTGGGCTGGCTGGACCCCGGCCAGGTGACCTGCGCGGCGACCCGCGGCACCGTGCGGTACACGCTGACGCCACTCGCCCGCGCCGGCGGCCCGAAGCTGATCTTCGTACCCATCGACGGCCGCCGTGGCTACGCCGTCGAAGTGCGCACCCGCGAGGGCAACGACGAGGCCGTGTGCCGGCCGGGCGTACTCATCTACCGGGTCGACGCCGGAGTGGACACCGGCATGGGCCCGGTGACGGTCTACGACGCCCAGCCCGACAGCGGCGGCTGCACCCGCGCCCCCAACGTCCACGCGGAACTCTCCGACGCTCCCTTCACGCCGGGCGAGGAGTTCCGCGCCCCGGACGGAGACATCCGGATCGCGGTGATGAGCAGGAACGGGGAGGGGGACTACCGGGTGGCGGTGACGCGGGGGTGACCGGCCGGGCAGGGCGGGGAGCCGCCGCATCGATCGCCCCGGCTCAGCGGCAGCGGACGCGCGCATTACGGTAGGCGTGCCGACCGACGCACCAGAAACCGACGTCCCAGAAACCGAAACCCGAAACCCCGAACCCGATGCCCGCGCCCCCGCTGCCGGCGAGCCCGCCGCACGTCGCCCCGCCGCACGCGAACCCGCCGCGGGCGACGCCGCCCCACGCACCCCCGATGCCGCGATGAACACCGCTGACCCCGCCGACTCCGCCGACACCCCCCGCGCGCCCGCCGACGCCTCCCCCGCACCGGCCGGTCCGCTCCCCCCGGCCGTCCCGGCCGAGGCGGTGGCGCCGCTGATCCGGGGAGTCGCCGTGCTGCAGCGGCTGACGGAGGCGGGCGGCACACTGAGCCTGAGCGGCCTGGAACGGGCCACCGGCCTGGCCCGCTCCACGGTCGACCGCATCACCATGACGCTGGGGCGCATGGGCTACGTCCGCCTGGACGGCCGCGACGCGGTGCTGGCCCCCCGCCTGATGGAACTGGGCAACGCCTACCTGGCCGCCCTGCGCCTGCCCGCGCTGCTGGGCGGACACGCCGACGCGCTGGCCGACGAACTGGACGAGTCGGTGTCACTGGCGGTCGCCGACCGCGACGGCATCCGCTTCATCCACCAGGCCACCCGCCGCCGCGCGATGTCGCTGAGCTTCCGCATCGGCGACCTGCTGCCGGCCGAACGCACCGCGCCGGGACCGCTGTTCGCGACGGAGTGGACGGAGGCGGAATGGCGGCGGTGGCGCGCGCGCCGCGCGGCGGACCCGCACGACCGCGCGTTCCCGGCCGTACCCCCGCGCGAACACCCCTCGCCCGACGCCGACTTCGAGCACCGTACGGCGCAGGCGGCGTCGTGCGGCTGGGCGTTGGACGACCAGTTGATCGAACCGGGCCTGGTCGCCGTCTCCGTACCCGTACGCGATCCCCGCACCGGCCGGATCGCCTGCGTGGCGAACGTGGTGAGCCACACCAGCCGGCACACGGCGGCGGACCTGCGGGACACACTGCTGGAGCGGCTGCGCGCGGCGGTGTCCCGGATGGAGGACGACCTGCGCACCGCGCCCCCGCCCGAGCCCGCGCCCGCCCCCTCGGGCCTGGCGGCCTGGACGGGCGCGTCGAAGCAGCGGCTGGGCCGCGAATTCGTGGAGTCGCTGGCCCGGGGCCTGACGGTCCTGACGGCGTTCGGCGAGGGCCGCTCCGCACTGACCCTGACGGACGTGGCGAAGGCGACGAGCCTGGCGCGGGCGACGGCCCGCCGGGCCCTGATCACCTACGAGCACCTCGGCCTGGTGACGCCCGGCGACGATCCGCGCACCTTCACCCTGACTCCCCGGGTCCTCTCCCTGGGCTTCCCCCCGCTCTCCCGCACGACACTCCCCGAGATCGCGATCCCCCACCTGGCGGAGCTGTCGGCCCGGGTCCACGAGTCGGCGTCCCTGGCGGTGCTGACGGACTCGGGATCCGGCCCAGAGATCCAGTACACGGCCCGGGCCGCCACGACCCGCGTGATGAGCGTGAACATCACGGTGGGCACGCGGCTGCCCGCGTACGCGACATCACTGGGCCGCGTGATGCTGGCGGACGCGCCTCCGCCGCCCCACACCCTGGGAACCCCGCGCCCGCTGACCCCCCGCACGGTCACGGACCCGCAGACCCTGGCCCGCCTCCTGACCCAGGTCCGGACCCAGGGCTACGCCCTGACCGACGAGGAGTTGGAGGAGGGCCTGCGCTCGATCGCGGTCCCGGTGCGCGACCGGACGGGCCGCGCGGTCGCCGCCGTGAACGTCGCCATGCACGCGGCCCGGCGCACGGTGGAGCAATGCGTCCGGGACGTCCTCCCCGAGCTGCGCCGCACGGCGGACCGCATCGAGGACGACCTCTCGGTCGCGGGCCGCTTCACCCGCGTCCCACCCTCCTGACCCCCCACCGCCCACACCGAATCCGGTACGCTGACGCCTGTGACCTTCACGGCCACGTCCGCCTTCGTAGCTCAGGGGATAGAGCACCGCTCTCCTAAAGCGGGTGTCGCAGGTTCGAATCCTGCCGGGGGCACCAGCCAAAAGGCCCCGGACCGATCATGGTCCGGGGCCTTTGACATCCACTTTTGACATCAACGGGTGCGGTCACCCACGATCGGGCCGCCTCTTCCGCAGCAGCCGGTCCATGTGACTCATGGCCTCGCGCTGCGTGTCCTGCACGACGTGCGTGTAGACGTCCATGGTGATGCTGATCTGAGAGTGACCCAGGATCTCCATCACGACGCGGGGCGCGACTCCGGCCGCCGTGAGGAGGGTCGCGGTGCCGTGCCGGGCGTCATGCAGCCGGATGACGCGGAGGCTGGCCGACTGCGCGACGCGGGTGAAGGAGCGGTAGAGGTTGCGCGGCTCGACGGGGCGGCCGGTCCGGGTGGTGAAGACGTAGTCCGACTCACGCCAGGTCTCCCCCGCTTTCGCCCGAGCCGCCGCCTGCCGCATCCGGTGCCAGCGCAGGGGCGCGATGCAGAGCGCGGGCAACGGGACGGCACGGCGGCGACGGCTCTTGGGATCGTCGTCGTACAGGACGCCGCGGCGGCGCTGGATCTGCTGGCGGACGTACAGCACGCGGCCGTCGAGGTCGACGTCCGACCAGCGAAGGCCGACGATCTCTCCCCGGCGCAGGCCCATGGCGATGGCCAGCACGAAGGCCGCGTAGAGCGGGTCCTTGCGGGAGGCGGCCAGGAAGTCGAGCGTCTCGTCCAGGCTCCAGGGCTTCAACTCCCGGTTGTCGGTGCGAGGAGGCTCGACGAGCTTGGCGACGTTGCGCGTGATCAGTTCCTCGCGGCACGCGGAGGACAGCGCCGAACGCAGGACGCGGTGAGCTTCCTTGGCCGTGGCCGCGGTCGCCTCCTTCTCCAGGCGGACAAGGAAACGGCGCACGTCGGCGACGCCGAGGGATTCCAGCCGCTTGGCACCGAGCAATGGCACCAGGTAGAGCCGGACGTGCGCCTCGTACTTGTCGTACGTGCTGAGCTTGCGCCGAGGCTTGATGACGTTGTCCAACCAGTACGGCAGCCACTCGGCGAGCTTGGCCGACCGGGTCGGTACGGGCACGCCCTGGTCGGCCTTGTCGAGCAGTTCGCGGCGCTTGGCGTCGCATTCGGCCCAGCTCTTGCCGTAGGCGAACTTGCGGGCGCGGGTGCCGTCCGGCTGGAGGACGTAGACCGCGCACTGATAGCGGCCGTCCTTGCGCTTGGTGATGGTGCCGGCGCCGTTGGGGTTGCGCTTGCGCTGCTGGGCCATCAGGCCGCCGCCTCCAGTTCGTTGGTGATGTACTCGCGGACGGCCCGCGCCGGGATGCGGCGACACCGGCCGATGGTGATCGAGGGCAGACGACGGGACCGGATCAGGTCGTAGACGGTGGACCGGCCGACCTTCAGCCGCTCCATCACGTCCGGCACCGTCAACAGCTCGTCGTCACGCATGAGTCGGTTCTCCTTCCGTTCCGGGGGCGGGTTCGAGGGATGCGGCGAGCCAGGCTTCGGTGTCGGACAGGCCGGTTCCGGCGAAGACCCAGTGCGCGAGGACGTACGTCGTGTCGGGTTCGGGGCCGTTCGCTGCGGCGGCTTGGGCTCGGCGCCATTCGGCGCGGGCGTCGCGGAGGGCGCCGAGGGTGGTGGAGTAGCGGCGGGACTTGGTGGAGAAGTGGCCGCGGAAGCCGAGCATGTGGGCCCAAGCGCGCAGGCGGAGGTGTTCGAGGTCCTTGCGTGCGCCGAGGGCCCAGGCGGTCCGGATGAGGCGGCGGGCGTGGTCGCTGATGTCGAGCTGGGCGAGCTCGGCGGCGAACTTCAGCGGCCGGTCGAAAGCTCCCGTGGCGGTCTCGGCGCCCTTGGTGGCGTACTTGGCGATGTAGGCGGCAACGGCCCGTTCGGTCAGCTCTTGGCCGCCGTCGAAGTCGACCGAACGGATCGTGCGGACGTCGAGCTGTCGGCCGAAGGTGAAGGTGTGGGCGCGGCCGTCGACAACCGGGCCGTCCACGCGGACCTTGGCGGTGGCAGTACGGATGGCGTCCGTCAGGAGCTCGGCGGTGGCCCAGGGCGGGGGCGGAGTGTCTCCGCCCCCGGGGCCGTCGAGGCGGATGACGGCATGGAAGTGGACGGCGCCGCGCTTCTGGTACTCGGCGACCTTGGCGAACGACACGCGCGCGTGCTGGCGGAACCGTCGCTGGGACAGGCCGGCGCGCTTGGCGACCTCCCGGCGCAGGTAGGTCGAGAAGCGCTGCCACAGAGCACCGGCGTGCGCGTTCCACAGCACGGCCGCTTCGTAGTCGTACCGGTCCGGGTCGAGCGGGGTGCCGAGTGCGTCGTCGTCCTGGTCGTGGCGGACGCCGCAGCGGCAGGGGCGGACGGTGTCGGCCGGACCCGTGGGGCGGTTGTGGACCGGTCCGAAGCTGGGCGCGGTGAAGGTGGCGAAGACGCGCGGGTGCGTGGCGACGTGTTCGGGGGTGCCCTTGCCGCCGCGCAGGCCCGCGGTGATCAGGTGGAAGGTGTCGCGGCGGTAGGCCTCGGAGCAGGCCGGGCAGCGAGTCGTACGGCGGTTGTTGCAGCGGACGAGGAGTTGACCGGCGGGCAGGTCGGCCGAGTCGAGGTGCTGGAGGACGCGGCCGATCTCGCCGGTGGTCGTGTCGACGCCGTACTCGGTGCGGTGGCCGTCGAGGCGGATCGGGTGGGTGCAGCCGCCGAGGCCGGAGAGCTGCCGGAGGATACCGGGCAGGGTGCCGTGTGCGGCCAGCTTGGCCAGTTCGGGCAGCGGGGGCGGGGTGGGACGGGCGAAGATGGCTTTACTCCTTCTGGCTGTTCGGGTCGGGAGTGAGGGGCCCGGGGCGGCCGGATGCTTGGCGGTGTCGTGGCCGCCCCGGGTGTGGTGGCGCGTGAGGCTCAGCGGCGGTGGTGCTCGCGGAGCAGGGAGCGCAGGACGACGGCGGCGACGGCCACCGAGATGGCCGAGACGGCGACGGCGGCCAGGAGCGCGGTCAGGACCACGCCACCGGTGATCACGGCAACGACCGCTCCGGTACTGATCGAGACGGACGGCAGCGCACGCTGCACGGGCGCCGGATCGGCCGGAGTGTGGGTGTGTGCAGGCGGCGGGGTCGGGCTGTCGGGGTACTTGGGCAGGAACACGGCGGGACCCTTCCTATCTACTCGTCTAGGTATGTGAGCCGTTTATGACGTCCGTCCCCGAGCGCGTGCCGGACTCGATGGCCGGGGCGAGGAAGGTGTGCGAGAGCAGGAAGCCGAAGAGGGCGACCAGGACGACCACCCAGGTACGGACGCCGAGAAACTTGACCGCTCCCCAGGCGAAGAGGCCGAGGACGAAGACGAGCGGCAGGCTGACGTTCACGGGTGCGGGGTCCTTTCAGCGGACGGGGCAGCGGTGGGTGCGGGCGGCCAGCTCGGCGGCGGCCCGGCTGTCGTAGTCGGCGGAGAAGCCGCAGCGCGGGGCGGTGCAGGCGGCGGTGTGCTTCTCGCGGCCCCGGCCGTCGTAGGCGGTGCCGACCTGTACGGGGCCTATGCGGGTGACATCGCGGAAGCGCTTGGGTGTGGGCACGGTCAGTTCTCCTGTCGCAGGCTGGGCCCGGGGAACTCGTTCAGGATCCGGGCGGCTTCACTGGCGTCTGGCGTGCGGTCGGCGGCCTCTTCGGCGAGGAGTCGAGCGAGCGTCGACCGGCCACTTGCGGCCATCTCGCGGGCCGCTTCGAGGTAGTCGGCGGCCGTGTTGCAGCAGAGAGGCATGGTCTCCCTTCGTGGTCAGATGAGTTGGGCGGCGATGGCGTCGGCGAGCGGTGCGGGGACGCCGAGGCGAGCCCGGAGGGTCGGGGTGTCGATGGGGGTTCCGGTGCGGGTGTGGTGCTCGGCGGCGACTTTGCGGGCGTGTTCGACCAGGGCGGCCGGGACGGGAACGGCGGCGCGTTCGGGCGGGGGCTCGATGGCCGGATGGGCCGCCGGTTCGGGTCGGGTGGTCGGTTCGGCAACGTCGTCCGGGACGTCGACGGAGTCAGCGGCAGGTTCCGGGGCGTTGTCGACGGCTGCTGGGGCGGTGTGGGCGAGGAGCGTGCCGCCGAGGAAGGCGACCGCGGGCCATCCGGCGACGAGGATGCGGAGCCAGGCCGGGACGTGCTGCGTGTCGAGCAGGCCGGCGGTGGCGACGTTGGCGCCGAGGGATGCGGCGAGGGCGATGACGAACCAGCACCACCCGGCCGCTCTCGCGTCGCCAGATCGCAGTCGGCGCCAGGCGGCGACGAGCAGCAGGTCGACGCTGATCGGGTAGGCCCACGCTTTCCACCCGTCCTGTCCGGCCGCCGAGGCGATGTCGTGCAGGTGGGCGAAGGACAGCGCCGCCGCGATGAGCGCTTGGACGAGTACCGCGTCGACACGGGCCAGGTGGGCACGCATGCTGCGGCTCCTTTTCGGATTCGGGCATGGCAGGGGTAGGGAGGTGGCGCGAGGCGGTCACGCCGACCGGATAAAGAGGGGAAATCAGTCGGTCACCGGGCGCGGCCGGACGAGCGGCGCCGGGGCGTCGACGGGGCCCGCCGGAACGTGCGGCCGGAAGGGCTTGAGCGCGGGCAGGTCGGGCGCCAGGTGGGCCGACTCCTGGCAGACGCGGGCAGCGTCGCCGAGGGAGAGGTAGGGGGTGCGGATGCGGGACCAGCCGCCGGAGGTGTCCCCGGCCACGGCCAGGCCCGGCCGTTCGGGAGCGATGGCGCAGGCGGCCATGACCGCTTCCGGCGCGATGTCGCCGAGGGCCATCTTCGCCGAGGCCTCGTCGTTGACGCGGTGGCAGACGCGGCCGGTTAGCTGGGCCCGCAGCATCGTGGCGCCTTTACCCAGCTCGGCACCGAAGCGCTGCCCGCAGACCTCCAGGTAGATACCGGCGGCCCGGCCGAGCTGGGCGAGGCGGATGAGCTGGGTGACCATCTCGTCGCGCCGTTCCTCGTCCTTCCTCGTGGCGACGAGGAAGAGTTCGGCCACCTCGTCCACGAACAGGACGACCGGGGTGGGCCGCTCGCTCTCGGGCAGGCCCCAGATGTCGGAGGTGATGTCTTCGGCCGGGGTGCCGGGTGCGATGCCCTGCCGGGCTTTGATCAGGTCGTATCGGTCCTCCATTTCCTTGACGAGCACGGGCAGCAGCTCGGCCGCCTGCTCCGGGTCGGTGGCCAGCGCGGAGAGCCGGGCGGCGAACGGCGCCAGCTCCACACCGCGCTTGCAGTCGATGCCGACCAGGGCGACCGGTTGCCGTGCGAGTCCGGTGATCAGGTGCCGCAGGTACATGGACTTGCCGGACAGCGTGGCGCCCAGGGTGAGTTGGTGCGGAACGGTGCGGTAGTCGCGTACGAACGGCATGGCGTCCTCCCGCAGCGCCACCGGCACCGTCAACAGCCCCTCGTCGAGCTTGCGGGGCATCCGTACGCGCCGCAGGACGTCGAAGCCGACGAGCCGCAACTCGACCACACCGGGCTTGACGGTGGTCACGTAGACGGCGTGGACTCCCCAGGCGTGGCGCAGCCGTTCGGCCGAGGCGGCGACGTCGGCCGGCTCCTGGCCCGGAGCGAGCCGCAGCCGAAGCCGTAACCCGGTCGAGGTGGGCCGGATGATGCCCCGACGCGGAGGCACGGGCCGCACCTCGCGGCGAGTGGTGGCCTTGACCGCGAGGACCCGCAGCCGGGACGGCGCCACGGTCAGCCCGCACGCCTCCATGACCGAACTGTACGAGCCGAGCAGCCGGGCGGTGGACAGCGGAAGACCGACCGTGGACCAGTAGACCGCCGGATGCTTGACCCGGGTGTAGGCGGCCCCGCCACCGAGTGCGGCGAGGGGACCACCCACCTCCAGGAGTGTCGTCAGGTCGGTCATCAGGCCGAGGCCCCCACGGCGGCCGGGAACGCGGCCGGGGTGACGGCGGCGGCCCGGTAGGCGATGCCGTGCCGCTGCTGCCCGTTGAACACGCTCTCCCACGGGCGAGCGGCCAGCCCCGGCAGCGAGACAGGCGAGCCGAGGGCGATCCCCTCCGACACCCCGCTCTCCGGCACGGTGACCTTGATCAGCGACGACTCACCGTCCTCGATGTAGACGACGCCGACCGT
This sequence comes from Streptomyces sp. NPDC031340, assembly GCF_055569945.1. Taxonomy (NCBI): domain Bacteria; kingdom Bacillati; phylum Actinomycetota; class Actinomycetes; order Kitasatosporales; family Streptomycetaceae; genus Streptomyces; species Streptomyces sp. NPDC031340. The sequence goes on from NZ_JBVIIE010000009.1 coordinate 186,799, forward strand.
CATGAGCGCCTCACCGCTCATGGCGTCCTTGGCGATCTCGCCCGTCTGCCGGTCGCGGACCTTGGGTTCCGGAGCCTCGGTCAGCAGGATCGTGGCCGCCGAGGTCTCCACACGGATGGTGCGCAAGGCACATTCCTATCTACTCGTCTAGACATGATGCGTACTGCGAACCCGCTTTCCGGGATCACGTGAACACCTTGCCATACGACTTGCCCACTCGTCTATACGAGTAACCGTGTCGGTGTGTACGAGTCGAAGGCGATCCCCCACGCACCACCGCCGCTCACGCGGTCAGGTCGCCGGAAGCTGGTACGACAGGACGTAGGCGTCGGCCGCCATCACCGTGTCGCACACCTCCACAGCCCGCCCCTCCGTGTCGTACGCGGTCCGGACCAGGTGGATGACAGGCACACCGGCAGCCAGCCGCAGCGTCCGCACCTCGTCCGGGGAAGGCATCCGGGCCCTGATCTCCTCCTCGAAGTGGTCCAGGTGATGCCCCAGCTCCTCCAGGCGGGCATAGATGCCGCCGGGCCCGGGGTTCGGCTCCGCGATCGGCGTGCCCCGGGCGATGTCGAGCGGCAGATAGGAGGTGGCGAACTCGACCGGGCGGCCGTCGAGGAGGTAACGGCGCCGCCGGGCGAGCACACGCCGCACGGAGCCCAGCCGCGTCGACAGCTCTTGGCTGGCCTTCTCCTCCTTCACCTCCAGACTGTCGACCGTGGGGTGGCTGCCGGCGGCGTCGGCTTCCGCGATGAACGCGGACTTCCCCTGCTCCCTGTGGCGGCGGGCGAAGCGGTCGGAGGCGAGTCGCCGCACGGGGGGCCGGGGCCGTACGAAGACGCCCTTGCCGTGCTCGGCGTGCACGAGCCCCTCGCCCTGGAGGATGGAGAAGGAGTTGCGGACCGTCATCCGGGAGACCCCGTAGTGCTCGACGAGTTCCGCTTCCGAGGGCAGCTTCTCGCCCTCCTTGAACCGTCCGCGGTCGATGGCCTCGCGCAGTTGGTCGGCGATCTGCCGGAAGACGGCACGGTCGCTCGTGGGATCGAGCGCGCCGAGGAAGCCGGAAGGGAGAGGGGACATGTGTACTCCTTTAGGTGTCTAGACGAGCCGCTGGTCGTTGTTGCTACCGTGGAGAGCCTAGTCAGCCGAGAGGGCCGAGGAACGTGAGCACTGATCGCCCGCACTCCGTGAGCGTCGCCGGGGTCATCGTTGACGACCAGGGCCGGGCCCTGCTGATCAAGCGCCGCGACAACGGCCACTGGGAGCCCCCGGGCGGCGTCCTCGAGCGCGAGGAAACCATCCCCGAAGCTCTCCAGCGCGAGGTCCTCGAAGAGACCGGCATCAAGATCGCACCATCGGCGACCCTCACCGGCGTCTACAAGAACATGACGGGCCTGATCGTCTCGCTGGTCTTCCGCTGCGAGGCCGCCGACGGCACGCCCACCTCCGGGGACGAAACCCGCGCCCTGCGCTGGGCCACCCGCGAAGAGGTCACCGAGCTTGCCGACGAGGCGTACGCGATCCGCGTACTGGACGCACTCGACGCAGCGGCTCCGCCCGCCATCCGCGCCCACGACGGCGTGAAACTCGTCTAGCCCGAACCCGCTGCACATGGCGGCCTATCAGCACGAAGGAACTTGTATGCACGAGTATACGAGCAAGATTCGGGTCTGGGGACTGTCTTGTCCAGGATTCCCGGAAGAGGTGAGCCGGGCCCGTCGCTGGACACGCGACATCCTGCGCGGATCGCCTCTGGCGGAAGACGCGGAACTGATCGTGAGCGAACTGAGCGCGAACGCGATCCTTCACACAGCCAGCGGCCGGGACCACGGCAGCTTCCACCTGACCCTTGCCATCTCCCCGCAGGTGGTCGCCCTGTCGGTCACGGACGACGGCGGCACCAGCACAGCCCCCAAGACCCAGCACCAGGACCAGGACGCCGAACACGGCCGGGGCCTGGACATGGTCAGCGCACTCGCCCAGCGGGTCATCGTTCACACCAGCCAGGCCGGCCACACCGTCACCGCCGAGCTGTTCACCGCACCGAAGGAACCGGCAGGAGGGCACCCGTGCTGACCTCCACCCACGCCGACGCGCCAGACGTGAGCACCCAGCCACTCCCCTACCAGTGCCGAGCCGCCGCACACACCTTGGACGATGCCCGCTCGATCCCACTCGGCTCACACGACGCGGCAAGCCCCCGCCTGGCCCTGCGCTGGTTACGAGAGCGCACGCACCACATCACAGACCAGCTCGAAGCCGCGTACGCACGGCCGGGACTGCACTGGCTGACGGACGAGGCGGAACACGAACGCGCCCTCACCTACCTCGCCAGCGGCACGGGATATCAGCTCACCCTCTACGACGACAGCACCCGCTACGTGCTCGTGATCTACCCCCTGGGAGCGGCCACATGAACGCACCCACCCGCGGCTACTGGTGCGAGTGCTGGACCGAAGACCTGGCCTCCGCCCAGGGACCGGCACTCCGAGCACCCTTCGACGCCTACTCGCCACCACAAGCGGACAGATGGGTCGCGGTCGCCCTCCGCGCCATCTCACCGGCACTCGACCCCGAAGCGTCGGACGAGGCATGGGCATGGCTCTACCAAGGCCGCATCGCAACCCGCCACGCCCTCCTACGCGGAGAGCCCTGCACCGTCTCGGTCACGCACTCCGACACCCGCATCACATGGACGATCCGGCCTGTGATCTTCCTGCCCCTGGCGAACCGGCAGGACGCCGAACTCCCAGCCTGCGCATACGCCTTCAAGCCCCAGCCGACCGACTGAGTTACAACTTTCTCTACTGGTTCAAGGCGGCTCGCTTGCGCTCACCGCGCGCGGCCCGGCCCCCGGCCGGGCCGCTCCTGTCTACGCCCCGCTCCAGCCCGGCCGGCGCCCGCGCCGCACAAGGTGCAGCAACCGTACGCAAATGGCTACAGTGAGCCATCTTCAGATGGCGAGCAGGATGACGGCGTCCATCAGACGCCGGCGAGAGGAGGGAAAGCACGTGGCCGATTCGGACAATTGGTGCGACGCCCTGTACTTCCCGTACGGCCGACGCAAATTGGGAGGGGTGCGCTGCCGCCTGGAGCCCGGGCACGGCGGAGATCATTGGTGCGAGGCCGAAGACGAGATGGACTCATAGCCCCGAGTCCACGCCTCTAAGCTGCAACCCCACCAAGCCGGGCGGCCACGCCGAAGGTGAGTTGTCTGACTGAGGACGCCGCCGAATCCAACATATCGGGAGATAAAGATGGACCGGGCAGAACTCAAAGCCGAAGTCGACGAGCTGATGCGCCAGTATCAGGACGGCGAGATTGACGGCGAGACCTACTATCAGGCAATGATGGAGTTGACTACCTCCACACAGGAATAACGTCCCGGCCTCACTCAGCATGACTGGCCCCGCTAGCAGTTCCACACGGTTTGTGACATTTGCAGCCACGCAAGACTCAATAGTGCGAGGTCGTCACGCAAGGTGCAACCCATCGCGTCCGCCGTCGAGACTTGCTCTGGTCGACGGCCGACAACATGGCTGAGGTCGGCAGGGGTACAGCGAGGCACACGCGCGCCTGCGCGGTCGGCTGACCCGCCATCGTGGCTGACTGTCGTCGACTGAGGCTCAGACGCTCCGGGACCCAGTTTCGCCATGGACGTTCGGGGCGAAGAGCCCGTGCCATTCGCGTGCCAGATCCTGCAGGGAACCACGGGGAACAGCGGAGACTCATCACAGGCACGGCCAGGGGTTCAACGCCGCTTCTCCGCAGGTCAGTCCAGTGGTCGCACCCAGAAGACCCAAGCTTCCCAAGCTGAGAGCGCGAGTTTTATTGTCTGGACCAATGGGCGGGGTGCGCACCACATCCGCACCACAAGGCCGGGCTAATAAGTACCCGTGGATTCCTCGTTGTGGTGCGCAGGAGCATCCCTGTGGTGCTTCTCCCGCTCGGCGCGGGACCACGTCGTCCAGTCCGGAGGTGCTTCTCACCCTGGTTTTTCTGTTCCTCTGTGCGTTCGTCATGAGCATCCCAGCCTTGCTGAGGCGAGGAATGGCAAGTGGGCGGCGCGGCCTCCTGACGGTTTTGTCCCCGCCCCGACGCCAGGTATTGCCTAACGAGCGCCGCGAAGATCGAAAGCGCAAGTGCAAGCTGTGCGAGTCCCTGGTCCTGTCCGTACCCGAAGCCAAGGAGTTCGACCAGGAAGAGGCTAGGTGGCGAATGCAGCAGCGAATGCGCGCCGAATCCGAAGAATTCATGGCCCGGCGCCGGAGGCTGCGCGAAGAGACAAGCGGCTGCCACGACTTCGAGCGGGCTTCTGGGACAGGGACGGCGGTCAGGCCCAGGTCACGATGAAGGGGGCTGGGCAGACACGAGGAGTGTCTGCCCAGCCCGCTTCAGATTGTCGCCCGGATGGCGGCTGGTCTCAGAGGATGTGATTGATCTTCGTGAGGTACTGATCGGTGAAGGTGCCCCACCACTTGCGGAGTTCCTTGTATTGGTCGACGGGCGTCTCGTGCATGGACTCGGCCTTCGCATAGGCGACCAGGAGCAGGGTGATGGCTTGAATGGCTCGACGCGCCGTTGCCGGCGCCTCGGAGCTGCTGTTTTGCTGATTCGACAGCACCTTCAGGGGCTCGTAGAGCTCCTGGTAGAACACGTGGCGTTCGTTTAGCCGGATGAGCGTCTGGCCTTCGAGGTGGGTGAGCTGGAAGAGGTCGTCCCCGGGGACGTCTACCGTCTCGATGACAAACGGAAGGTCTTTGATCTCCTCGACGTAGGCGTTCCTCTCCTCCTCGCTCTTGTCCCGTCCGGCGTCCTTCGCCAGATTGACGTACTCCTTCGCGACCTGCGCTTCCGTGAGGTTCGACTTGGCTCGGGCTTTGGGCATGGTGCGATCCGCGTCCTTGACGGCACGGGCCAGTGAGTTGTGCTCTCCCGAGTTCTTCGCGTTGTCGCGCTCGGCCTGACCCCAGATCCGGTCAATCTCCTCGCGAATCCCAGGGATGACGTTGTACGCGATGTTCTTGAGCGTGCGGCGGAGCCCGTCGGAGGGGACCGCTCCGCGCTTGACGTTACGGACGCCCATCATGCGGTCGAGTTCGGGCGTGAAATGGACCTCGAAGCCGATGTACCGGTCCTTCGTCATGACCCCATCGGGAAAGAGCCTGGCTACGAGGTTGTAGTTGATCTCGCGGTCCAGGCGCATAAAGCTGATGGCGCCCTCGTTCTCCGGGATCCTCAACTTGATCGCGAGGGCATCCCGGCCGGCACCCTTGACTCGCACGACCTCCGGCGGTGCCAGCGTGATGACAACGCGCACCTCATGAGTGGTGCCTTCCACCTTGACGATCTTGTCGTGGAAAACCTGGCCTCGAAGGTCACCGACCTCTTTGCCAGTGGCCTTCAAGTGGTCGGTGAGGACCTGCTCGGCCCAGGTGCCCTTCTGGCGGAAGGTCGGGTCGTGCGGCTTGAGGGGCATGCCGTCGACGCTGATACGGATGCCGCCGCTGAGGAACGCACGGAAGATCCGGGCCAGCTCTTTCTTCAGTTCGACGATGACGTGGTCTGGGGTGCTCCGGCCTTCGCTGTCTGTGACCCTGTCGATCTTCGACCACATCACCACAGTGCCCGAGCCGGTGGGGAAATACGGCTCCAGGTGGACGGGCAGGGGCTCGTCATCAGGAGGGGCGATGCCGGCGGTACCGCCATTCTCCTCAGCCTTGAGGGCCTCATCGAGGTCGAAGGCAACGTGCCGGATCTTGTCGCTGCCCGCCACGCGGGACCATGCATCGATGCGGGTGCCGACGCTGAGGCCCGCGAGCTTGGCACCGACACCGAACTTACCGATGGTCTTCTCGGACATGTAGCGCCTGGAGAAGCCCAGCTGCAGGTAGTGGTGGAGCGTGTCGTCGTCCATGCCCGAGCCGTCGTCGACGAAGATGATGCGGCTGAGGACCTTCTTGCGGTTCTCGGTCTCGGTCTCGGTGAGGATCTCGATGTTGTTGGCGGCCGACTCGATGCTGTTGTCGATGACCTCGCCGACGGCGGAGGGGAAGTTGTGGCCGGATTCGCGAAGGCTGAGCAGCGCGCGGCCGGAGAGGACAACCGGGATGATGCCCGGGATGGTGGTGGTCATGGGGTGCTCCTGGTCTGGGAGGGGTGGGAATGGGACAGTGCCCGGGCGAGGGCGCGTTCGAGGGCCGATTCCCCGCAGAACGGGCAGCGGCGGGCCGCTCTGGCAGGGCTGGCAGGGTGGATGCGGTTGAGGAGAGGGTGACCGACGGAGAGGTGGCGGTGATACCAATGGGCCTCGGTCGCATACGCCTGGTCGGGGGTGCGGGTCGGCGTGACGATGAAGTGGGTCGCGACCCCCTGCAGGGGGTGGTGGTAGAGGCGCCGGTGCAAGCAAGTGTCTGACCTGCCCACATACAGCGGGCGGATGGCTCCCCGCAAGTGGCCCAGCAGCAGGTAGGCGCCGACGGTTTTGGGCTCGACCCGGGTGCGGACGACGCTGCGCGTGAACCGGACGGCCCTGGTGAGAGCGTCCTGGCCGGCGGAGGTCACGAGGATGGGGATGTCGCCGGAGGCGCTCACGCGGCGCCCTCCATCAGGATGCGGGTCTGCTCGCGAAGGGCGCGGCGCGCCCGCTCAACGGTGGCGATCGAGACGCCCCTGCGCCGTGCAGAGACGGGCACGGTCTCCTGACCGAGCATGTCCTGCAGGCACCCGGGCCCGTACGGACCAAGGGCGAGGGCGAAGGTGTGCAGCTCCCGGAGGGTCTCGGCGATCAGGACCCGTGCTTCGGGGGTGTCATGGGTGACCATCTCGGCGGTGATCGAGCCGTCCGCCTCCACCGTCGTCACCCGGCGGCGAGCGGCATCGGGCAGCGGCCGGGCAGCCGCGCTCCGGCAGGCGTTGCGCTTAGCGCGGATGATCGTTCCGCGCGCGTCGCGCATCACGTTCCGGGCCAGGTGGTTCGCGTTCTCGGCCGGCCGGTCCTGGCTCAGGGCCAGGTTCAAGGCGGTGTCGACGATGTCGAGGAACTCGCCGTCCCACGAACGGGACTTAACCATGTCCTGCAGGCGGCTCAAAACCTCAGAGCGCACGACGTCATGCTGGAGCATCAAGTGCCCCTCTCCTGGTGCCCGGTTGCTGTAAGCCGGACCCATGCTGTTGTTACCCACTCGCCCTTTGGCCGTCGTCGCCATACGGTCGACTCCGGCATGAGCAGGCTTGTTCAAGTGTAGAGACCGCCGCCGACACCCGCCGGCGACCCCTCCGATACCTAAGGGGCCGTCAACCGCCGTATCCCCTCACCGGGTTGGGGGGAAAACCAAAATTCCGTCACCGACCTCACCCAAGGATCTCACTTAACGGGACAAACGCTCCCCATGGGTGAGCGGATGCGGAACGAACCGTGGAGCACGGGTACATGTCCCGGACACCAAAAGTGGGGCTTCCGGGCCGACACAGCGACCGAGGAGAGGACGACGAGACGGTGCCCGCAGGGCAGCACATCGCCATCCTCCGCCGCAAGGACGGACTCGGAAGGGCCCCAAGCGGGCCGCCGCGCGCAGCACAGCTGACCGCCATCGATCCAGACTGGGACTGCGCGTGACCGCTGGGCTGGCAATCCGATTACTACAATCTCGCCGTCCTCGCCGATGCCGACGGCAGCCTCCCCCACATCCCTCCTGGTAGCGTCTTCGATCGCACTGGCATCGGCAGGTGGCTCACACGGCAGCAGGAACCCGGCACCTGGGCGCAACTCCTCTCCGAGCCGCGGAACCAGCTGACCACTTCAGCGTGCTTCCAGCGCTGTCTTCTGCGCCCTCGGCGTGAGTCGGCTCTGCGGGCAGCGTGAGGAAGGGGGCTCGCCTTGGGCCCTGAGGAGGGGGTGGGATGGCTCAGTCGAGGTGCGGTGCCCCACCAAGAGCGGTGGCCGCTGCCAAAGCAAGGCGATCATCGGTAGCTCGCGGTGTACCAAGCATCAAGGCCGGTGGTCCGCGTACGGAGTGGAGCAGCGGAAGAAGAGGAAAGCCGAGGCGAAGATGCGCAAGCTTCGGAAGAAACGCTGACGGGAGCTGCCGACCCGCGAAGCCGACATCCACGGATGACATCAACGACGGTGGATGTCAGCAGCCCATCACGGTTCCTCACGGCAGCCGTGAGCAACAGTCCGCCCCTGCCAGCGACAGCCCGGCCGAACTCCTAAAGCGGGTGTCGCAGGTTCGAATCCTGCCGGGGGCACCACGCCTGAACAGGCACGATGCATGAGAAAGACCCCTCGGAAGTGATCCCCGAGGGGCTTTTTGGCCTTCCATGGGAACGAATGGGAACGCGCCATCGGGCAAGATCCTCCCTGGGCGCTGGGCGTCTCCGCCGGTTTCGCCCCGGCCTTCACGCAGTCGGCGTAGGGGTGGGCGCCTCCGGCCCCGAGATCTGGGGCTGGCACGGCTGCGCTCTCCGCACCGCAGGACGCAGCTGCGTAAAAACCCTGGGAGGGCAACCGACAGGCAGCCGCACTGCTCGAGGGGCGCATCCACCAGCCCCAGCTCTACGACACCACGGGGTCAGGCAACGACGGCTATGCGTACCGGGCTGAGCTGCACCAGTACGTCGCGGAGCCCGTCCGGACGGACGTGCCATGACTCGATCCTCTCAGGGAATCGAGCCTCCATCCGACCCGGAGCGGTTCAACCTCGCCGTCAGCGTGTTCCGGCAGGACGGCCACACGAACATCGCTGCCGCCTGCCGCTACACCAACGTTCTCCAGCGTGACCGTCCTGATCAAACAGATCCGCGACTACATCACCTCCTGGAACGAGAGCGCGAAACCGTTCACCTGGACCGCAACCGCCGGCGAGGCCCTCGCGAAGGTCAGGCTCGTCGCGACCAACGTGAAGAAACTCGTCAACAACAACTCGAACTGACATGAACAGGATCACGAGACACTAGCCCCGAGCCTCACCAGCCTACGAGCGGCACAGGAAGCAGGCGGCGGCTAAAGTGTGATAAATCGGCACATAAGAGTCACGCAGGCAGGGGACTCGCTTCAGGGAACCCGACAGAACGGAGACCCATCTAATGATCATCAAGAAGATGCACGAAATGGGCATCCGCAGCGAACACGCCTACACGGCGGGCCTCGCCTCCATCGGCTTCAGCATCGCCGCCTGGGCCGGCAGCCTCAAAGCCGAATCCGGAAGAGGCCTCGACCGAGCCGACCGATGGGGCATCTTCGTCGGCGAATGGGCACCCACCTTCTTCGGCCTCGGCCTCGCCCTCTCGCACTACGAACTGCAGGACGGCACCCTCACCGCCGCCAACGTCCACGAAATGCGAGAAAAGCAGAAGGCCAGCTGAGCCAGTAGCGTTACCGCGCCCGCCTTCGGGCCATGGGGGCGGGCGTGCCGCTGCTAAGGCATCTGGGTGCGCAGGCGCCCTCACCAGCGGCCGTGGAAGGCACTAGTTGCGGCGGCATCGCCGTGCGATCGGCTCCCGCCGTCGCCGACCCCTTCGGTCGGCTGCTGTGGGCCTCACCGGCTCTGCCCGGCGCCGTCCACGACATCCGCGCGGCCCGTGAACACGGCATCCTCGACGCTCTCGCCGACGCCGGTATCCCGTGCTGGGCGGACAAGGCCTACCGGGGCGCCGGCGGCACGGTCCGCACCCCGTACTGGGGCCGGTGGGAGACCCTCTCCACCGGCCAGAAGGCGGTGAACCGGCCCCACGCGAAGATCCGCGCCCTCGGCGAGCAGGCCGTCGCCACCCTCAAGTCCTGGCGGCTGCTGCGCAAGCTTCGGTGCTCGACCACCCGGATCACAAACTCGTCCAGGCCGTCCTCGCCCTTCATCTGACCAGCTCAGAGTGAGGATGGAAAACGCTCACTGCCCGGCAAGGATCCGAATCCCACTCCTAGAAAGATCGCCGCGGCCGCAGCATTGGGGGAACCTCACCCCGCCGACGACACGGCGCTCCTCGGGAACAACCACGGAGGTTGAACGCAGGACCGTTCAGAGCCCCACCGACAGGACCGCAGCCGCCGCGCCCCGGTTAGGTCGCTGACAACAACGACGCCGGACGGCACATTGACGCAGGCCGACGACGTCCTTGACGAATCGGATGCGGTTCGGTCTCAGACGGCGTGCGGGGTGAAGGTGACGTGGGAATCGCCCTCGTCGATGGCCAGGTTCAGCGTGCCGTCCAGCGTTTTGGCCAGGCGCCGCAGCAGCGGGAGAGTCGGCACGGCGTCGCCGCCCTCCGTCCGGGAGACCTGAGGCTGCGTCATCCCAGCCCGCTCGGCCAATTCGGCCTGGGACAGACCGAGCTCGATCCGACGGTCGTAGACCGCCTGCCCCAGATCGCCGGCCAGCCGCGCGTCGACGTACTCCTGGTCGTACTCCACCGCCTCACCCGCAAGCTGCCGGGCCCGACGCGTCCTCCACGTGCTGTGATTCATCAGCTCTCCAGGTGACGCGAGTACGGCTCACCAAGCGTCGTCGGCTCGTCCAGGAGACCCGTGTCGCGTCGCCCGGCTCCCCGCGACGGCGAGCGGGGGCGCCGTACGCCCATGTCCACAACTGCGGGGAGTGAGCGCGACGACTCTTGACGTGCTCAGAACTACAGCCTAGCTTCGCTGCAGCAGCAGAAAGCGCTTTCCTCGTCGTCGTATCCGTGCGCAGTCGCAACCTTGGAGACGAACCATGCGTGTGAAGCCCGCCGTCCGGTCCACCGGCCTCCTCGTCGGATTACTCGTGATGTCCTCCGCCGGGAGTGTGCACGCGGCGCCCGCGCGCCTTGCCGCGGAGGTGGGCAGTCAGGTCGCGGCGAGCGACCTGTACGTAGCGGGCAACGGCAGTGACAGCAATCCGGGGACGCTCGCCGCCCCGTTGAAGACGATCCAGCGCGCGGTGGACCTGGCGCAGGCAGGCACCACGATCCAGATCCGGGGCGGAACGTACGCGCCGGCCACGAACATCCAACTGCTCAAGAGCGGCACCGCGAGCCAGCCCATCACCATGCGCGGTTACAACGGCGAACACGTGGTCATCGACGGCGAGAACATGCCGTACACGCCCGGCGCGGTGGGCTCGTCCATCCCCCGGGCCGAGCGTGGAGCCGTCCATATCGAGGGCGAGTACTGGCGGGTGAGCGGGCTGGAGATCATCCACGGCCCCTACGGCGTGTTCGGCGTGGACACGAGTCACAACGTCTTCGACCGCCTGGTCACCCGGGACAACTACGAGTCGGGCTTTCATCTCCAGGGAGCCTCCAGCGACAACCAGATCCTGAATCTGGACAGTTACGGCAACCACGACCCGCGGAAGAACGGGGAGAGCGCCGACGGGCTGGCCATCAAGGAGGGCTCCGGAAGCGGCAACGTGGTGCGCGGCGCCCGGTTGTGGAACAACTCCGACGACGGCCTGGACTTCTGGATGTTCGACAGCTCGCCGATCCTCGTCGAGAACACCCTCGCCTGGGGCAACGGGTTCAACCGGTGGAACCTGCCCGACTACCAGGGCGACGGCAACGGGTTCAAGATGGGCGGCAACGGTGTGGCCGCCGACCACACCGTGCGCAACAGCATGGCCTGGGGCAACTCCGCCGGCGGCTTCGTCGACAACAACAACCCGGGCAAGATGAAGATCGACCACTGCACCGCGTGGAAGAACGCCAAGACCGGCTTCGAATTCAGCCGCTCCTCCAGCACGCTGACGAAGAACCTGGCGGTGGCCAACGGCACCAACGCCTCGCTCGGCTCGAACTCCACCGGCAGCGGCAACTCCTGGGATGTTGGCGGCACCTGGTCGTTCGTCAGCACCGACGCAGGCGTGATCACCGGGGCCAGGACGGCCGCCGGCGCCATCCCGTCCTCCGCCTTCCTGCGGCCCAGCAGCGGGGCGGACGTGGGAGCACGGTTCTGAACGGCCGCAGGGCGACGGGACGGCGAACACCCCTGACGAGGGCGGCGGGACGGCCGAGCATGTGATCTCGCCCTGCCCGGGTTGCGGCTGCGCGTGGCCTGCCCGACACCGGAGGTCGCTACGATGCGCCGGGGCCGCGCCCCGGGCGGCGCGGAGCGTTTTCGGAGGGGGACACCTGTGTTCGTACTGTGCATCCTGCTGCTCATAGCCGCGGCAGTGCTCTTGCTCGTCGGCCGCGGCCGCACCGCCGCAGGCCACTGGAGACTCGGGGCGGCGCTCAGCGCCATGACGGGCCTGCTGGCAGGCGCCTTCGCCTGTGTCTACGTCGTGAGCGCCTACGAGGTCGGCGTGCCGGTGACCTTCGGCGGCGTCGGCAGGCCGCTGACCTCGGGTCTCCACTTCAAGTCACCGTTCACCGACGTCACGCCCTTCTCCACCCGCCCGGTGGACCTCGACCTCAACGGCAAGGACACGGTCGAGGTCCGCTCCTCTCAGGGCGGTGTGCTCTACGCGGACGTCACCATCAAGTGGGCCGTGGTGCCGGGCAAGGCGGTCGCGCTGTACCGGCTGGCGGGCAGCGAGGAAGCCGTCGAGGAGCGGCTGGTGCTGCCGGACAGCCGGGAGATCATCCGCAACGTCTTCGCGAAGCACACCAGCGAGGAGGGCTACGCATCGGGCCGTGAGCAGATCAGCTCGGAGATCGCGGGCCTCGTCAAGGAGCGACTGGCGCCGCGCGGCATCGATGTCACTGCCGTCAACCTGCGCAATGTGAGGCCGTCGGAGCAGTTGCAGGAGCAGATCGACAAGAAGATCCAGCAGGAGCAGGCCACCGAGCGGGCCACCGAGGCCGTGCGTACGGCCAAGGCGCAGGCGGAGCGCAGGCGGATCGACGCGGAGGGCGTCGCCCGCGCCAACAAGATCCTCGAGGGGTCGCTGAGCGACAAGGTGCTGTACAACCAGTGCCTCGAGGCCTACAAGGAAGCCGCGAAGGCCAACCCGGTGTACGCGGTGCCGTGCGGTACGGACTCGAGTGGCACACCGGTCATCGTGGACAACGGCAAGAACTGAACCGAGACCGCCGCAGGCCGCCCTTGCCTCGCTCGGGTGCGGCGGGCGTGGCTACGCGCTTCCCCGTGAGCAGCCGAGGCATCCCGGCGGCCCTGTCGCCGCCCGTCGCCATGGGCGGCCCAGGAGGCGGTGCGGGCGTGCGGCGCCGCGGACCGGCTCCGGTCACAGGAACCGGAGCAGTACCACCAGGGCGGTCGACCCGAGGAGCACGGTGCGGACCGTGCGCCACGGGGTGTTCCCGCGGAGAGCGAGTACCAGGAACGCGAGGGCGTAGGGAGCCGCCAGCGGAATCGCCGAGAGCAGGCCCACGGTCGGCGGCACGTGCCGGCCGGAGACCAGGATCGCCCGCAGGGCGACCCACCCGGCCGTCCCGGCCACGAGTATCCGAAGCCTGAGGAACCGGCGCCCGGCACCGCCCGCGGTCACGCGGGACTCGGCGATCGTCTCACCGACGATCATGATGCCGGTCCACCCGAAGAGCGCGGCGACCGCCAGGATCATCAGCAAGCCGACGGCGGCGAGTCCGCCGTCACCGAGGATCGATTCCGGGTGCCAGAAGATCTCGATGAACATCCAGACGGGGACGCCCAGAACGACGCCCGCGGCCCAGAGGGAGACGATCTCCTTGCCCAGGCGGTCCGACCACCATCCCCGCAGGGTCCGCCCCCGCGGCACGGCCTCGCGCGGACTCTCGCCCATGTCCCCGTCCTCCCCTGATCGCCCGGCACCCGGCACCCTTGCACCCTGCCCCTGGGCCGGCCTCCGAGAGCGTGGCACACGCGCGGTGCCGCCGGCTCTGCGCCCCGGAGTCGACAGGCAGGGCGGTCAGGACGGGCCCCAGGGGCGGAGCTTGTCCGGGTTGCGTACTGCCCAGATGCGGGTGATGCGGTCGTCGTCGGCGACCTTGAACGCGAACACCGTCTCGATCCGGCCCCCGGACTCGATCACCAGGCCCGGCAGCCCGTTGACCGTGCGTTCGAGGATCGTCCGGTGCGGCGCGAACCGGGCGATGGTCAGGTAGAGGTGGGCGATCCGCTCGGAGCCCTCGATCGGCAGCGGGTGCGCGACGGCGCGGCCGCCGCCGTCGGAGACCGCGGTGGCGTCCGGGTCGAGCAGGCCGATCAGGGCCTCGATGTCCTGCGCCTCCCAGGCCGCCCTGAACCGTCGGACCACGCTCGCCTGCCGGGCGGCGTCCGGGCTCGCCCCGGCGCGTGCGGGGGCGATGCGGCGGCGGGCGGAGGACGCCAGTTGGCGGCACGCGGCCGGGCTGCGGCCGACGATCTCGGCCACCTCGGCGAACGGGTAGCGGAAGACGTCGTGCAGCACGAACGCGACGCGCTCGGCCGGGGTCATCGACTCGAACACGACCAGGAAGGCCATGGTCACCGACTCGTCCAGGGTGATCCGGTCGGCCGGGTCCACTCCCGTGCCGCCCGCCGCCCCGGCGATCCACTCGGCCGGGTCGGGCAGCGGCTCCGGGATCCACTGGCCGACGTAGGCCTCCCGCCGGGCGCGCGCCGAGCCGAGCAGGTTCAGGCAGATGCGGCCGGCCACCTTCGTCAGCCAGGCGCCCGGGGACTCGATGGCCTCCTGCTCGGCCCGGGACATCGCGTACCAGCGGGCGCAGGTCTCCTGGACGACGTCCTCCGCGTCGGCCAGGGACCCGAGCAGCCGGTAGGCGAGATTGAGCAGGTGTCGCCGCTCGCCCATGATCGTGCTGAGGCCCGGGTCCGGTTGCCCGTCCGCCTGCCGCTGTGCCTGTTCCGACCGTGTCCGCGTGGTCATGCGCTCTCCGGCTCCCTCGTACGTGTCCCTTCTCCGGTACGACGAGTGGGAGCTGCGGAATGTGAGATCGGCGGCCCGCCTCACATTCCGCGGGGCCGCATTGTCGGACCGGTGAGACGAGTACACCTTCCACGGGACAGGACGCTCACCATGAACGACTTCCAGGAGACCGCCGACCGCGTCGAGATCGAGGCGCTGCGCGGCGAGTTCACCGACGCGGCGATGATGCGCGACCGGGCCCGCCTCGCCGGGCTGTTCACCCCCGACGGCGTGCTGCGCATGCCCAACGTCCCGGTCGAGTTCGTCGGCCGGGAGGAGATCCGGAGCGGAGGCGAACGCCTGCAGAGCCAGTGGGACTTCTTCGTGCAGAACAGCCACCCGGGCGTGATCCGGATCGACGGCGACATCGCCACCGGCCGCACCTACATGCAGGAGATCGCACGCCTGCTGGACGGCCGCTCGGGCCTGAACTTCGCCATCTACCACGACACTTACCGGCGCACGCCGGAGGGCTGGAGGTTCGCCGAGCGGGTCTACGAGGTCCGGTACGCCGACACCAGCCCGCTGCCGGGTTCGGCGCCGGGTGCCGGGGAGACTGACGGGGCGGCCGCGCGGGAGGCCGCGCAGGGGGCCGACGGCTTCGCCGCGCCGGCGTCCGCCGAACGACTGGACCGGGCGGTCGCGGCGCTGCGCGCGAACGGCTTCACCGCCGAACTGCTCGACGACGCCGCGGCGGCCCGCGCCCGCGTCAGGGAGCTGATCCCGGAGGGCGCGAGCGTGTTCACCGGGGCGAGCGAGACGCTTCGGCTCTCCGGCATCGCGGACGACATCGAGGCGGGCGACCGCTACCGGGCCGTCCGGCCGCGCGTGCTGACGATGGACCGCGCCACCGAGGCCGACGAGATCCGCCGGCTGGCGGCCACCCCCGACGTCTTCGTCGCCAGTGTCGCGGCCGTCACCGAGACCGGCTCGCTCGTCATCGCCTCGGCCACCGGCAGCCAGTTGCCCGCCTCGGCCGGCGGTGCCGCGAAGGCGGTCTGGGTCGTCGGGGCGCAGAAGGTGGTGCCCGACCTGAGCACCGCACTGCGCCGGGTCGAGGAGTACGCCCTCCCGCTGGAGACCGAGCGCGCCCTGGCGGCCTACGGGCAGCCGAGCGCGGTCAACCGTCTGCTCGTCCTCAACGCCGAGCCGCAGCCCGGACGCGGCACCGTGCTGCTGCTGCGCGAGGCCATCGGGTTCTGACCTCCCGCGCGGTGAGGACGTGAGAACGCCGCCGGGGGATGCGACGCCGGCCCGCGAGCAACTGCGTTGGCGCTACCGACCCGGCGCCCTGGCACAGCGGGTGTCGCAGGTTCGAGTCCTGCCGGGGGACAGAAGAGAGGGCCAAGGGCCAGTTCGGGAGGGGTTCCTGGGTTCCCTCCCCGGCTGGCCCTTCGTCGTTCCGGGCGACGTGCCACACGCGTGCCACCACGGTCCCATTCGGCATCTCGTCGGAGCGGAAGCTGCCCGCCACTCGGGGCAGAGGGGGGCGGTCCGCCGACCGAGTCGGCGGACCGCCAAGAAATACCGAGGCGAGGAAGTATCAGCGCCCTTCTCAGGCGACGCCGGGTTCGGGGCTGATTATCGTAAATACGAATTCAGGGAAACTCTCCGCGCATTGGAGTGCCGAATCCTCGAATATTCCCGACCCTCCACTCGGGTAATGCGACTCCACGGAGATTCCTGCCTAGTATTCCGCCATATCTCCAAGGCCCCGGGCGATCGACAGGGCCCGGCAGGCTACGGCCCCCTCCCACAGGAAATGGCCTCTCAATAAAGCTCAAGATTCCGAAGGCGGCCAAGTGCCGCTCCTTGACCGGATGGCTGACCACGGGTCTCGCCACCTCGGTTGCCGCCGTGCTGGTCGCGGTGATGCCGACGCCGGCATCGGCCATCGCAACTCCTGTGCCGCTGGGCACCGCTGCCAGTTTCTCCGTTCTGGCAGGTTCGGAGGTCACCAACACCGGTCCCACCGTGCTCAGCCAGGATCTCGGTGTGAGTCCGGGGACAGCCGTCTCCGGCTTTCCTCCGGGGCAGGTGCTCGGCGCCGTGCACGCGGCGGACGCGGTAGCGCTCAACGCCAAGAGCGACCTGGTCACGGCCTACAACAACGCCGCGAGCCAGGCCCCGGATTTCGCCCTCGCGGCCGGAATCGGCAATGGCGACACCCTGCTTCCAGGCGTCTACAAGGCCGTGTCCGGTGTCGGACTCACGGGTGACCTGGTTCTGGACGCCGGTGGAAACCCGGACGCCGTCTGGGTGTTCCAGATTCCCGAAGCCCTGACGACGGCCTCCTCCAGCAGGGTGCTGCTCACGAACGGCGCTTCGGCGTGCAACGTGTACTGGCAGATCGGCAGTTCGGCCACCCTCGGCACCAACTCCACGTTCGTGGGCACCATCATGGCTCTGACCTCGATCAGTGTGAACACGGGGACGAACATCCAGGGCCGGGCGCTGGCTCGCAACGGCGCCGTGACGCTGGACGACAACAGGATCTTCCCGGGCACCTGCTCGACCACGACGTCCGGCACCACCACCGGTACCACCACGGGCACGACGACCGGTACCACCACGGGCACGACGACCGGCGGCACCACCGGCGCCACCACCGGCACGACGGTGGGAGTGATCGGCGGCGGTCTCCTGGGCGGACCGCTCGTCACCGGCGGAGGCACCGTGGGCAACACCTCGGGCAACACCGCCGGCAACAACGTCACCACCGGGAACACCTCCGGCAACACTGCCGGGAACGTCACCGGCGGCAACAACGGCAAGCCCGGCGGGCCCGGCCACGACCACAACGGCAAGCCCGGCGGATTCGGCCACGACCACCACGGCAAGCCCGGCGGATTCGGCCACGACAACGGCGGCCACGACCACAACGGCAAGCCCGGCGACGAGCACGAGGGGTCTCACGGCAAGCCGGACCACGGTCAGGGCAAGCAGCCCGACGCGTTCTCCGGCAACAACTACGGCTACGACAGCGTTCCGAAGCCTGCGGAACACCGGGGCGACAAGGACTAGGCAGCACACTGCGCTGAGTCCGTTCACCGGATGACGGCGTGGGGGGGGGGGGGGAGGGGGTGCCCGCTGCGGTAGTGGGGTTCGGGAAGGAAAGGAAAAGGGGGGGGGAAA